>NZ_NPFP01000003.1:0-285393 GCF_002259145.1 Rhodococcus sp. 15-2388-1-1a | reverse complement strand
CGAAGGCGCACGACAGGTTGGGGTGGAAGCCGAAGGTCGGTTTCACGGAGTTAGTGCAGATGATGGTCCGCAACGACCTCGACGAACTACGAACGGACCACACGTGACTATGACCAAGCTGTGGAGCTGATATGCGAGTCCTGATTTACGGAGTCAACTCCAAAAACAAGGGAGCTCAGCTCCTGCTCGCGACGACTTCAGTCTGGCTAACCGAGCACGGTCATCAGCCCGTAGTCAGTATGCGAGATGTAAACGCAGATACGCGTCGAGAACTATCCTTGCTCCCAATGGTATCGGTGGAACGACTGGGCGCTTTCCGAAGCCTCGGATGGGACCGATTGCCGTCGGGTTTGATCCGACACATCCAAATTGTGCCTGATGGGGCGTTCGATTATGTCTTAGACGTCTCGGGTTTCAGCATGACTGATGCCTGGGGAATGCAGCCACTTACATCACGCTTAGGACGTCTCCGCAGATGGAAGAAGTCGGGAATAGGATACTCGATGCTTCCCCAGGCGTTCGGACCATTCGAGAATGCAGGTATGGCAGAGTCGGCCGCAGAGGTGTTTGAATTAACCGACCGGATTTGGGCTCGTGATAAAACCTCGGAACGCTACGTGAAGGGGGTGTACGACGACCACCGGAAAATCTCAATCGCCCCAGACGTGACCATAGGGCTAACCGTGGACACCACTCAAACGCCAAAACGAGATGTCATAATTGTGCCGAATTGGAACATCGCTTCGCGAGAGAACAAGTCCAAGATGCCTTCTTACATAGATTCACTTGCACAAACCGTAATGGATCTAACACGACAAGGTAGGCACATTACGGGACTGTGCCATGAGGGGCCGAATGACCTTCAGATACTGAACGCCGTCGCGGACCGGACTAGTGGACTTGAAGTATTATCGCCTCCGTCGGGAATGGAATGCAAGAAGGTCCTAGCGCAGTCGAACGTGGTTGTCGCAGGCAGATACCATGCCGCTGTCAGCGCCTTATCCAGTTCGGTCCCCGTTGTGGCCCACAGCTGGTCACACAAATATCAAGCCCTGATGAACGACTTTGACGTCACGGACGGACTTGCCGATCCTTTTGATCCGTCAAGCACCATCTCAAAGATAGAAACTATTGAACTCGAGCAGGAAACATCCCGCCTTCGGCAGATTCACGACACAGTAAAGTCCAGGGTCGATGTGATGTGGACTGAACTCAACACGATGCTGCCGTGACCGAGAAGGTTCAAACCGGACGCGGAAACTCGACGAATACGGCTCTCCTGTTCGGAGAGAGTATCTTACGTATGGGTTCAGGGTTCGTCATCGCGGTATTTATCGCGCGACAGTATGGACCATCCGGAATAGGTGCGGTGACAACCGCAAACTCGTGGGTGATGATCTTCCTGGGATTCTCCGCGCTGGGGCTAAGCGGCGTGCTTGTACGGGACTTAGTCGAGAAGCCTGATCGGCGAGGCGCGATTATATTAACGGTCAGTCTGGCGAAAATTGCAGCTGGCCTTCTCCTTCTGCTTGCCATGCTGGGGGGGCTCTACCTTTTTGAAAAAAGCCCCTCGATCCTGTCCTTGGCACTAATCATGGGCATCGGGTACGTATTCTCGGGCATGGATACCGTCGATTGTCTGTACAACGCCCGAATAGAGTTCAAACGGCTTGTATCCCTTCGCATCGTCGCTCTCGGTGCCTCAACTGTGGCAAAGTTGGTTCCAATCTACCTGGCCGCCGACCTTAGATTCGTGGCACTGGGTTATGCGGTGGACTACGCGCTTGTCTATCTGCTTCCAGTAATTGATCTAATGTCGAGACGAAATCACGGGACACGTGATGGTGAGGTGAAATTGCGGTTCGTTCCGGCGGAAGCAATTCGACTTGTTCGACGAAGTTGGCCAATACTGATCTCGGGTGGTCTGGCACAGGTTAATCTGAAGATAGATATCGTTATTGTTTCAATATTGTCATCGGTGGCCAGTGTTGGAATCTACTCTGCAGCGACCCGAATATCTGAAGCCTGGTCAGTCTTGGCGATGGCAATGGTAACCGCTGCATTTCCCCAACTAATCCGGAGTGCACGGACCAATATCGGACATTACGGGATCGAGTTGTCCGCTCTAATGCGGCGCCTGATTTGGTCGGCAATCGGCGGCGCTCTACTTGTCTCGATTTTGGCTCCGCTGATAATTGGGACGCTGTACGGACCGGATTTCTCGGCGAGCTCGTCGGTTCTTTCGATTCACATATTTGCAGGAGTATTTCTGTTCGTGCGGACGGCGGTCTCTCGGTGGCTGATCGTCGAAGGATTGTTGATATTTTCGCTTTGGTCGCACGCGGCAGGTGCGTCAATTAACATTATCGCGAACTTCATCTTGATACCCAAAATCGGAATTAACGGCGCAGCGTGGGCATCGGTGGCCTCCTACGCGGTGAGCAGCATCGTGTTTTTGGCCTTCACAAAACGAACGAGACCAATGCTAAGACTAATACTTGCATCTGTTCTTCCTGCAAAATTCGTCAGAGAATATGTCGTGGCCCAAGCGTCTATGATGAAAGAATTCAGAGGGGACGACTAATGAGAGACTTCGTTCGAAATCTATACTTCAAGATCGACAAGATATCTCTGAGTCGATTTGACAAGCTACCGTTCAGAGCATTGGCGGTGATTCTGACACTTCGCGAGCTGCGAAACGAAGCCGGTCAGGTCGCGAGCGGACGTGCGAAGAGCCTCACTGGCGATCGGGACAGTCAAATTACGATGTTGCGTAGAGACATCCACCGGATTGAAAAAGGTCTCATTATGAGACCGAGGAGGCTTCCTTTTGGTAAGGCCTACGTGCACACGGCAGTCGAGTCTTTCAACCAGCTCAAAGACTCCGATGTACTCCCGGAAGCGGATTCGTTGTGGGCAACGGACGTCTTTAGCGAATTTTTCAACGTAACAAAAGAGAACACTGATGAATGGGTCGTGAAAGCGAGGATGGACTTCCTGCGCCGGAACCAGATCAACGATCTTCCCCAAAAAATACCGTACTTTCGGAACGAGACTTTAATCAGCACTATAGATCCCGTCCAGTTTGCGATACTCGCTCGCCAACGACGATCAGTTCGTTGGTTCACCGAAGATCCGATCGACATCGATGTCATAGACAGAGCGCTAGAGGTTGCCGCAGAGTCCCCAAGTGCATGCAATCGTCAAAATATCCGATTCGAATTGTTTCATGGAACGGATTTGACACGGCCGGTTCTTGATTGTGCAGGTGGAACAAGAGGATTCTCTCACCAAGTGCCGACTGTTGCGGTTGTGATAGGGCGGTTAGGGGGCTACAGGCACGCTTTTGATCGGCACGCGATATACATCGACGGTGGTCTAATGTCCATGTCGTTTCTCTTAGCGTTAGAGACCGCCGGTCTATCCGCATGCTGCATCAACTGGCCCGATGTATCGAGTCGGAATCGCGCGATCAAAAAGTTTGTGCACCTAGACTCCGACGAGTCGGTAGTCATGCTTGTCGCGATCGGGCACGCAGACCAATCTGGCCATATTCCCGCATCGGTGAAACGGTCGCTGCTGTCGTTCCGTAAGCACAACGTTTGATCAGATACGCGTCCACCAACCACAAAAGCCTGAATTGAGTCCCTGCAATGATCACAAAACCTTTGCATGAACTACGCGTCTGTCTCGTCGCGGCGCCTCTGGTCGCCAGGACCGGTGTATATCGATCCGCACGGCAGACCGTCGACGAAGCCAGGCGACAGGGACTTCCTTGGTCACTAGTGCTTGGCGTATCTAATCGAGCAGATGGAGAACCAAATGGTCCGGTCGAGGAATGGGTCGACGAATTTCAGTGCGAACCTGCAAGCCTTATAGGAGTCTTCCGACTCCGAGGGCTCCTTGCTGACAATGTTCACGTACACACCAGTGACTTGATTATCAGTTTGAATCCACAAACCGACATGGCGCTCGCAATGCTAAACAAACCATGGGTGGCTTACCTAAGAGGTTTGCCGTGGCCAGCCCCCGGGGAGAGCCCGGCCTCAAAGCGGCTCATTTGGAGGTCCCTTGAGCAGTTATCGCTACTCAGATCGAAAGAGGCCTGGGTGACGACTCGAGTGCTTCAACGGCAGATACCAAAAATTCATGAGCCAAGGTTGTTGCCGGCGGGAATTAAGCGAATCGAACGATCGTACGATGGTGTAGAACAGAGGCACCGGGTGGTGTGGGCTGGGCGGTTCAACCGCGACAAGAATCCGGATTTGTTCCTAGAAATAATGTCGACGCGAGACTTGAGTCGATTAACCG
Source organism: Rhodococcus sp. 15-2388-1-1a (assembly GCF_002259145.1). Classification (NCBI taxonomy): domain Bacteria; kingdom Bacillati; phylum Actinomycetota; class Actinomycetes; order Mycobacteriales; family Nocardiaceae; genus Rhodococcus; species Rhodococcus sp. 15-2388-1-1a. The sequence continues at coordinate 281,082 of NZ_NPFP01000003.1, read as the reverse complement.
GGATAATGTATGGCACTGGCCCCTTGAAGGAGGCGCTGTCTTCGCGCTGCTCCAATAACGTCGCAGTTGGAGAGTGGGTTGCACCAGAGAGACTTTGGGACCATTGTCTTGTTTATCTTGGTACCTCGCATCGAGAGGCCTTCGGTCGCAGTGCGGTCGAAGCGGCCATGTCAGGGATTCCTGTGGTGCTCTCGAACTCGTTTGGTGCAGCCGAGCTTCTTATCACTGATTCAGCTCTAGCTGAGCGCTTCATCCTTCCCAATAATGAACCGGATCGCTGGATTAGAGCAATCGTTGATCTGTACTCCGACCCATCGCTGCGAGCGGCGCTGTCAGATCATGTGTTTCTTAATGCGCAAAAATTAACCATTCAGTCCTCGGTAGCTCAAATAGTCCAGCGCGTGCCTGAAATAGTCTAACGATTTTGCGCACCAGGCCCTTTCTATACTACTAAAGCAGGTGGCTCAAATTAGCGAACAAGACCAGTCCCCTACAAGTTCTGCACGCGAGAATGCGTCGCCGAAGTGGCTCTTTGTGTCTCACACCGCCGCACCGGGCGGTGGAGATCTCGCCCTGGCGAGATATCTGAGCGCCTCCCGAAGAAGCGATCTTGGTCTTCTGGCATTCCAGGATGGTCCGATCTGGGACCGGGTGCGCGACAATGATGTGCAAATAGAACTGCTGGAAAATCGGCGCAATAGCTTGCTGTCATCAGTCTTCGAGTTGAGGCGTCGACTAAAGGTCTATCAGTCCACTTTTGTGGTAGCCAACTCGATGCGCGTCGCGCTAATCCTTGCGGTTATTTGCCCAAGAAAGCACAGGATCGGCTACTGGGTTCGCGATGGACTCGTCGAGGGAAGCATTTCGTTTGTTGCGAGATTCCTCACGCGTAACGTCACTCTGAACAGGACGCTCTTCTGTTTGGCAAACTCTAACTGGACCGCATCCACGGTCCTGGCGATGAAGAGAAGTATGGACGTTCATTTAGTTTATAGCCCCAGCGGGCTGAGCAGTGAAGTAGACACCTTGAAGGAGTCAGGCGGGAGTCCATTCAAGCTCATCTACTTGGGACGCATAGCACCGTGGAAGGGCGTCGATATCGCGATCGCCGCAGTGGCGGCTTTGAATGAGGGCCACAAAGACGCAAAATTCAATTTGGACATTGCAGGCACAAGTTGGTTTGGTGAGGATAAATATATGAGATTAATCGAGCAAAAAGCAGAACGCGATCCCAATGTACGGCTACTGGGTCATGTTGACGATGTACAAGATTTGCTATCCAATTATGATGGTTTGCTGCATTGCTCAACCTCCCCTGAACCGTTCGGTCAGGTTATTGTACAGGGGATGGCCGCTGGATTGATTGTTTTTGCGACAAAAGGTGGTGGTCCAGAAGAGATAGTGGACGACGAGACAAACGGCGTGTTGGTCCCGCCTGGTAATCCTGAAATTTTGGCTGCAAAGATCTCATCGGTGTTTTCCGACCGGCTGACTATAGACCGTTTGCGTGTCGGAGCTCAGGCGAGGTCCAAAGCTTTTTCCGATCGTGCGCTTGTTCTAGCAATCGATGCTGTGCTCTCAGGGATAGAGCAATCTCACGAGTGGAGCTAAAAATAGTTGGCACGGTTGCGATACTGTTTGGGTTCCTGGTTGGCGTTTGTGTGGGTTACAACCGGTGACCTTATTATGACGGCCTTCTCGTGTAACTCGTCAGGAAAGCGTTGATTCGTCGGGCTAGTCGACCCTGGGCATAGTTCAACTGATTGCACAAGCGGGGGCCTGTTCAAGGCATGCATTCATTATGGACGTGAGTTAGAATGCGGAAAGCTAAGTATACTCCCAGCAGAAGGAAACCAGTGGCAGACGCGGTTGAAGCAAATGGGTATCGATCCGATATCCAAGGTATGCGTGCAGTCGCCATCCTCTGTGTGCTTCTGTATCACGCAGGGGTCCCGCTCGTTTCGGGTGGATACGTGGGTGTCGACGTATTTTTTGTTATTTCAGGTTTCCTGATAACTGGTCACCTAATAGGTCAGTCTGAGCGTCAGGGTCGCATTGACCTGACACACTTCTATGCAAAAAGAATCCGTCGTTTGTTGCCAGCTTCTTTGTTGGTTCTCGTCGCAACCTTGGCCCTCTCGCGTTGGTTGTTGCCGCCTCTTGCCATGCGGGATGTTTCGATAGACGGAGTTTTTACTGCGGCATACTTGTCGAATGTCTGGTTTGCATACACAGGGACTGATTACCTTGCGAGCAATACGCCATCTGTTTTTCAGCATTATTGGTCGCTTGCGCTAGAGGAGCAGTTCTATATTGTATGGCCTCTTCTGATCATGCTGGTTTTCTCAATTTGGGGTAGTCGCAGGCTTCTAATTATCGTACTGTCTGCCGTCAGCCTAGCGTCCTTTGGACTGGGTCTGTATTTTACTAATGTAAACCAGCCAGTGGCCTTTTTTACCCTACCTACTCGTGCTTGGGAACTTGGCGTCGGTGGCGTAATTGCGGCCTCTTTATACACTGGCGCTCGAATCGGACCCAGAACGGGTGGGTTTCTTTCGTGGACCGGCTTTTTGCTTGTTGTAGCGGCCGTCTTCGCGTTCGACGATGGGACCGTATTTCCAGGATACGTTGCGGTTGTCCCAGTGGTTGGGGCGGCCGGCATGTTGATAGGTGGGGCACGGGTGACAACGGATGGCCTGTCCCGCTTGCTAAGTTATCGACCGTTTCAGTTCTTCGGTCGGATCTCGTACTCCCTGTATCTTTGGCACTGGCCAATTCTAATTATACCTTCGCTCTACCGGTCGGAGTCTCCGGCGTGGCTTCGCGTTTTACTTTGCTCTGCCGCAATCGTTTTGGCGGCGCTGACCGAGCGGTTCGTCGAGAGGCCATTTCGCTACAAAAGGGGCGAGCGCGCGCGTCCTACGCGTAGTTTTGCTCTAGGTTTCGCAGCGACAGTTGCTGTTGTATCCCTCGCCCTGGGCGCAGGGGTGATGCCTAGGCTGGCGACCGACCGTGTGGCAGGCGGTTGGCCTGTCGACGCCTTTCCTGCTGACGTTTCGGTGGGGGTATCTGTTCCAACCAACATACGGCCCACCTTGGAACACGCCAGGGACAGCAACCCAGAAATTTATTCTGACGGTTGCCATTTGGATTACGCAGATGCCGCACCAAAAGTGTGTCAATTCGGTGATGAGGGGAGCGATGACACTGTTGTTCTATTCGGCGACTCCCATGCGGCTCAGTGGTTCCCCGCATTCGATGAGATGGGCGATAACGACAGATTTCGGTTGGTGCCTCTGACCAAGTCAGCATGCCCGTCTGTGGACATCGCGACGTGGAACAGCAGACTGCAGGTTCCGTATGTCGCGTGCGATCAGTGGCGTGAGGAAGCATTCCGAGTTATCGACCGGTTGCGACCGTCGCTGATCGTGTTGTCGAATTACCCGCATCAGGCGACGGCTCAGGCTGGCGATCTAGAAACCCAATGGAGTGATGGTCTGAGACGGACCATTGAGAGGATGCCGGCCGGAAGCGAGGTGGTCGTCCTTGGCGATGGTCCGATGTTCAAGGTCGAGCCCTCTATGTGTCTTTCCGAACACCTTGAGTCAGTTGGCGACTGTTCCCGGCCGGTTGCTGAGGTCGTAAATGCTACCCGAATGCAGTCGGACGAGAGGGGGGTTGGTGGAACGAAAGCCCGCTTCATCGACACCCGTGAGTGGTACTGCCCTGACGGCGTTTGCGCCGTGCAGCGAGGAGACATCGCGCTATACCGTGATGCGCATCATATAACAGTGGAATTTTCGAAGGCTTTGATACCTGTTCTCAGAGCTGCACTCTCAAGCTGGCTACCGTCTCGGGGCAATAGCTGAGCTGGGGAGGCAGATTCGGCTTGCAACTTAGAATCGCCGGCATCCAACCTCAGAGTCACCGTGATCGTAGTTGTGTGTGGTCAACGACCGTTCCTGGTCTATCCGCTACGCACGCGCAGTAACGATAGCTCCCATGTATGGAACCGATGCGGTGTAGTCTTTCCCACCTGTTGGCACACCTGCGGATCTCTGGCGGCGGACCCGTGCCGACTTGGCCGTTGTATGGAAGACTTCAGGACTGTGCAGTCAAACTCTCTGAATCGCGCGAATGCGGTTGTAATACTCGGTATGACGCTGGCTGCCGGAGCAGTGGGTGCCGGGGTGACGATGAGTCCGGTGCTTCTGCTTGTGCCGCCGGTGGTGGCTTTATTTGTCATATGTACAAATCGCGTTGGAATCGAAGCGACCTTTGTCGCGTTTGCTGTTTTCGCGTTCTCACTGCCGACTTTCGTTGAAGGTTTTTCAACTACTGCAAGTTACCTGACTCTGGTTGCCACGTTCGGTCTGCTCGGGCTTGCGGTCTTGAATATGCGTCACATTCATGTCGCAGCGTTTATCCGAGTCTCTGTTGTTTTAGCGTTGGCGATTAGCGTAATATTTCTCTTAATTAATTTGGCCTATCGTAGCCGAGGGTATGCCATCACAGGTTGGGTGTCGCTCGTGCTCCCAATCGCAGCAACCCTTGCGGCGGCCGGTTCGTTTACAGCCCTTCGGGATCGGTCACCGGAAAAGTATGATCGGGCGATTCGCTTTGTAATGATTGTTCTGTTCATTGGCTTCGGGGGTAATGCATTTCTGGGACTAAAGCAGGTCTTCATTGGTTACACGCCCTACGAACTCGGCCGTGTACTCGAATCTGGGTCGACGTACCTTGTCGGGGGACTGGTTCGGCCCATCGGAGGTTATGGGTCGAGTCAAACGTACGGTCTGTTCATGGGTACTTTGGCACCCTTTGTGCTATTTTACTCGACCTCATTACCAAGGCGGTGGCGTGGCTTGGCGTTGACTCTGGCAGTGATCGGCCTTGTCGGTCTCGTTCTCTCTCTTCTTCGAGGATCCATGTACGGTGGGTTGGTCGCAATCGCTTTGGGTCTGCTAATGCCAGTTAATAGATACATGCGCAAGGGTCACCGTCGTGCACGTCAGGTTATTCCCTCTGTTTTCCTATTGATCGCGGGACTGGCGTATTGGCAGTCCGAAAGTCCTCGATGGGCTGCTTCGGTAGATCGACTGACCTCTGTTTTTGGACTGCAATCCGACACTTCGTTTAATGATCGTGCAAATCGCACACTCCCTCGTGCAATCGCGGCTTTCGGGGACAACCTCCTCGGGCTCGGCGGCGGGGCGAGCGGGCCAGTGAGTCAATCGAACCCAACGGAGGCTCCACTGGGGGCCCTGACTACCGACAACGGGTACCTCAACCTCGGTATACAGTTCGGTATCGTCGGTCTGCTCGCTGTGCTTGTGTCGATGATTGGGGTGCTGGTCTATTTGCTCCGCAGTCCATCGGTTTTGTCTCGGTCCGCAAGTTTGATTCTAGTGGCGCTATTGATTGCGATGGTATTCGGCGGTTATTGGAATCTAGCGGGACCCATGGCTATTGCTGGCATCCTCGTTGGTATCGGCCTAGCTGATGCTGTGCGGGTGCCAGGGGAGACGAAACCTGTGAATATTGAATCCCCGCCGCAGGATGAGGCTTTGGTCTGAAGGTCGGAACCTTCGACTTATGTGAGTCACGAGGCGTCAAGCGAGGAGGAGCTTCCGCTGTCCATTTCCTGATGGAGAAGGTCCTATGGTTGCCTCTGTGGCTTGACAACCGCCATCTTGCCGGAACTGCGTGGTTGAAGTAAACAGTGTGTTTCCGTTCGTAGAAAAGTTTCTGGCTCAAGTATTATCGTTTGCGTGAGAACATGGCAGGTAGTTTGTCGAGAATCTTCAGAGTCAGCGGAGGCCTTTGCAGCGTTTAAATCTGCGAGGTATTGGCCAGTGCTTGATGGACTGAGAGCTGTGAGCGTCGTGCTGGTCCTGGCCGTTCACACGCACGACCCGATGTGGCAAATCATCAATGGATCTCTCGGTGTAACGTTATTCTTTGTTATTAGTGGATTTCTGATAACAACACTGTTGATTCGCGAGGAGGGTAATTATGGCCGCGTATCAATTTCACGATTCTATATTCGGAGGTTTTTCCGAATTGTTCCTTTGTATTTTGTAGCTCTTGGTGTTTTCACGATGCTCGTCTTGATGTTTCAACAAGGTTCAGGGACCTCTGGCTATCTCGATCGATTGCCGCTGCTATCAACGTTCAACGGTGACCTTGCGGGTAGCGGCACCTTCAGTCATAGCTGGTCTCTGGGTATAGAGGAAAAATTTTACTTTTTGTGGCCTATTGCGGCGTTCGGAATTTCACTTTGTCGCTGCTATCGGTTGCCGGTCCTTCAGGTACTGGTTCTGCTCGCTGCCGTTGCCAGTTTCATTCCAGGTCTAGGCTACTTTGGTATCTACCTCCCCATTCTGGGAGGATGCCTCGTGGCAATTCTTGCTCACAGTCGAGCTACTTTTGCGCTCTTGTACGGACTTTCTGGCCGTAATGCGTCATTTTTTTGTTTTGCTTTTCTTGTTTTGTTTTTATTTACGGATAAACTACTTCCTTTTGATGAGTCGAGCCGCTATGCGCACACTGTGTTTGCGGTAGCGGCGATACTGTTTCTGCCCGCATTGCTACTCTCAAATTTTAGAATCGGAAAGTTTTTGTCTAATCCCATCTTAGTTCATGTTGGTATTCGTGCGTATGCAGTCTACCTATTTCATCCGCTTTGCTTGGAGTTGGTTGACAAAGTTGCGGCGCCTGGTAGCGAGTCCATATTGATGCAATTAGTGCGGTTCTTGGCTTTAGTTATTTCGTCGCTGTTGATTTCTGAGGTTTTGGCACGTGCGGTTGAACGTCCCGGTATATCGCTGGGGCGGCGCCTAATTGCATCAATGCCAAGGCGTGAAGCTTCATCTGCAGAAGTTGACCGTTGATTGTGGTTGTACCTTTGTTTTGCCATTCTGCGTTCTCACCCAGCGCTGGGTGCCTATGCGGTCATTCGCTTTAAGCTCTCCGCGAGACGGTAGTGGGGACCCCGGGGATTTCGTCTGAATGTCGCGGTTCGTGGGTTTGCTACGTCAGCTGTGTATCCTACCTCGACGTTTCGTGGAATGTCGGAGTGGATCGCCGGCACGTGCAGTGCTTTGCCTGTGGCTGAGTGGGTTGATGGGTGCTCCGGCATGCCCAGCAGCGGCTTCTCAACCGCACGGGTCCACCACCGTATGCCGTCGCTGCGCCTGTGATCTGGAGGGTTCTTAGTGGGCGCGGAGCTCCAGATCATGAAGTTGAGGCTGCACCGGCTATGCCGGGCTCGTATGTGCTGCTTCGATATTGATCGCCTTTCGGTCGAGTCTTGATACGGACGAAGTACCCGGACGTCCGGACAATTAGTGCATGATCTGCACATGTGCCACGAAGTGCTGAAGAATTGGAAGCTTCTGCGGTGGCTCGCTAGGGCAGTAACTTTGATCGGCGTGCTCCTCATCCCATCTCGCAGCGGTGGAGCTGACGACGTGTGGTAACGCCTCGCCGGGTCTGGTACGGAGCGGTATCGCAATGGCGTAGGGCGACTTCACTGCGTATCCGCGGGGCGGGCGTTGATTGGTGCCTCGGCCATCGAGCGACAGGCGTGGCGCTGCTCGTACTGTTTCAGAACTTGTTTCTGGTGGATTCAGTGTGTCTATTCGTATTTGCCCTTATCGGTATTGCTGACCGGCGAGAGAACCGCCGGACACTTGCGGCTGTAGTCGTACTGGGCCCCGGCCAGGCTGGAACTGCCGGCCTCGTAACCGTTGGGCCACCGGACACGACGACGAATTCCGGCTGTGTCGCGGCAGCCACGCTCAGCTTGATTGCGCAGTCGGTCTTTTGGCCGAGATAGCTCGTGGTGTAGCGGAGCCTCCGTCGGCGAGGTTGAGTGGAATCGAGATACCTGGTTGGCTGCCGCTTCGGGAGTTTCGCGCACAGTCGTACGTTGCGAGACGATCCGGGCGAGGCCGGTTGGGTTGCGAGGTGTCAGCGGTCGAGGGTAGACGGGAACTACTTACGCGAAGGTGAGTGTGGCTCTGGCTCGTAGGTTGGACGTGACCGCACTGTCCGACTCGGCGTTCCTGGCGGATCCGGCTTCACGCGGACGCTCGGTCGACGGTCGGTCCGAGGAGTGTCGAGAATCACCTCGGTTGTCGCGAGAGGTGTATTTCTGGCTACTGTCCCTGTCCAGCGGGTCGAATTCGCCAGACGAGCCGAGGTCGAACAGTGTGGTTCGGACGCCGTAATTGGGTGCGATTGATGCAGTGATACCTGACAACGGGGCAATCGCTTAATTGTGTTCGTCTATCGAACGAATGAATTGAGTCGTTCTGTGTCCGGGCTCATCCGGTGCACGGAAAACAATCAGCTATGTAACGATTGAGCCACGCAGTGACACGTTGCGCGTTGTACGAAACCTATGAGGAGCGCGAAGCATGGAGATACAGGATTATCTGAGAATCCTGAAGGCGAGGTGGATCATCATCGCCGTCACCGTGATCGTCGCGATCTTGGGTGCCCTGGGCGCGTCCCTGTTGACGACGCCGCTCTACGAATCGAGCGCAAGGATGTTCGTCTCCACCTCCGGTGGAACGTCGGTTAACGAGGCATACCAGGGCAACCTGTTCTCTCAGCAACGTGTGGCGTCTTACTCGGAGTTGGTGACCAGCGAGGCATTGGCCGCCCGAGTGCTCGACGTGCTTCCCCTTGGATTGACGCCGTCGCAGCTGGCAGCCAAGGTCAAAGCGTCGTCGACTCCCGACACCGTTCTGTTCGACATCACAGTCTCCGATGCATCGCCGGCGATTGCTCGCGACATTGCCAATGCGATGGCAACCGAGCTGACCAACCAGGTGCGCGAGCTCGAAACCCCCGAGGACGGGGGAACTCCGTCGGCCGGTGTGAAGACCTTCCAGCAGGCCGACGCGTCAGCAACTCCGGTGAGCCCGAAGACCAAGCGAAACCTCGCCCTCGGAGCGGCCGTTGGCCTGTTGCTCGGTATCGCACTTGCGGTACTGCGCGATCGTTTGGACAACACCATCAAGGGCCGCAGAGAGATCGAGTCGATCTCCGGCAAGGCACTTGTCGGCACTATCCCGTTCGACAAGGAGCGCAAGACTCATCCGGCCGTCGACTTCCAGGATCTTGCCCAGTCCTCCAGCGCCGAAGCGTTCCGTGAGCTACGCACCAATCTGCAGTTCCTCGAAGTCGATCACCCGCCGCGTGTCATCGTCGTCACCAGCGCCATTCCCAGCGAGGGAAAGACGACCACAGCGGTCAACTTGGCCATCTCGCTTGCCGAGGCCGGACATCATGTCGTTCTTGTCGAGGGTGATCTGCGTCGTCCCCGCATCTCGAAGTACATGGGTCTCATCGGCTCGGTCGGTCTGAGTACCGTCCTCGCCGGACAGGCCCAGGTGGACGAGGTGCTGCAGCCGACCCGGTACGAGGGTCTCCAGGCCTTGGCATCGGGCCCGCTACCGCCGAACCCGTCCGAGCTGTTGGGCTCGGAGGCGTCTCGTGCACTCATGGTCGAGTTGCGCTCCAAGTTCGATTACGTCATCGTCGACGGCGCTCCGCTGTTGCCCGTCACTGACTCGGCCGTCCTCACCACCCACAGCGACGGCGCTCTTCTGGTAACTCGTTACGGGCATACCAAGAGCAACGAATTGTCCAGGGCCATCGGGAACCTCGAAACGATCGGGGCGCACGTCCTGGGTGTGGTGCTGGCATTGACGCCTTCGAAGAAGGGCGACATGTACAGCTACTCGTACAACTACTCGGCCGATGCCAGCCTGCCGCGGCAGACGGCACCGCCGGTTCCCGCGCCGCAGGCAGCGGTGGCAACGCCGGCTCCTCCGGTTGTTCCACCTACTCCCGCCGCGGCACCTGTTGCGCCACAACCCGCGTCGGTGCACTCCGGATCAACCCAGACAGGATCAGCTGCGCCGAGCGCAACCGCACGTACCGCAGCCCCTGCCGCTGCGCCGTACTCTCGGGCACGTCGCCCCGAGGCACCCGGCGACTTACCCAGGAACGGCATCGAAAACCCCGGTCTGAGGAAATGAATCCTGGGCGATCGTGTTCATCACGATCGCCCAGAGCTTTTCGTGGAACGCCCGCTAGCGCCGATGGCAATCCCACAACGGATCCCGCGAGCATCCGACAGATCTGTGTGACAGGACGTCCGTCGGTAGAGCGGTAGAGCGGTAGAGCGGTAGAGCGGTAGAGCGGTAGAGCGGTAGAGCGGTAGAGCGGTAGAGCGGTAGAGCGGTAGAGCGGTAGAGCGGTAGGGCGGGCGGCGAAAGGCTAAGCGTGGTTGCCGTTCTCGCCACGCTCACCGTCGTGGGGGATCATCGTGACCAGTAGGCGCGTGAGATGGGCGCGGTCGGCACCCCATTTGTCCGGCGGCAGGTGACCACCGACATCGAGGTCGGTGAGTCCGTGTGCAGCGGCCAACAACACCCCGGCAATCGGTCGTGCTCTCGATTCGCCAGAGACTCGACTCACCAAGTCGATGAAGGCGTCCTGTGCCCGCTCGGCCGCCGAGATCGCAGACACCGACGCCGGTGACGCCGCCGGCCCGGTGAACATCAATCGATAGAGGTGGGGTCGCGCGCCACCCAAGTCGGACAACGCTGCCAGCGCTGTGAAAATCGCGTCATCGGCGCTCTTTTCGCCATCGGCGACGATCGCCTCGAGCGAGTCGGCCAGAAGCATCCACGCGTCGGTGGCGAGCGCCATCAGCAGTGCATCCTTGTCCACGAAATGCCGGTAGGCCGCCGATCGTGACACTCCCGCGCCATCTCCGACCGCTCGGAGCGTCACCACATCCGGCCCGCCCAGATCAAGCAACTCAGCGGCCGCACGAAGAAGTGCCTGCCGTGTCTGCGCCGCACTTTCCGCTCGCTTCGTCACGCCACCGAATCTATCAGTTGACAGCGTTCACTGAATTCGGTCTACTGAGTGGACAACGTCAACTCAAACGAAGGATTGTCCGATGCACAGCTTGGTCATGACAGGAGCTACACGCGGCATCGGGCTCATCGCTGCCCAGGAACTACTTCGTCGAGATCGCGACCTGCACCTGGTGATCCTGGCCCGGGGCGCAGGCCCGGCGGGATTTGCCGATCGGTTGCGCGCCATCTCCGATCACGTCACGGTCATCGACACCGATCTCGCCGATGTGGCGAGCATCCGGGCCGGTGCCTCGCGCATCCTGCAGCTCGTCGACGACGGGACGCTCCCGCCGCTGGAGGGCTTCGCGGGCAACGCGGGAGTGCAGTTCGTCGACGACGTCCACGTGACCGGCGACGGTCTCGAGACCACGTTCGCAGTGAACATCTACGCCAACCATCTGTTGATCGAGTTGCTTCGGCACCGGTTCGTCATACCGGCACGTGTCGTGATCACGGTCAGCGACACCCACTTCGGCGATTTCCGGCATACCGGCGGATTGGTGCCCGCACCACAGTGGACGTCCCCGGAGGCCGTCGCACGCCCCTCCGCGTTTCCCGAGCCCGAAACGGTGACGGCCGGACGGATGGCCTATTCCACCAGCAAACTCGGTGCCATCTACCTCGTGCACGAATGGGCACGCAGACTGCCGGACGGCGTCGACATCGTCTCCTACAACCCGAGTCTCGTTCCCGGAACTGGATTGGCCAGGGAAGCCAGCAGGCGTGACCAGTTCGTGAACCGGTGGATCCTGCCGGTGTTGGCGCTCACGCCGTTCGCCGACCGAATCTCCACCGCCGGGCGCAAACTGGCCGACGCCATTGTCGGCACCGTTGCCGCACCGTCCGGTGCCTACATCGACCGAACTCGTGAAGTTCCGTCCTCGGGGGAGTCCTACGACCCCGCCCGCGAACGCGCACTGTGGGACTATCTCCAATCCCTCGCCTCAGCCAACGCATAGGCCGCCGTAGTGTCATCCGTTGGCAAGGTCGACGATAGGTGAAAGACATTGCGTCGGAGATTTATTCGTCATGTGTCGGCGGTACAGTACCGATACGCCACACCGAGATGGACAAAGAAGACTGGAGGTGGCGGTGCGAGAATTCGGAAGGACGATGAGGGCGGGCTGGCGCATCGTCGCCGTATCCATCGCGCTGTCGATGGCGACGGCGTTCGGAATTACCTCGCTGATCACACCGGTGTACGAATCGCGCACTCAGATGTTCGTCTCCACCTCGGGGTCGACTTACAGTCCTGATGTGTACGAGGGCAACCTGTTCTCGCAACAGGCGATTCCGGCGTATGCGGGATTGGTCGCCAACGAGGCTCTGGCCTCGACAGTGATCGCCGATCTGGCGCTCGATCTCACTCCGGCGGAGTTGGCCGACAAGGTGACGATGACCTACTCGCCGGAGACCGTTGTGTTCGACATCGTCGCCACCGATAGTTCTCCGGAGCTCGCGCGCGACATCGCGAACACCATGGCCACCGAACTGAGCGCAGTAGTTGCCGACCTGGAGACTACCGAGACAGGCGAGGTTCCCTCTGTGGCCTTGAAGATGTTCAGTCAGGCCGAGGTCTCGGAGGCACCGATCAACCCGAACACCGTCGTGTACCTGACGTGGGGTGCCGCAGTGGGTTTGCTCATCGGAACTGCGTTGGTGCTCGTTCGTCACCGCTCAAGGGCAGGGTAGATCGGATCGTCAAGGAACAAGCTTCGACTGGTGACGACGCCTGTGGTCGTGGCGTGATCTTCACTGGCGATCGAGCGAATGGTCGTCCCACAAAAGACTGCGGGCTTTATCGGTCGGTCACTACTCGGATTGGCGCACAGTCAACTAACGTCCGGCGTGTGGAATTAGGGAAAACCGGTTTCGGAGATCGAATCAACGCACTGTTGACGCAGCATGCCGACAAGGCCGGCGAGTCCCTCAATACCTATGCGCGTCGGGCGATCATCACTAGGCTCGTCACGGAACTCGAACGAGAGTCCTCGCCAGAGGTGGCCGCCGTGTTGGCAGACGCCCGTAGCTTCGAATCCGAGAGCATCGAGTTGTCCGATCTCGATTCGACGTCTCCCCACCAGACGCACCTGCTCATCGACGATGTGGACAGGGTCGCCGCCGCGCGAGCCACGGGCATGATCGGCAGTGCGCGTGACGAGCAGTTCGACAAACTGGCCCGGATGACATTGCGAGCGATGGGAGCGCAAGGAGCGTCGATCTCGTTCGTCGACGATCGCACGCAATTCATCAAAGCCAGCGTCGGAACCACGGGAGCAGCAGCGCAGCCGCAGACTGTGGCGGTGGAACGGTCTGCGTGTCGTGTCGTGGTGGAAACGGGAGAAACGTTGGTGGCCCCGGATATCAGAGAGCATGCGCTACTGAGGGATCACGCGACGTCCGAGTTGGTCGCATACATGGCAGCGCCGATCAAGTCCGAAGCCGGTTATACCGTCGGGATACTGGATGTGTGGGACTACCGGCCACGTAAATGGACTGCCGGTCACGTGAAGACCCTCGAAGACATCGCCTGGCTCATTCGCCAGAGAATTCCCTTCTAGCAGTTTGTTTTTCGGTGATTGTAATACTGCCGTTGGTCGCCGAAAATTCGTGGAGAGTGATAAGTATTCGGTGTTTCGAAATGCCGAATGCCGAACGGCCTGACCGCTCGGCTGGCATGAACATCGGAAGGACCGTGCATCGTGCCGAACTCTCACGGAACATCGATGACGAGATCGACAACACCGCTCTCGGTGAAGGTGCGTTTCGGGAGGAACGTATCCGATCGAATTCGTATCGACCCGGTCAGCCCCATCGCCGCCGTTGTCGTCGATGTGATCGCCGCAGTCATCGCCGTAGCCGAAGGTCTTCACTTGCGGCCCGGCAGTGCCGCAGCGTTGGGTTGGCACCCATGGCTCTTCGTGCCCACGCTCCTTGTGCTCCTTGCCTCGCGAAAGCTCTACCGACGAGGGCTTCGACGCAATTTCATCGATGAAATCGGACCGGTTCAAACCGCCGTGGCCTTTGCAACTCTGATCACGCTCGCCCTGATTCTGGCAACGGAGCCGTCCTATGCCCCAGGCCCGGTCATGATTCGAGTCTGGCTGTGCGCAGCAGGCGCACTCGCGATCGCCTGTCTGGCCCGTGCGTGGATAGAGCGCTGGTTTCGAGTGAGACACCACTCGAGTGCGCCCACCCTCATCGTCGGTAGCGGCCCCGTATCGGAGCAACTGGCGCACAGAATGAATCAGTTTTCCGAATACGGGATGAATCCCATAGGGACGATCGACTCCGTCTCCGACGTAAATCCTGCAGTGCACCAGGAACTCGCGAATCTCGGGACACTCAGCGACCTGGCTCGGATCGTCCGAGTGCATCGGGTGGAAGAAGTTGTGTTTGCGTTCGCTTCCGCTCCTCATGAAGAGGTGGTGGCAGCGATCCGTGCAGCACAAAACGCCGGAACTCGTGTCTGGCTCGTGCCTCGCATGTTCGACACCGTCGGCGTGCACGCTCATATCGAGCATCTCGGAGGGTTGCCCTTGATGGTCTTGCATCATGTCGATCCGAGAGGGTGGCAGTTCGTTCTCAAGGGCGTACTGGACAGGCTCGGCGCGGGAATGGGTCTACTTCTTCTGTCGCCGGTCTTCCTTCTGCTCACGGTGCTCGTGCGGTCGAGCTCCCCAGGCCCCATCTTTTTCGCACAAGAGCGAATCGGCCGCGATGGGGTCCCCTTCGACTGCTTGAAATTCCGGTCGATGCGGCCACCGCGGGACTCCGATGCCGATTTCGTTCCGGCCGAGGGAGCAGCACCCGGCGGAGTGGAAGGCGTGGACCGACGCACCAAGATCGGCAAGATCATGCGGCAGACCTCACTCGACGAGCTTCCTCAGCTCATCAATGTCCTTCGCGGCGACATGAGCCTGGTCGGACCCCGTCCTGAACGCCCGGAATACGTAGACCTGTTCGCTGCGCAGATCCGACGCTACGGAGAGCGGCATCGCGTGCAAGCAGGTCTCACCGGATGGGCTCAGGTGCACGGGCTGCGGGGCCAGACCCCCATCGCGGATCGCGCGGAATGGGACAACTACTACATCGAGAACTGGTCCATCTGGCTCGATATCAAGATTCTGTTTCTGACCTGCATTGCAGTCCTGAAGCGATCGGAAGACTGACCGGCGTACTCGGGCGCACGCGCATCGCTACACCCGATCCATTCCCGCCTTGTGGGTCGGATCGATGAGGAACAGGCTGCTGCCGTCCAATCCGTCTCTGCGGTGGATGTTTCCGCGTAATCCGGCTTCGACCAGTCGTACCGCGATTTCGTAGATTTCCTCGAGGCGATCGTCGGTGAGGTCGGGACGAATCGCGAGATGGATCTCGTCGCCGATGTGGCGCAGAACCGCCTGGAAGTTCGGGCTCACCGCGCTGTAGAGCTCCTCGCACTGGACCAGCAACGCGTCGGACATCACGAAGTTGTCCTCGGCGCCGAGCAACGGCATCACACCGAAATCCTCGAGAAGATCGATCAGCTGCACAGCACTACGGCCGGCGGCTGTCGATCGATCTGCCAGCACACCGGATTCCACTTCCTTCGTCGTGAAGATCAGTGTCGCCTCGGCGCTGGGATCGAGCAGACCCAGATCGGCGCGCATCGCCTTCAGTAGCAACGAATGCATTCTGGTGATGTACGCGTGCTCGCTCTGCAGACGTTCGTGGGCCGGAGCGGGGATTCCGGTGTCGGGAGCCAGCGGAGCGAACACCCGACGATCGATGCCCGTAGACAACTCCAGTGCCAACGGATGGACGCGCCTGCGCGCCACCACCAATGCGGCAGTGAGCGCCAGATTCAGCTGGTCGTATGCCTTGTCCAATGCCCGCTTCGCAGCCTCGAGGTCACCGACCGGCGTCGAGACCACCGCTGCCGAAATCTCCTCGGCCACAACCCGATCGAGGTTCGACAGCGCGAAGAGTAGCTCCTGGTAACGCGCGGTCACCTGGTCGCGATTCCACGAGTCGTTGTCGCTGGCCTGACGCACCTGACGATCGACGGCGGTGTGCAACGCCGCCAACTCCCGCGACATCACATCCTCGTTCGCGCCTACCCGTCGAACACTCATCGCCGCCCACGCAGCACCGAGCGCAGCGATGACGACGACGATCAAGGTCCACACCGCAATTGCGGACACACCCGACTCCGAAGCGGCCAAGACGCTGGTAGTCATCGCTACATCATGCACGAATGTGTTACATGTCGTTCTTCTTTCGCCGCTCCAACCGCCAGATATGAATAGGTGCGGTTATCGGATTTCGACTTCCGCCGTGTGTGCTGTTTGCTGCACCGATCTTTTCCGCCATCCCCAGATCGTTGTTTTCCACAGTGCTTCGAGGACGACGGCGCGGCTCATCTTGCTGGTACCGGATTCTCGTTCGCGGAAAGTGATGGGAACTTCGCTGATCTTCTTTCCGGTACCGGCCACCAACAATGCCATTTCGATCTGGAAGCTGTACCCGCGCGAGGTCACGGAATCGAGGTCCATGACTCGAAGCACGTCAGCCGTGAAAACTCGATAGCCCGCGGTGGCGTCTCGAACAGTCAACGGCGTGAGCATGCGCACGTACGTGTTTCCGGCTTTCGAGAGGATCTTTCGGCTCAGGGGCCACCCCTCGGTACGCCCGCCGGGCACGTAACGGGATCCGATGACGAGGCCGACCTCCGGAGCGTAGGAGGCCGCGATCATCGCGGGTAATCGTTCGGGAGGGTGACTGCCGTCGGCGTCCATCTCCACCAGTCTCGTGAATCCGTCCTCGAGGCCGTATCGGAACGCATCGAGGTACGCGGTGGCCAGACCCGATTTGGCGGGCCGATGCAGAACTCGCACGTCCGGATGCTCGGCCGCCAGAGCGTCCGCGATGTCCCCGGTGCCGTCGGGACTGGAATCGTCGATGACGAGAATCGTGGCACCGGCAACGGAATCCAATGCCCGACGCACCAGCGGAACCAGATTGGCGGATTCGTTGTAAGTCGGGATGCACACCAGGACGTCCGAGTAGGTGATTGTCATCGCGCCAACACCTTCGGGGTCCAGATCAGGTAGTACCCCGCGAACTCGCCCTGACGCGTGAAGGGCACCTTGTTCGAGAGCCGATACGGCGTGTCTCCGGTGGTCAGATACTGATTGATCGCTCGTCCGTTGTCGGTGTTCAGACTCAAATAGATCGTGCCGAAATGTGATTGGTCGATCGCTTCGCGGTATGCGTTCATGCCGTTCTTGTTTCCGTAGTTCAGACTGAACGTGTCCGTCCACAGGATCGGTTCCACCTCACCGCGCAGGGCGTAGCGCTGCGCCGACGGTTCCTCACCGAGGATGGCTTTGTTCGGCGAGACGGCGATCTCCTCACGTAGGGCCTCCACCACCGCGGTGTCGTCGACCCACGAGGTGAGGAACTCCTGTGATTGAGTCCAGCCCAGGACCAGCTGCATCGACAGCGCAGCGACCGCGAACGGAACCCCGAACCACCTCGAGCGAGCGATGAACCAGCCGAGCAGGTACCCCGCGAGTGGGGCCGCGAACACCATGCCGAATGCGACGTGTTTGGACAGCGACGTTTCCTCGCCGATGCGAATCTGCTGTGCAGGCCCGATGACACTGAACGCCAACAACGTCAGGACCAGCGGCCAGCGACGCCACTGGAGGGCAGCACCGAACACCGCCAGGATCAGGATCACCCCGATCCACATCGCAGCGTTGGTGAGCAGCAGCGACGCCGAGGCCGGAGAGATCGGTGTGCGGTTGGTGGTGGTCGAGACGATTCCGGGCACCAGATCCTGAGCCCAGAACACCAGAACGAAGAAGGAGATCGCGACGGCCGACAATACGATCAACAGAGCCTGCCGGACGGCTCCCCACCGAATCTTGTTCCACGTCAGCAGCATTCCGATCACCGCGATACCGGGGAGATAGACCGCAGTGGCGTACTTGGTGAGAAACGCCAAGGCCAGTACTGCGCCGATGATCGGAGCCCAGAGCAATGAATCCTGTTGCGCACTGCGCACTGTGAGCCACAGGGCGACGGCGACCAGACTCATGGCCATCGCATCGAAGGTCGCCATGTGAGACAGGAAGATCACCGAGCCGCACAGCAGGAAGACCGCGGCACCGAGCAGGCCCGCGAGCCGGCCGAACAGCTGGCTGCCCACGCCGTACGTCGCGACGATCGCCACCCAGACGAACACCATGCTGACCATGCGTGCTGCCTCGAGGCCGCCGACGGAATCGGCTGCTGCAGCGAGGATCGGGAACAGGCCCGGAGCGCCGGAGAAGTAGGCACCCGGATATTCCGTGACGTTGACGCCGTCGGTGATGTGCTCGATCATCCGGTGCCCGACGAACACGTAGAGGCCCTCGTCCTGGAAGGCGGTGGTGTTGGAACCGGGCCGAAGCGACAGAGCCGAGGACACCGCGCACATCAGAACCAGCCACGGCCACGACGCCGTCAGCCAGCTGCGGGGCGTCGAGGGTGTGCGCCGGGTGGAGCGAGCGGGTGGCATCTGGTGCACGAAGGTCGAGATCTCCGAGCGAAACAGTTTTCGCCGCAACGTCATCGGATCGAGGAGGGTGGGGAATTCGGTACGCCAGAACATCAGGGGATAGACCACGACGAGGTTGAAGACGGCGAACCCGATCATCGGTGCGTAGTTCGACCAGCCGTATTCGGGAGCTCGCCAGAAGACGCCGACCCACATCGCCACCTGGACGAGCACCAGCCATGTGGTCATCAGACGTTTGACGCGCAGAGCGGTGGTGGAGCGGGTCTTGATTCCTGTCGCCTGCCACGCGTCCGTGCGACCCCGGAGGACATCGAACACCGCCACGGAGTGGATGTAGGAATAGAACGTCTGCACGCGGTCGAGCCCGATGGCGCTCTCGCGACCCATGGTGACGACGGGGACGATGGCGATGCGCACCACCATGGCCAGGAACACGAAGAGGTAGTTGTTGATGGACACGTCCTCGGGGGCGAGGAAGGCCATCAGAATCGGCGGCAGCGCGATGGCATAGATGTTGATCGCCGTGTCGATGTAGTACATGAAGCCAGACCAGAAGCACAGGCGTTGGCGCAGTGAGAATTTCACCGCATGGAAATCGCGGGACTTGAGCAGACTCATCGAGCCGTTGGCCCAGCGGTACTGCTGATTGGAGAACTGATCGAGCGTCTCCGGGCACAGTCCTTTCGATACGACCACCGGCACGTACCGAGTTCGGTATCCGACCCGCATGAGATCGACACCGGTGTAGACGTCCTCGCTGTGTTCGATGGCCGAGAAGCCGCCGCCGACCTCGAGGGCGCTGCGCCGATAGATCGCGCAGGTACCGACGCAGATCGACGCGTCGCTTCGATCTCGCGCCGCTTGGATCCAGCGGTAGAACAGCACCTGCGTCGCCCCTGCCGAGTACTCCATCCACTTCATCCGCAGCGTGGTGTCGAAGTACTGCGGACTCTGCACGATGGCCACGTCCTCTTCGGTGGTGTACGGCATGAGTTGGTACAGATAGTCCGGCCGCGGTACGAAATCTGCGTCGAGAATCGTGATGAAGTCCCCGTGGGACTCGTCGAACCCGAAACGCAGATTGCCTGCCTTCTTCAGATATCCACGATTGGGCCGGACGCGATACTCGTAACCGAAGGCATCGGCCAAGTCTCGAACGCTGTCCCGATCGGAATCGTCGAGCACGTAGACGGTCAGCTCGCCACTCCACTGGAGCCGACTAACATGCCAGAAAGTGTTGTGCAACACAGTGATGTCTTCGCCCGCGCTCGGCAGGAACACATCGACGCTCGGGTAGTGCACGGGCAGATACGCACGTACTCGCTCTCGGTGGCCGGCCAAGGTGTCGCGGCGCGGCTGCACGGAGGTCAGCAACGAGAGGATCATCGCTGCCGTCGTGATGGCGAGTGGCACGAGCAACGGAATTGCCCACGCCTGCCCCTGCACCAGGTACAGCAGGCTGACCGTGGTGAGAAAGCCACCGAAACTCGACGCCAGGGGAATCCAACGGTGCTCACTCTGCAGGTACGAGTCGCGCTCGATATCCGTTGGTGGAGATGCAAGTTCACTCGAATCCGGTGGAGCGAAGCGCACAGTATGGCTCTGGAAGATAGACGTCATGACGACCAATCGGCTCACGAGCGCGGCAGTGAAGATGGAATGGGGTCGTCATTGACCTGGTGTCCCCCGACCACCGAAACATACCTCGAGATTGCTTGTGCCGCTGTTTTCGGACTGTCCGTCGTTTGATCTAACCTGGGACTCCTTATGACCCGCTTTCGGACGTCGTTGCTCACGCTCATCACTGTGCTGTCCGTCGCGGTCGGTGGCTGCTCGTCAGTGCCCGACCGCCCTGCGCGCACGTTCGGTTTGTCCTCGGACGGCGAAAATGCCGGAGTGAGATCGGCTTTCGCCACCGGTGCGGAGCTGGGGAGAGAGCCCCAGGTGGTCAACTTCTTCGAGGCATGGGCGTGGCAGCGTCCGCTACCGGTGGGCACCCTGTACGAGATTCACAACCGAGGCGCGATTCCTGCCGTTACCTGGGAGCCGTGGGATCCGAACGCCGGCGAGTATCAGGACAACTATTCACCGTCTCGTATTGCGTCCGGCGAGTTCGATGCATACATCACCCAATGGGCCGAAGCAGCAGCGCAATTCGATCAGCCCATGCAACTTCGCTTTGCACACGAAATGAACGGAACCTGGTACCCGTGGTCGGTCGACGGTTCGCGAAGTACCGCTGACGACTACCTCACGGCCTACCGACGCGTTCACGACATCTTCATGCGCACCGGTGCCAACAAGGTGCAATGGGTGTGGTCCTTCGACGCCAGCAGTGGCCGCGCGGAGGGGCTGCCCACCGCCGAGGCGTCGTACCCCGGTGACATGTACGTCGATGTGATCGGCATCGACGGCTACAACGGAGGCGGCGAGGCGACGTCGTGGCAGACGCCGGACGAGGTCTTCGGCGGGGCGCTCCAGACAGCGAACGCCGTCGCGCCGGGCAAGCCGGTCTGGATCTACGAAACCGGAACCGGAGACCGGTTGGGTGACAAGCCTGCCTGGATCACAGACCTGTTCGAGTACCTGGACTCGACCTCGGTCAGCGGAGTGCTGTGGTTCGATTTCGACAAACAGGGTGAGCCGAACTGGCGTCTGGACAGCTCGCCCGCCGCACTCGACGCAGCATCGGCCGCGCTGTCTGCCTGGTAGTCAGCTCCTGGGCCGTGCGGCGAGAGCCGATGCCATGGCGGCAGCGGAGGCGGGACTGCTGTCGATGCGCCAATCCACTTCCTTGTTCATGTCGAACCACAGGAACCCGGTGACGTCCGGCTGCGCGGCCAGGTACTCGATCAACCGGGTGATCCAGGCAGGCTTGGACCCACCGGCCTCGGCGGACGCGACCTCGCCGACGACGATGGGCTTGCCCGGAGCGAGTGCCCGCACCTGCGTCAGTCCGTCGCCGAAGAGCTGATCCGGGGTTTGCCACACGCTCCACGATTGACTGGTTCCCCAGTTGTACCCGTCGAGACCCACTGCATCGACGTACTGGCTGCCGGGGTAGACCACCGACATGGGAACGGCGTTGGGCACGTTCGGATTCCACACCCACTCGACGTTGGAAGCACCGGCTGCGGTGAAGAGATCGTGAACGTGGCGATATGCACGCACGTAGTCGCCGTCGGTGTTGCCGTTGACCCGATCTGCCCACGGATACCAATTGCCGTTCATCTCGTGCGCGTACCGAAGCATCACTGGTTTGCCCCAATTGGCCAGTGACCGAGCCCATTCGGTGATGTAGGCGTCGTACCGGCCCGAGGTGATGTCCGAGGACTGGAAATCGGGTTGCACGACGCCCGCGCCCGCAGCCCAGGGCTCCCACGTCAGCAGAGTCGTCGACCCGCGTGCATCGGCGGCGTCCAGCTCGGCGATGGGAGCGGGCTGTGCGAAGTCCTTGTAGATCACGGCGAGCGAGGCACGCTCGCCGAGGACGGATTCGATCTGCTCCAACTCCCACGTGGCGGACGGGCCGTTGGGATTGATGATGCCCAGACGCAGGGGTGCCGAGGAGATCTGTTGAGTTCGCGATGTCATCGGAGACGACGATGCCACGACAGTCGAACCGAGGACGAGCGGGATGACGAGTGCGGCAGCTGCGACGCCGATCGTTCGCGCCAACGACCTGGTGTTCCTCATGCTGCGACGGTAGTACTCCGGCTGTCGCTGCAGGTCAGAACGGCAGTGCCAATTATGCTCCATAGCAACATGTTTGGTTGCTAGCCCGCTTCATTCGGGCAGTGTCACCGGTTTTCAGGCGCGGGCGGTCGCAGGGACTGTTTGTCCAGGCTCGTGCGGACCACAAGTTTCGCTCGAAGCCGGTGTCAATTTCGCTCGAACCGGCTGACACTTCAAGCTGTCGGACCAGGACCGATACTCGACGTAGCGGCTTCCGGCGTCAGTTGCGCCGCGATGCGACGTGGATCGTCCTGGGGGAGTGAGTCGATGAGGATGCGTCGTGGATGTGATGCCGATCCGGTGATGAGGTATTTCTGACCGGGCCGCACCCGGGCTGCTTCGGCGAGGACTGGTTCCGGCCACTCGGATTTCGGAGCGGAGTCGGTGTCACGCAACGCGTCGGTGACGATGCGGCGTGGGTCGTATTGCCGCAGGTTCATCGATTCCCATTCGCTACGCCTGAGCGGAACGCCCATCTCGTCTTCGGCGGCCGTGCGGGTGGTGTCGACGAAGTGGCGCACAGTGCGCACGGCGCGGGTGAGTTGGTGGGCGTATCCGGGGAGGCGCGAGGGGCCGAGGACGAACCCGGCGATGATCGCGACCAGGAAGAGTTTCTCGAAGGTCAGGCCGAACATGATGAGAGCTCCGGTTTCGGTGGTGTCAGGGCGCGTCTGTCGTGTATTTCGGTGATCACGATTGCTGCCCCGAACAGTGTGGCCATGGGAACCGCGACGAGGAACATCGACAGGACGTCTGCGGCGGGCGTGACCAGTGCACTGAACAGCGCGATGGCGACGACGCTGATACGCCAGCTGCTGCGCAGCCTGCGCGCGGAGAGGACGCCGAGGCAGTTGAGCATCACCAGCAGGGCCGGGAGGACGAAGGCGATGCCGGTAGCCAACACGATCTTCATGACGAAGTCGACGTAGTAGGAGGCGTTGAGGATGGTGCTGTCCTGGTCGGAGGAGAAACCGGCGAGGACGCTGACCATGCGGGGGAAGATGGCGAACCCGAACACGCAGCCGGCGACGAACAGTGGAGCGGCGGCCGCGGAGAAGCCGTAGACGTACTTCTTTTCCCGACGCGTCATGCCGGGGGTGAGGTAGGCGAACAGCTCACGCAACCACACCGGAGACGACACGATGACGCCGGTGAACAGGGCAATCTTCAGTTCGAGATCGAAAGCGCCGGTGACGGTTTCGAAGTTGAGGCTGGCCTGGCGGGTGAGGGCGAGTTCTTCGACGGGTGCGCGCAGGATGTCGAGAATCTGATCGGACAGCGCGAATCCGATTGCTATGCCGACGAGCAGCGACACCGCCGCGCGTATCGCGCGGCGACGTGCCTCGCGCATATGCCCCGCAAGAGGCATGGTGCCCCGTGGGGTGGCAGGCAGTGTGGCTGAGCCCTGCGCGGCGGTGGCTGTGCTCACGACGTGTGTCGGTACGGAACCGGCGTGGATGCAGCGTCGGCGAACACCGGTGCCGGCGTGTCGTCACGCGTGGCGGTCTTCTTCTCCTCGCGCACTTCGTCTTTCAGAATGCGCAATGACTGGCCGACGCCCTTGGCGAGTGAGGGGAGCTTGGTGGAGCCGAAGACGAGCAGCAGGATGGCGAGAACGATGAGGGCGTGCCATCCGGTGAGGTTGTGCAACATGGTGTTTCCTTCGGGAGTGTGGGGTGAGGGTGATCAGTTGGTGGGTGCGGATGCGCCGGCCGGGGGAGTGCCGCCGCCCATCGGAGCCTGGCCGCCGCCGCCGCCTCCGCCTGCTCCGCCCGAGGGCGGCGCGCTCATGGTCGGTTCGGTGGTGGCGTCGATGGCCACGGCGAGCGATCCGACGTAGCCGGAGGTGGGATCGCCGGTGAAGGTTCCCATCTCCAGGTCGTAGCCGTCGCCGAAGACGTTGTCGTTGTCGAGGCTGCCCATCTGGGTCAGGTTCTTCGCCGAATCCGGGTACAGGTCCGTCTTCTCCTGGTAGACGGTCTCGAGCATGTCCTGCGGGAATGCGACCTGCGATGTGGCGATTGCGTTCTCGACGTTGGTAGCCGATGCGGCGTCGGGATAGACCTCGTAGTGAATGTGGGTCCAGCGTCCGGAGTAGCAACCGGGAACGATCGTGTCGAAGGTGACCGTGCCGTTGGCATCGGCGACCTGAATTCCGCGAAGGTACGTTTCGTCCTCGATGCCCTCGGAGTACATCGAATACTCGCCGGAGGCGTTGCACTGCCACAGGTACACGGCCGCGCCGGTGTAGGGGTCGTTGCTGTTCGCGAGGTCGGTGAGGGTGAAGGTGAGCGAGAGGGCAACCCCGCTGACCGTGGTGCCGCCGTCCAGGCTGGACGTGATGTCTCGGCGCACGATTCCGGACTCTCCCAGTACGTTGACGCCGTTCGTGCCGTCGGCCGGGTAGGGGCCGTTGGTCTCCTGGGGGATCTCAGTGGTGGCGCTCGCGGTGGTCGCCGACGTGGAAGCTGCTGTGGTGGTGCTGCTTCCGGCGCTGGAGGTGCTGGAGCAGGCGGCGAGTGCGAACGCTCCGGCCCCGGCACCGACGAGGCTGAGCACACGTCGGCGAGTGACGAGGGTGGTGATGTCGAACCCGGCACCCTGATCGACCACTTCCTCATCGGGGCGGTCGAGGAGTCGGCCCTCGTAGGTTGGTCCGGCAGAAGTGTTGGTGGGCTCTGGAATTCGGGGCATCGTCGGTCTCCTCTGAGATGGCGTCGGTTCTTTCGGTAGTGCCAATACTCTGGGACGTTCCGGTGAGGACGCTGAACCATCGCTGCGAGGTTTCTGTGAGCCGAGAGCAGGGGGTGTTCGCATCGAAAGGAAGCTAAGGCTAACCTATAGACTCCGATCGACGAGCTACAGGACTTTCATGACTCATCGCCTCACGTTCCGCTTCGCTGCAGTGCTCACCGCCGTGGCGGCCGCGTCCATCGCACTGGCCGGCTGCACCTCCGACGATTCGACCGACAGCCCGACCGAGTCGCCGTCCACCGGCGCATTTCCGCTGGCCGTGCACCACATGTACGGAGACACCACGCTGGACGCGGTTCCCGAACGGGTCGCGACATGGGGATTCGGCACCACCGACGCGGTGCTCGCACTGGGCGTAGTCCCGGTGGCAATGCCGTCGGCCGAGTACGGCGGAGGTGACGATCTGATCTATCCGTGGGTGTCCGACGCGATCGAGTCGCTCGGCGGTCCGGCCCCGGTTCTGCTCGACAACGTCACGGACGCACTGTCGGTCGAGAAGCTTCTCGCCACCGACCCCGACGTCGTGTTGGCTCCGCACTCCGGACTGACGCGTGCCGAGTACGACGCGGTGACCGCTGCCGGCGTTCCCGTCATCGCCCCGCCCGAGGAACTGTGGTCGACGCCGTGGCGCGACGTCATCACGACGACCGGTGATGTTCTCGGGGTCCCCGAGCGCGCACGCGAACTCGTGGCCGATCTGGACCGCCAGGTGCAGGACGCAGGCGCTCGGCATCCCGAATTCGACGGCCGCACAATCGCATACGTGTCCGAGGCTGCCGACGTGTACTACCTTCTGTTGCCGTCGGACCCGCGAGTGGAGCTGCTCGAGAATCTCGGCTTCGTCTCACCTGCCTCGGTGACCGACCTCGCGACCGACGATGCCACCTACTCGACGACCGTCTCGGCGGAGAACATCTCGAAGATCGATGCCGACGTGGTCTTCACTCAGGTCGATACCGAGGATGCCCTGCAGCAGTTCCTCGATTCGCCTGTCTCGCGCCAGATTCCGGCCGTTGCAGCAGGTGTGGTCGCCGGATTCGTCGGGCAGGAAGCCGGAGCTGCAGTGGGCCCGACGGCACTGTCGATTCCGTACTTCCTGCCGACACTCGTCGACGGACTCGCCGAAGCTATCGCGGTGTCCGCGAACTGACCCGAACCACCGCATCGCGCAACGTCTTCGAGTGCACACCCACACCGCCGACGGTCCTGGAACGCTCGATTGCGGTCTCGATGTGCCACGAGGAGGCGTCGAACAGGGCGGTGATCTCTTTTGCGGTGACGGTGGCCTCGTGCGGCGGCTCGCCATCTTGTGAATGATGGTGTCCGCCATCGTGCAGATGCCCGACGATGAGCAGCGAACCGCCCGGCGCGACCCACTGCGCGATGTGTCGATAGAACTCCAACTGTGGAATCGACGGATGCGCGTAGTGGGTCATCACCAGATCCCATCGCTCGGTGGGGTTCCAGGTCGTCAGGTCGGCTTCGATCCAGGTGACGTCGACCTTTGCTGTCTGCGCTTGTCGCGCGGCGGACTGGAGGGCGGCTGCGGAGATGTCGGCGCCGGTGACCTGCCAGCCTTGCTCGGCGAGCCAGATCGCCTCCCCTCCGGCACCGCATCCTGCGTCGAGCGCGGTGCCGGGCGTCGATCCGGCTGTTTCCTCCACGAGATACGGATTCGCGGCGACGGTATGGGATGTTCTGTCATCCCAATGGTGCTCCCAGTAGTCCTTGTCGAATGCGTGAGTCATCGATCGTCCTCTCCCGGTGGTGTGCTGATCGGAGCCTGACAGCCATCCGGTTCATTGGCAAGCGTGCTTGCTGAAACAGCAAACTGGCGTCGACCTCCCGTGCACCGGGGTCCTTTGACGCCACTGGGGAGCAGGGGGTTTTGTGTAGTGCGTTCGGCTATCCGGCGATCGATCGTTCTGGACCTGGCGGTTCATCGATACTCCTGTTTCGACCGGCTCCACGAGTCTCGATGGTTGTGGGTGCGTCTTCTTGGTACAGGTCTCGGTAAACCCTGCGGAACTCCTCCGAGTGCCGAAATTCTCGGTACACCGGCCAATGATCGAACGCGGACTTTCGGACATGATTTGTCGACCCGGCTTCGTGCATCAACTCCCCGGCTTCGGCGAAGTCGTCGAACAGGACTGCTCGTGACAGTCGGAGGCCGACGTCTCGTGCATCCCAATCGATTGTGTTCAGAATCGACTCACATGCTTGTTGATTGCCGATCCACTTGAAAGTCTGTGCACGATTGACTCTGAAGACCAGTGTGTGTTGCTCCGAACTGTGCTTCTTCATCGAGCATGCGTACTTCAACAGACGCGCAGCGAACGCCCATTCCTCGCACACCAGGAAGACGTAGATGACCTGCGCCAGATCGCGGTCGGCCTTCCCGATCTGCGTACTGCCACCGACGGATCGCCACACCTTCTGGGTCAGCATCACCGCGATGGTCAAGATGTCTTCACATGCCGACGCATAATAATTTGAAGTGGTTTCCAGGAATGTGCCCACGACCGGTGCTTCTCGAATGTTTTTGCCGCACTGTGAAATATAGTACGCAGACACACGGCCGCCCTGATGTGCGTACAGATTCCGTCGTTCGGTTATCTCGATCAGCGACTCCCGTTCGGTGAAATCGTCCATTGGACCGAGGTGGAATCGGACTCCGATTGCCTTGATTTGCTCCGCGTGACTGGATCGAAGGATCGACTCCACTTCCATCTCGATGAACAAACCGCGAACAGCCTCGATGTCTGCCAAAGGTGAGATGTCTGCCCAGTTGATCGATTTTGTCAACGGGTTCAGAAGTTCTGGCCGCAACTTGAAAGCCGCCCTCATGAGTTCGCTCTCGAACGTGTCGAATGCTGCGACCAGGGCCAGCATCATATTTCCCGCAAACGTGTGTTCTGCAGACTCCGACATTCTGAGTCGACGAAGACTGTCGGTGAAGGAGCGTTGCTTTGCCGGTGGGGCGAAGTATTGAACACGGTCAACTGATCCGGTCCCACTCTCCGGCGCGTACTCGAGCCGCGCTCGGTTCCAGTTCTCGACAGCCCGAGCAGTTCGTTTCTCGAGGCTGACCTGAAGTTCTGTGAAGTCGTTCTTCAAGGCCTCCACACTTGCGATCAGGTTGCTGCATGCCCGGCTCAGTGGGTGGTTCGGATCGTACGCGCCGTCATATTCGCTGGGCAGGAGCTGAGTCGAGTCCATTGTTGCCCCCAGGATCCACGGCAGATTCAGCAGTTACGTACTGAGTGCTGCGCAGCGAGAACTCAATTGCTTATCGAGGCGTATCTCCAGTGGTTAGAGATCTGCCGACGGTGGTCAGGGTGAAGAACTTATTGCGGCGGTCAGCGTTTCGGTCGGCAGGCGAAGTCTGTATGACCCCGTCTGCGAGAAGGTCGCCGAGCGCCCGAGAGATTTCGTCCGGTCGAACTGTGGCTTCGATATGGGAAACGGCTTCCAGTAGGGAGGAAGGCGTCACGTCCGATGTGTCCTTCATTGCTGCCAGCGCCGCATCGGCTATCCGCTTCTTTCGGGTCGCACGTCGGGGTTGCGACTGTACTGCGTCGATCGAGCTGAGTTGTATGTCGATGACCTCGTTGAGAGCCCACAGGGCACCCGCTAGGTACACGTGGCTGTGCTCACCGTTCAGCGCCTTCGTCGGGGTGTTCTGCACGTCGCCGCCATCGAGCTGCTCGCGCACAGCGGCAACTGCTGTTTGAACGCTCCGCAGATCCGACGGTCGACCGACCGTCATGATCCGCCCGACATCGTTGATCAGGCCTACCGCCGCGGTCAGCTTGGGCTTCGTGTCGCGAGCACGAGTCGCGAGGCTGCCTAGTAGCACTGTGAGATCGGCGGTAGAAGTCATGTGTCGAGGCTACCCCTTGTTCAATTATTGTCAATAGTTGTGTTCGGTTCGGGGAACCATTGGGCAGACCGGGTCGAGAAGTCGAAATGCCATGAACCGACCTCGTCGAGGCCAGGGCAGAGATGTTGATCTGGAAGGCATCGAGTAGGACTGCCGTCGGCGTACGGTCCTGCGAACGTGGCCTCTGCTCGGTGCGGTACGTACCTCGACGGCACGTGGTCGTTTTCGGTGTCGACCCACAGGGCGGGTCCGACGGCCATCACTACGAAAGCTTGGCTTTGCTGGGACAGGCGAGTAGCGGACCCGATCATGGACGCAGTCTTGGGGGTCATTGCCGGAACCAGTAGGAGATTGACTCCGATCGCCGCGAGCTGATCGATCAGTGCGCCGTCCAGGCAGTCCTTACATGTCAGTATTGCCACGGTGAACGATTCGCAGCAGAGCACCCGCACTTCGGTTCCGGCGGCAATTCCCTCCTGGTAGCCTTCGATCGTTGCCCCGTACAACTTGCCTGGCAGCCTTGCCCACCTCCCGCGCGTAGCGAAGTCGGCCCCGATGTGGACCCACACCTCATTGCGCACTCGGCCGTCACCATCCGGTTCGCCCGATATCCCTGCGACCACGAGGACAGGGCAACGCTCGAGGTCTTCGATTCCCGACTCGACGAGCTCGGCTGCCTGCTGGCTCAGTGAGTACTCCGGTAGTAGAGCGACCGGCGTATCGCGCTCGCCGGCGTCGCGAATCAGATTCAACACCCGTGCCGCTTGAATTCGAGGATCGGAAGGACCTGAGTTGGTGTAGGTCGGGGGCTCTCCCTCGTCTTTGACAACGTCGAACTCGTGCAGTCGAAGGTTCGGTTGCAACGTTGCGGCGCTCAGTCCGGTCGAGTCGCCGAGCATGCTGAGGCGATGCCAAAAAGAAAAATCTAGGACGAATCCGATCGTCGAAGCCGACTTCGGTGCGATCTGCAGCCGTGGCGACCGGGCGAGGTCCCTGCTCGGAAGGCTCGAGATGTTGGAGTTGGGTTTGTGTTCTCCGATCCATCGTCTCGGATCGTGGGCAAGAATGGGATGAACGTTTCCGGCCGTGACAGCGACTTCCAGTTCGTTTCGGAACCATTCGATGTAGGTGTGCCCGAACATTTCGTCGATTCCGCCGGCGATACCTCGAGCAACGACAAGGCTCGTGAAATTGGTGGTTGCGAACCGGTACTGCGCCAGTCCCTCTCGTGCGACTCGTTGGAGTGCCATCCGGTGGTCGGCGGATGCGAACGCAGACGAAGAATCTTCGGTGGGGTTCGACCCGCCCGATTCGAGAACTTCGGCAATGAATAATGCCTCGGTAGCCATAATTGCCGACTGTGGTTCGCCGATGGGCAACCCCCAATCTTGGGGCGTGTTGTTGTGGGAGTCGCAGAATTGCAGAAGAAGTGTCGATACTGCCAGCCAGGTAGCGTCGAGATCATCCATTCGCTGTATCGAGTCGATCAAGGTGAGCAGATCTACCTCTTGACTCGGGTTCATACTCGACGGCTCCTCAGGGTTCGAACAGGCAGTGCACTCTCGGAAGCGAGAGCCTACAGAGAAGGGGTCTTCTGTGTCGCGTAGTTCGATCGAAAGTATCGGTAGCGCAATGGGAATCAGTGGAGCGCGTTTATTGCAATAGTCTGTTCGATCGACATGGATCCCAGGAATTGGGCGGCATGCAGCGAGGTCCTTTGGTTAGTTCAGAAAGATCAATCCAAATCGCCGGTGCGCCAAGGGCTGCGTCGACCGCCTCGGGCTGCGCCGACCGTCGTCGAGTGGAGCAGGGGATTGGCACTCTCAACCGGCGAGTGCCAAAATGGAGGCACATTCTCACTCGAAAGGAGTCCGCAGTGACCGTCACCTCTCCCCATTTCGATACACGTGATTCGGACGACGACATGCCACCGAAGTGGTGGAACCGACGCATCCGTACCCGCGCTCAGGTGACCGAGATCGCCGTCATGTTCGGCGCGCTGTCGATCGTCTCGTTCTGGGCTGCCGGGCTCGGCATCGCGGCAGGACTGATCGCCGTCGCTTCCGCGCTCTGGGCCGATCGCAGCCCCGATCTCGCCGGGGAGCGAGCCGAACGCTCCGACACCGCCTTGGCCGTCGGCACCGGAATTCTCGGCATCATCGTCGGCGTCGGATTTGTTGTGATGGTGTTGCCGTACTGGTGACGTGACCCTCCCCGAGGCCGGTCGATCGCACAGCGGTCGGCCGGTTTCGTCGTTTCGAAGAGAATTTCCGTTTTATCTGCGACGGTCCGTTGCACTAACGCATTTTATGTGTGACGCTGTGTTGCGTACACATTGTTCGGACGCAGGCGGAAGGGCCACCATGACTGCAGTCGACGACGCACGAACGCTCTACCGAGACAACCTGCATGCACTGTCGACGGCATCGGTGCACCAGCACTTCGACGCCTTCCTCGACATCCCGTGGGATGAGCCCGAGTACGCGATCGTCCCCAACGATCCACGCTGGGTACTTCCCGACGAGGATCCGCTCGGCCACACCGACTGGTACAAGTCGCGTCCCCTGGACGAGCAGATCCGCATCGGCATGTATCGCCAGGCCAGCATGGTCAAGGTCGGCCTGCAGTTCGAGCAGATCCTCATCAGCGGACTCATGCACTACGCCCTCACGCTGCCGAACGATTCACCCGAATTCCGGTACTCGACGCACGAGGCGACCGAAGAGTGCCACCACACCCAGATGTTCCAGGAACTGGTGAACCGTATCGGCATCGACGTACCGGGCGGGCCCGCGTGGTTCCGCAAGATCGTGCCGGTGCTCGCACTGTTCGCGAGCCGATCGGCACCGTTCGGATTCTTCGTCGGCGTCCTCGCAGGAGAGGAGCCGATCGACCACATGCAGAAGGGAATTCTGCGCAGCGGTGCGGTGGGGCACCCTCTGGTGATGCGCGTGATGCAGATCCACATCGCCGAAGAGGCGCGGCACATCGGCTTCGCGCACCAGTACCTCAAGCACAAGGCACCGCGGCTCGGACGCGTTCAGAAGGCGTCGATCTCGGTGCTCATGCCCGTCATCATGCGAATCCTGTGCGACATGATCATGAAGCCCAGCAAGCAGATGCGACGCGACCTCGCCATCCCCGACGACGTCGTCGACGCCGTGTGGTGGAACAGCGAACCGTCACGAAAGGCGTTGCGCGACACATTCGGTGACGTCCGAATGCTGGCGGGTGAGCTCGGACTGATGAACCGCGTGTCCCGACGCGTCTGGCGCGCCCTCGGTATCGACGGACGCCCCTCGCGCTACCGCAGTGAGCCGTCGTTCGGCTGAGTTTCCTCGACGACGCTTTCGAGGGGCACCTGCGGGATCGCGATCCCGCGGGACGCTCCGAGTCCCTTGACCTGCAGCCAGATGGTGTCGGCCAGGAACGTGGCGAAATGATCGAGGCCGGTCCGTGATTCGGTCTGCCCGCTCCAACTGCGCACCGCACCCATGCAGCCGGAGACCAGGCCCGCCACCCACGGCCGCACCAGCGACCAATCGTCGGCGGTCAGGTCCGCGTGCACGAGCGCCAGGAACGCGGCGACGCTCACCTCCAACTGCTCGGCCAGCATTGCGTTGGTCTCCTCGAGGGGAGTCGGTGCCTCGGCACTGACGTCCTGCTCGACGAAACGCGTCCACGCGGGATGCTCGGCAACCCACCGCACGTAGGTGCTCACCACACGATGGACCACATCGCGAGGTGTTCCGGTCAACGCGAACGACGTGACCAACGTGGCCGTCAACTCCGAGCAGATGGCCCGCTGAATGGCCGTATCCAAGTCGGTGCGATCACGGAAATGCCGGTACAGACCGGTGCGATGCACCCCGGCCTCGGCGGAAATCTGAGCGGTGGTGAGCCGCTCACCGGGTGCGATGTCGCGCGCCAGCACCGTCATGGCGGCGTCGATGATATGGCGTCGACGATCGGTGTTGTGCTGTTCCCAACGCCGCTTACGGCCATCGGACTTCGGGCGTGGGCCACCGTCACTCATGCTGCA
Source organism: Rhodococcus sp. 15-2388-1-1a (assembly GCF_002259145.1). Classification (NCBI taxonomy): domain Bacteria; kingdom Bacillati; phylum Actinomycetota; class Actinomycetes; order Mycobacteriales; family Nocardiaceae; genus Rhodococcus; species Rhodococcus sp. 15-2388-1-1a. The sequence continues at coordinate 248,173 of NZ_NPFP01000003.1, read as the reverse complement.
TGTTCTCACGTCCGCACTGGTCGAGGCTGTCAGTTGCTGCGTTTGCGAAGCGCGAACAGAACACCGGCCGCACCCACAGCGACGACGACCACCGCGATGATCCAGATCGGAAAGCCGCTGCTGTCTTCGGTGTCTTCCGCGGCGGCGGTCGGTGTTGTTTCGGTAGGGGCTGGGGCCGCCGCTGCTGCGGTCGCCGCCGACGTCGGAGACGCCTGGGTGAGTTGGAACGGGATGCTGCCGGTGATCGGATGCCCGTCGGCGGAGACCACTCGGTAGCCGATGTTGTACTCACCCGCAGCGCCGAGCCCGTCCAGATCTACGGTCACCGTGCTGCCGTCGACGACGGGATCCGATGCTGCCCAATCGATCCCATCGGGTGCGATGACGGTGACGGTGGCGAAGTTCGACTGCACGGACTGATTGAACGTCAGGGTCACCTCGTCCGGCGCGGCGTCGAGCATGGAGTTCTCGGCAGGATTGCTGGACTGCAGAGACGCATGAGCAGCTGCCGGGGCGACCGACAGTGCCGTCGCGGTGAGTAAGGCGGCTGCGATAACGGCCAGGCGTTTCATCGGGTGCTTTCTTGTTGTAATGCAGGGTTATTCGTGCGGGGGCTCGCCGGTGACCTTGTGGTCGGCGAAGTTGAGGCCCTCACGCACGAGACGGGCGAGGTGACCGTCGGCCAGGCTGTAGATGACGTTGCGGCCGTCGCGTCGGGTCTCGACGAGTCCGGTGAATCGGAGCTTGGCCAGATGCTGGCTGACGGCGGTGCGGGAGGTTCCGGTGGCCGTGGTCAATGCGCTGACGTCGGCGGGGCCTCGGTCGAGTAGCCAGAGGATGTGCAGTCGGGTGGGGTCCGAGAGCATCCGAAAGGTGTCGCTGGCCGTGGCCAGGCGGGCGGAGTCCGGTTCGACGGCATGGTCGAGACTGATGCGCGGTTCCTTCTTCGGTGGCATCGAACGTCGTCTCCCTACGCGGAGACGACCACCGACATTCGGGAGCGACTCCACAGGCGTGCTGCGGACAGTGCCGCAAGTGTAGCCAAGCCCGTGAGCACCATCGCCGCGGTGAACAGCCCGAACCGGGCACCGACCCAACCCGCAATCGGATAGGTGAGCAGAAACGCCGCGTGCGACAGCGAGAACTGCGCTGTGAAGATGGACGTCCGAGTGCTCTCGTCGGATTCACGACGCAGAATCCTCGCCGACGGCGTGTTGATCATCGACGTCCCGACGCCCAGCAGCGCCCATGTCGTGGCCAGTGCAACCCAGGCGGCCGACCCTCCGTGCAGGGTGGCCACCAGTGTTGCTGCGGCAGTTCCGGTCACGGCTACTGCCGCCCCGGTGAGCATGAGGGTGTGATCGCTGATGGATCCGAGGGCTCGCGGGATGAACAGTGCCGCCACCATCGAACCGGCACCGTAGACGCCGAGAGCGATGGCCAGCTGGCTGCTCGATCCGCCGAACAGATCGCGGACATAGACCACGGAGTTGACCACCACGAGAGCCGTCGCTGCAGCAACCACCGTGTTCAACGCGAGCAGTCCCTGTAGTTCGGGATTTCTGAGGAACGTCGCGATGCCCGAGGTCGGTCTTCGGGCCTTGGTTGCGAGGTGTCTCGGTAATGCGGTGCCGAGCACCAGTGCCGCGGAGGCGACGAACCCCAGGGCTGTGCCGACGAACAGCGTGTGGAAGCCGATGACGGTCAACAGGGCTGCGGCGATGAGTGGGCTGACCAGAGATTCGAGGTCGTAGGCGAGTCGCGAGAGAGTCAACGCGCGGGTGTACTGCTGCGCGTCGGGCACCACGGACGGAATGACGGCCTGAAAGGTGGGAGTGAAGGTGGCCGACGCGGCCTGCAGCACGAAGATCAGCACGTATACCTGCCACACCTGATCGACGAAGGGCAACGCCAGCGCGGTGAGTGCTCTGACGACGTCGGCGGTGACGAGCACGAACCTGCGGGGAAGCATGCTGGTCAGTGACGAAACAATCGGAGCGACAAACACATACGCGATCATCTTGATCGCCAGAGCGGTGCCGAGCACAGCGCCTGCGGCACTGCCTGCGATGTCGTAGGCGAGCAGCCCCAACGCGACCGTGAGCAGTCCGGTGCCCAGCAACGCGACGACCTGCGCGGTGAAGAGGCGTCGAAAAGCGATGTTGGCGCGAAGCATGGATTCAACGTACACACATGTGCGCACTTGCGCACTGATGGGATCGATGTTCGTGTTGCAGGCCGATCGCGATATATTTCGGTACCGTTCAACGGTCGGCGTCACAAGTGAGGTGGTTCATGACCGTTACGCGAAACGCATCGAACGAGGTGATGCGCCGTGCCGTCGATCGGTTGCCGTCGATGATCGGATACTGGGACAGCGCGCTCCGGAATGTGTTCGCCAACCGCGTGTATGCGGATTTCTTCGGAATCGAACCTCAGGACTTGGTCGGCAAGCACATCCGAGATTTGCTCGGTGAGACGCTGTACGAATTGAACCTGCCGTACATCACCGGCGTCCTCGCCGGTGAGCAGCAGCAGTTCGACCGGACCCTCATCGACGTCAACGGTGCTGTGCGCGTTACTCAGGCCACCTACGTTCCCGATATCGTCGACGGTGTCGTCGTCGGGTTCACCGCGTTGGTCGTCGACGTCAGCGCGCGCGCCGAGGTCGAGCGTGAGCGCGATCGCGCGATCCGGCTGTTCCAGAACGTGATGGAGAACGCCCCGATCGGCAAAGCGGTGATGACCCGCGACGGACGATGGCTCCAGGTGAACAAGGCCCTGTGCGAATTGCTCGGCTACACCGCAGAAGAATTGCGACAGAAAACCTTTCGCGACATCACCCATCCCGACGACATTCCCCTCGCCGACGAACACCTCAAGGGATTGGCCGAAGGGACGCTGACGAACGTGGCGTCGGAGAAGCGATACATCCGCAAGGACGGTGCCACGATCTGGGTGCAGCGCAACGTGACCGTGGTGCGCGACGACGAATCCGGCGACGTGATCATCGCGCAGATCCAGGACATCACCGCACGCAAAGCTGCCGAGGCATCACTCGAACGCCAGGTGCTGATCGATGACCTCACCTCACTGGCCAATCGCCGACGCCTGATGTCCGAGTTGCATGCGATGAAGGACTCCGCCGACGGTCGTCCGGTGGGAGTGCTCTTCGTCGACGTCGACGCATTCAAGTCCATCAACGACCGATTCGGACACGCGGTGGGGGATCGAGTACTCCAGGCAATCGGCCGTCGCATCCTGGACAACACCCGCTCCGATGACGTCGCCTGCCGTATCGGCGGAGACGAATTCGTCGTCCTCCTGCGCAGTGCCCGCTCACGCAACGGTGTCGAATGCCTCGCCGACCGAGTTCGCGGACTCCTCGCCGGCCCCTACGACATCGACGGCACCGACATCCCGGTCTCGGTGAGCGTCGGATGGAGCTGGGAACCGGCCGCCGACCCGGACCAACTGCTACGAATGGCAGACGAGCGAATGTACTTGTCCAAGCGCGCCTGAGATCCGGATCGATGTGGGTTTCAGTCGGTCAGAGTGCAACAGAGGCGCATCGATCCGCCGGACCGGTGTATCTCAAAGACGCGTCGGCCGAGCACCGAGTGGCGGCGTGGGGGCAGGTCCGCGTTTCTTGCGTGAATCGACCCGGTAGGCCAGGTAGAGATACAGGAATCCGGTGATGGCACCGCCCAGGCATCCTGCTGCAGTATCGAGAGCTGTCGAGCCCGAGTTGATCATCAAGTGCATCAGGAGGAAGCCGAGACCGACTGCGGGGACCAGGGCAAGCGCATTGATGTAATCGGCTCGGGTTGCGCCGCACTTCTTGCTGAGTGCGCCGGTCATGACCCACTCGCGAAACGGCTTCTGCATCTCGGCCTCCGACCTGGCGTGGTCCATTTTGCCCGTTTCCTTCACGATACCGGATAGTTCGCGACGCTGACGATGTCTTGGGAGGGTGCTCTGATGATCCTCGCGGCGGCCAAATCGGGTGCAGCTGACCGCGCTCAGCGCGGCTGGCTGCACCGGATTCGATCAAGGGTTTCGGTAATTTCGGCGATCACGTGATCTATGCGTTCGGTCAGGTCGGCCCAGGTGTAGCGAAGGATCGTCCAGCTCGGGCTGATGCCGTTCTGCCTGCTCCGATCCCGTTGGAATGCATCGTGATCGGAGTGGAATGCCCAGCCGTCGATCTCGATGGCCAGCATCTCGGCCAGGAACGCGATGTCGAGTTCGTACTCGCCCCATCGATAGTTGACCACCCAGCCGCTGATCTTGCGGGCCCGGAACTCTCCGATCAAGAGACGCTCTCCCTCCGAGCGGGCACCGTTCGCTGCTACTTTCAGCAGCCGCTTCGCCTCGGGAGCGCCGGTGCGACCCGGGTTTCGCGCATGGGCTCGCTGCAATCGCCCGAGGTCGGTGTGTCGCTGAAGTGCCCGATCCATGATGTGCGCCTTGCCTATCGAGGCTTCGAGAACGGTGAGTTCGAGAGACGTGACCTGAAGCCCGCGGCGCTCGACGATGTCCTTGCTGTGGATATCGCGGCGGCGGAGTCGGCATCCCTCGGCGCGGCTTCGCCCTTTGCGTGGGGTGGTGACTTCGATGATGCTCGGTGCGTCGGTGATCACCCGGTGCCAGAAGGCCGCGGCTTCCCCGCTGAGCACAGCGTTCGGTCCAGCACCCCACACAACGCATCGAATGCGCGCGTCCGCAGTGAACGGGCGATCGACGACGAAATACACCCCGCGACGAATCGTTCGCCACGCACCCGCTCGCACCGAGCGGTCCACAGCATCGCCGCTCAGGCCGCACATCGCCGCCTGCGCGCGGGTGATCACGCCGTCGTGCTGTGCCAACCATTCATCGAGCATGTCCACTTGGACGTTCACTGCGCCGGAGCGGTTCCACAGTGCGAATCGGGTGCAATGGACCGCGCTCAGCGCGGCTGGCTGCACCGGATTCAATCGACGTGGAGCTGTGTGTTTGAGTCATTCGCATGGAATGGGTCGCCAAGGAGCTGTGCGTGGCGGCGGCCAGCGGTGCGTGCACGGCTGCGGTCCTCATTTGGTCGAGTGCCAACGGTCGGTGGTGGGACCTGACCCTCCCGGCTGTGATCGGCGGAGTGTTCGGACTGATGGTCGGCTTGGTCGCGGTCGCAGGTGGGCACTACGCAGTGCGGACTGCGGCGTTCTGGCCGCCGCGGACTCGCAACCGATGGAGGCACCGTTTCGCGCTGTGTTCGGCAGCGGCCGTGATGCTGGTGGTTGGCGGACTGCTCGCATGGACCGAGGCGGCCTCGGGAAATCCATCTCTGCACCCGGAGTCGTTGATAGTGCTCGGAACACTGACATCGGTGAGCTACGCATTCGCGTATGTTCTCGCGCCCTCCCGTTTCGGTAATCCGGTCAGTGAGAACGTCCAGACGCGCTGAGTTCGGTTTCGAGTGTGGTGCGACCGATCGCGTTCACTCGCATGCATCGGGTCCATCGAAGGCTCTGACCACTCCGCAGGCGAAGGCACGGGAGACCTTCCACTCGTTGTCGAACCGCACGAAGGGGATGGGACCGACCGAATAGGGTTCGAGGCCACGAAAAGATCCCGTCCCGCTCGCATCGACTGTGTCCGGGCCGGTGAATGCGACTGTCGTGAAATCGATGTGTTGCGGATCCGGTTGCGCACCCCACGCGCGCGCAAGCGACACGTTGCCTTCGCTGGGTCCGTCGAACAGTCGCGCCCGGTCCTCCTCCTGTACCGAGTAGTTCAGGCTGGCTGCAAGCAAGGCAGTCAACTGCTCGGCGCTGGGAACGGCATCGGTGACAGGCGACGGGGGAGCGGCGAACTGAGTCGATCGAATAGATGCAATCGGAAGCCGGGGTTCGTCGACTTCGACGGGTGCGCAGGCGCAACCGAAGGCAACCAGGGTGATGGCTCCGAATCCGGCTCTTCGCACCGGAACAGTATGGACCGATGCTCGCCGAGGCCGCCAGCGGTTCGGAACGTGTCCTTCGAGCTGACGAAAGCCGATGGCGCACCACTGAATCGGCTTGCTACCGTGCCGGCATGCATTTGATCGTCGAGTGACGGCCATCTTCGACCGTGCCGTCGATTCCGGGTCTACCCGGTCCGTCTCGACCTCGTGAGTCCGTGATGTCCCGGATGGTCACTGTGCCGGGGCCGGTAGGCACCGATTGTGCGTCGAGGTTATGGCAATGACTGGAATTGCAACTGGTGCAACGAGAGTTGTGACGACGGCAATGATCGAGGGCCAGGGCGCGGTGTAATCCCACGTCGCATTCATGACGATCAGCGCAGCGATGAGGGCTGCAGTTTGAGCTCCCACTCGAAGCGCTGCCGTTGCGAACGGGGAACGGACCGCGAATCTTCCGATGATCATCGGAAGATGGTGGCCTTCGTTGACGCGCGACAGCTGTCTCGTCGCGACGGTCATCATCACCGCGCCGAGGACAGCGATGACAAGACCCAGAAACAACATGCTCAGTACGTTACGCAACTGCCTGGCTCTAGGCTGCCAGGATGACAAAGGCACGCGATCCTCAGCGACGCAGAATCCCGTCCTGGCTTCGCGAGATCACCGTCCTCGTCGTCGTTGCGCTGGTGTTGAGCGTTTCTCTGCAGACGTTCGTCGGCCGCGTGTACTTCATACCGTCCGAGTCCATGGAACCGACGCTGCACGGGTGTGCGGGATGCACGGGCGATCGGATCGTCGTGGACAAGATGACCTTTCGCTTCGGTGACCCGCAACCAGGTGATGTGGTGGTGTTCCGTGCGCCGACCTCGTCGTGGAACGTCGGGTACAGCTCCTCGCGGTCGACCAACCCGATAGCGAAAGCGCTGCAGGACGCCGGTTCGTGGGCTGGACTGGTTGCACCCGACGAGAACGACCTCGTCAAACGCGTCATCGCCACCGGTGGGCAAACCGTGCAGTGCTGCGATGCGCAGGGTCGCGTCGAGGTGGATGGTCAGCCACTCGACGAGCCGTACGTCGTCATGGACTTCCCGTTCGTCGAGAACACGCTCACCTGCGAGACGGCGCCCCGATCCGGACGCTGCTTCGGGCCGGTCACCGTGCTCACCGGCAATCTCTGGATGATGGGCGACAACCGCAGCGGCTCAGCCGATTCCAGAGCCCACCGCAAAGACGAACTGGGCGGCACGGTGCCCGTTGGAAATGTCATCGGCAAAGCGCGCCTGATCGTTCTGCCACCCTCGCGATGGGGCACCATCGAGTCGCCGTCGATCCAGGCACACTGATCAGAATCCGAGATCTCGCTTGCGGCGCTCGCGCTCGAGTCGACGTTGCTCTTCTGCGCGCTCTCGACACTGCCGAAGAAATTCCGCATCGGCATCTGGATTCTGCGCGGCCTGACGACCGGGGCGCGTTTCGTACTCCGGAAACGCAGAATTGATCGCCCGCCGGTTGCCGCCGCCGGGACCTCCCCAGATTCCACCCCCGATCGGACGACCCGCGAACAGCCACGCCAACGAGCCGGCGAGCGGGAGAAACACCACCAACAGCAGCCACACGATCTTCGGGAGGAATCGCACTCCACCGTCGTCGGCCGTGATCACGTCGATCAGACAGAACACCCACAGCAACATCACCAGCAAACCGAGATACGGCATGTGATCCTCCATGTTCGAGACCGGTCGGTCTGATGTACCGAGGATCGTAGCGGGATTGTCGCGAATTCAACAGACGTGGCCCGACGTCTGTTCGCCGACGGAGAGGGGCGACCCGCCGCTGCACTTCTGTTCGCCGGGAGCTTCGTGCCCGAAATATGTTCGACGCATTCACGGCCGGGTGGAAAGCGTTGTACGCCAACATGGGTGGGCACCCCAGTGTCCCGGGTTCGAGAACGACGAGGCAAACCGGTTCTTCGATCGAGATCCGAAGGTAGACACTTCGGAGCCCGCTGACAGCCGGAATCGGGTGCAGCTGACCGCGCTCACCGCGGTCAGCTGCACCCGATTCGGCCTGCAATCGCTTCAGCCCACAGGGCAACCGGCATCACGTCGATCACCCCGACCATGCGGGAGGGCTCAACCGAGACAATGACGCTCATGCACTCATCGCGCCGCGCGGCTCGATGATTGGCGCGGAATCAGCGTCGGGAGCGCCATTTTCAGGGGAGTCGAGCCGTCGTCACCGTTGAGCAGTATCTCCATTGCGGTTCGCGCGATCTGGTCGAATGCGGTGCGAACCGATGTCAGGGGGACCGGCAACAGTTGGGCGAGCGGGATGTCGTTGTAACCGACGAGCGAAAGATCCTCTCCGACAGCAAGATTATGTCGGTGCGCTGCCGACAACACTCCGAGGGCGAGGTTGTCGTTGGCGGCGAACACGGCGGTCGGGCGGCCTGTGCCGTCGAGCAGATCGTGTCCTGCGCGTGCACCGGCTTCGATTCCATAGCCGGTCTCGATAGTCCACTCCGGGCGCTGTTGCAGGCCGGCTTCGGCAAATGCCTTGTGCGCGCCCGCCAGACGGCCGACGGCGCTGGAGGTGAACAGAGGGCCTGTCAGCACTGCGATGTCGGTGTGGCCGAGATCGATGAGGTGACGAACCGCCAGATATCCGCCTGTCTCGTCGTCGCCGATCGAGGACGGGCTCTTGCCGTCGGTTCTCAAGACCAGGACGTGCGGAATTCCGTTCTCGCGGAGATGGCTGGGGAGGGGGTCGTCGGTGCGGCTCGTGGCGAGAACGACCCCATCGACATTGCGCTCGAGAAGCGACTGCGCGGCGTTCCATTCGTCGGTGGGATCGTCGCCGCTCGTCGCGACGACGGCGTGGTAGCCCTCTTTGCCTGCAGCCCTGTCGATGGCCTCGAACATCAACGCCATCACGGTGTCCGAGAGGCGAGGCACCAGGACGCCGATGGTGGCGGTGGCACCCCGCCGCAGATTCGACGCGAACGTGTTGCGCCGATACCCCAGATGCTCGGCAATCTCGCGCACCCGGACGGCTGTCGCGGATCGGGACGGTGCGACACGGTCGTCGAGCACGCGGCTGACGGTCGAGATGCTCACCCCGGCAGCCTTGGCGACGTCACGCAGCGTGACGGCGTCCGTGCGCTCCGTCGAGAGCCCGCTTCGGGTGGAACGCATGTGCAGTTCCTGACTGTTCGTTGAACTCCTGGTACGGCCGAACTTACAGATCGCCAGCCTGCGGCGCATGCAAACGTCCCAGGAACGTTTGCACCGGCGTAGAGAAACGCCCGTCACTCTGCATCTCGAAGGTGATGGTTGACACATTCATGGCAGTGGGCTTAGCGTGATGCAAACGTTCCCGACAACGTTCCCATCAAATTCTCGAGAAGGACGACAACATGAATTCACTCGATCTCCGCGGACTCAGCCCGGCACCGATCACGCCGTTCACTCGCGACGGCGAGGTGGACTACGACGCAATCCAGCGCCTCGGGTCCTGGCTCGGCAGCGTCGATGGCGTCAAGAGTCTCGTCGTCCTCGGTCACGCGGGTGAAGGCACGTTCCTCACCCAGACCGAGCAGGCCAAAGTGATCGGTGCCTTTCGCGATTCGGTCGACGGAAAGCTTCCGATCATCGCCGGCATCACCGGGGAAGGTACGGCCGTGTCGGTCGAAGAAGCCAAGCGCGCAGTCGACGCGGGTGCGTCGGGCGGCCTGGTCTACCCGTCGCACGGTTGGCTGCGCTTCGGCTACCAGGACGGCGCACCGCAGGACCGCTACAAGGCACTGTACGAAGGGTCGGGCCTGCCTCTGATCCTGTTCCAGTACCCGGACGTCACCAAGGCGACGTACAACCTCGACACCCAGCTCGAAATCGCTGCTCAGGAGGGCGTTTTCGCCACGAAGAACGGTGTTCGGAACATGCGCCGCTGGGACCGTGAGATTCCGGTTCTGCGTAAGGAGAACCCGGACCTGCAGATCCTCAGCTGCCACGACGAGTACCTGCTGCACACCATGTTCGACGTCGACGGGCTCCTCGTCGGCTACGGCGGATTGGCTCCCGAACCCCTCGTCGAGCTCATCGCCGCAGGCAAGGCCAAGGACTACCCGGCCGCACGCGCCATCCACGACCGACTCCTGCCCGTCACCGCGAACGTCTACCACCGCGGATCTCACATGGAGGGCACCGTCGCGCTCAAGGAAGGCCTGGTCCACCGCGGCATCCTCGAGCACGCCACCGTCCGCTCGCCGCTGCTGCCACTCGCCGCAGGCGCTCACGAAGAGATCGCAGCAGCACTCGACTCCGCGAACCTCGGCTCGGTAGTACCCGCGCTGGTCTGAGTTCCTTCACAGGATCAGACCGCGTCAGATCACTCGGTAGGCATCGATGGCCATCTTCCTGTGGCCATCGATGCCGCACACCGACCTTCGCTCGTACTTTTCGTATCCGCTCCCCACCGCGTCGAGCCGAGGGCACACTGCCTCTAGTAGCGAGTACGGAGCGTCACCAGAAAGGCTCGTCATGAGTCATCCCCGCACGACCCCGGTGGCACCAGCTGCGTCCACCATCACCGCAGACGGACCGCCTGCCATGTCGAATCGATGGAAGACCGTCTTGAGCACGCTGGCCATGGCGGGTCCCGCCTTCATCGCCGGTGCCTGGTAGTTCGGCCCGGGAAACCTGGCCAGTGCGGTCGAAGCAGGCAGCAAGTACGGCTACGCGTTGATCTGGGTCGTCGTGTTGTCGACGGTGTTCATGCTCGTCTACGCCGACATGAGCGTGCGTCTGGGTATACGCACGCCGAAGTCGTTGATCAGCTCGGTCAAAGACGTCCTCGGTCAGCGCGTCGGTGTCGCAGCCGGAATCGGCGTCTTCGTCATCACACTCTGCTTCTCGGTCGGCAACGCCGTCGGATCCGGGCTCGGGCTGTCGATGGTCTTCGGCGGCTCCCCGCTGATCTGGACGATAGCGTGCACGGTATTCGTCGCACTGATTCTGTTGTTCCGCAACGTCTATCGCATAGTCGAGCGAGTCCTGCTCGTCATCGTCGGACTTCTCGGTGCCGCGTTCATCATCAGCGCAGTCATTGCCAAGCCCGACTGGTACATGGCACTCAGCGGAGTCATGCCCAGTGCCCCTCCCGGAAGCATGCTGCTCATCGTCGCTCTCGTGGGCACCAACTTCTCGCTCAACGCAGCGTTCTTCACCTCCTACGGCATTCATGAGCGGGGCCGTACCAGAGACGAATATCGTCGAACCTCCATCGCCGACACCATTCCCGGCATCGTCGCTCCGGGCATCATGACCGCACTCGTCATCGTCGTGGCCGCCGCCGTTCTCGGGAGTCAGAACGCCGAAGCGGCAACCCTGGTCGGACTCGCCAAGATCTTCGAACCCATCGCGGGGCCCATCGGATCCACGATCTTCGCGCTCGGATTGTCGGGAGCTGCGTTCTCGTCCATGGTCGCCAACGCAACCGCCGGCGGCACGATGCTGTCCGACGCACTGGGGCGAGGGGCCTCACCGAGTACCCCGACGGCAAAGGCGACGTGCGCTGCAATCCTGGCATTCGGCCTGGCGATCACGATCGTATTCACCTCGTCGCCGATCCAACTGATCATCGTCGCTCAGGCTCTGACCGTGCTGGTGGCCCCGTTCCTCGGCTTCCTGCTCTACGTGATGAGTAACAACCGTCAGTTGATGGGGGATCTCCGAAACACGTGGTGGAAGAACGCGCTCGGCGTCCTCGGCTTCTTGTCCATCCTGTCTCTGTCGGGCCTGCTGATCTACGAACTACTGACTCGGTAGCCCGTCGAGTCGAAGCGGATCCCGGGTGGGAGCTCATACGAGCGCCCGCTCGGGATTCTCTGTATGCGGCCAACCGTCACCGTGTGTTTCTCGGCATGAACTGTCCGGCTGTCGAGCCGATGAGTGCAACGCCGAAACCAGCGCATTGCAGCGCTGTCATGTTCTGTCCCAACACGATCCAACCGAGGGCGGCCGCGGTGAGCGGACTGAGGACGCCGAGCAGGGAAATGCTTGCCGAGGGCAGCGCGCGGGCACCGCGAAACCACAACGCGTACGCCATCGCGCCGCCGATCACCGAGAGCCACGCGTAGCCGAGTACAGCCTCGGCGTCGATGGCCCACGGACCGTCGTCGACGATCGGAATCAACGGGAAGATCACCATGCCGCCGACGAGTAGTTGCCACGCAGTGGAATTGAGCGGATTGGTGTTCGGCGGCACACCCCAACGCTTGGTGAGGACGATGCCGGTCGCCATGCTGGCGGTACCGATGGCCGCGGCGGCGAGGCCGATCGCGTCGAGTCGAACGGTGCTCGAGATCGTCGTCAGCGCGACCCCGACTGCAGCGACGAGGGCCCATCCGATCTGCACAGGACGCGTGCGTCCCCACCCGAGCGCCGTGAACATCGCGATGATGACGAGAGGTTGCGCAGAACCGACGACGGCTGCGGTGCCTCCAGGAATCCGGTAGGCCGCTACGAACAGCATCGGAAAGAACAATCCGATGTTCAACACGCCGAGGACAGTGGTCTTCAGTCGCCAACCGCGTCCTGGAATCCCCGGTGAGATGAGTAGAAGCAGCAGCCCCGCCGGAACGGCGCGAAGAACACCGGCGGTCATGGGTCGATCCGGCGGGAGAAGCTCGGAGGTCACCAAATATGTTGTCCCCCAGACAATGGGGGCCAGTGCGGCCGCGGCGGTGATTCCGAGAGTCGAGGATGCGCCGCGGGGCTCCCGAGCGTGGGTCGAATCAGCATCGGTAGGTGATGCCCGCATCTCGCCTCCTGGTTCGGAAAAGATCTTAACGTTGAACTATCCCTGCGTTGAACAGTATGCGTATGCTTGCCGGACGTCAACGGTTCAGCGGTGAGGGGTCAGTAGGTGTCGGACGAGGTGCGGGACGCAGTGGATCGGATCCTGCAACAGTGGACGGTCGAGCGGCCCGATGTCGATGTCAGCCCGATGGCGGTCATCGGGCGCATCAGTCGAGCTGCATCCGTTCTGGACAAGCGTATTCAGGTGACTTTGGCCGAGTATGGTTTGCAGCCAGGCGAATTCGATCTGATCGCTACGCTTCGGCGCACCGGAGCCCCGCATCGCCTCACCGTGGGGCAGTTGCTCGATAGTGCAATGGTGACGTCGGGAGCCATCACGAACCGCTTGAATCGGCTCACGGACAAAGGTCTGATCGAACGCGAAATCGACCCGACGAACCGTCGAGTGGTCATCGTGCAATTGACGGCTGCAGGGATTTCGGCTGTGGATGCAGCGCTACCGGCACACGTGGCGAACGAGGAAGCGCTGCTGACATCACTTACTCCCGGCGAGCGAAGCCAACTTGCTGCCTTGCTGAAGCGACTGCTGCTCGACATTCAGCAGTAGCAACCTCGTCGTATCCTTGGCCGCATGGGCGAATCACAGATCGACTTCCGAAGGCCCGCTCTCATCGTTGTCGATGTACAGGCGGGATTCGACGATGCCGAGTTCTGGGGTCCGCGGGACAACCCGTTGTGTGAAGGCAACATCGCCGCTCTACTTCGCTTGTGGCGGTCCAAGTCTTGGCCGGTGGTGTTCGTCCGACACGATTCCGACAACCCCCGATCTCCTTTGTCGCCGAGCGGTTCTGGGCACGCGTTCAAAGACATCATCGAAGGAAGTCCCGACCTACTGGTCAGCAAACGGGTCAACTCGAGCTTCTACGGCACGCCGGATCTCGATGCCTGGCTACGCGCCGAAGGCATCGACCAGGTCGTCATCTGCGGAATCACGACAAACCACTGCTGCGAGACGACGGCTCGCATGGCCGGAAACCTCGGATATGACACGTACTTCGTCATCGACGCCACTCACACCTTCGATCGCATCGCCCTCGACGGAACCACCGTTCCTGCCGCGACGTTGTCGGCGATGACTGCGACCAACCTGCACAGGGAATTTGCGACTGTGGTTGCGACGGAAGACCTGTTCTCGAATTGAACAAGCGCACAACGGAAGTGACCTGCATCGTGACAGGACAATGCAGGAGCTGGCCGGGCTGGCAGCCTATGTCTTCGTAGTAGTAGTCAGAAACTCGATCGTCTCGCTATCAATCCTCGCGCTGCGAAGATCGCCGCGACCAGCGCGACCAAGGCGGCGGCGATGATGACTGATGCTGTATCAGCTTTCGAGTTGTTCAACAGCAACCAGAACCATGTGAGAAGGCCGGCGACGAACCCCGCCAAGGTGCCATGAAGAGAAGCAACCGATTGTGTGTTTTCCTTCGACAGCGTTTCCCTCATCAATCGATCGGCAACTCTTGTTGCGGCGACCGCGAAGAAGCTCACTATCGCTCCAGGAATGAGGGACAGAACAACGAAGACCGGGCCGAAGAGAACTACGGCTGGATTCGACACAATCGCTCGAAGATCGACTTCGATGAAGGTAACGGTGAGTGCGAAAGCCAGCGAGATCGGAAACCACACTGCCGACTCGCGCCGGAAGCTCGCCGGTTGTCGCTTCACACGGTTGTGCTCGTCGCTGTGGCCGCTCATGGTCGTAGTGTGACAGAGTCGGGGGTGTTCCCTTCTTCATCATTTCGTACAGCTCCCCGATGGCTGCAATTATCTCCATGCCCTCGACGGAACCACAGTTCCTGCCGCGACGTTGTCGGCCATGACTGCGACCGACCTGCACGGGGAATTCGCAATGGTCGTCGTAACGGAAGACCTGCTCTCGACGTGAAGAAGGTGCGCATGAAGGTCGCAGGCCACATGTCTCCCGACGAGTTCTGGCGTGACATCGACCAGAGTTGTGATCGAATGCGCTTCGGCGCTACCTGTTCGCGAAGATGAGTGCTCCGCAGTGGCGTGATTAGGTGCCCTGGTTGGCACTTGACCGCACCACTGCCGAAGGCGCTGGGCCGTCGTAGCGGGCGATCGGGCGAATGATCTTGCTGTCGTGCGACTGCTCGACGATGTTGGCGCACCACCCGACCATCCGACTGCATGCGAAGGTGGGCGTGAACATCGACCGCGGAATTCCGCACAGCTCCATCACGACGCCGGCGTAGTACTCGACATTGGCGTACAGCTTGCGGTCCGGCTTCAGATCGGCGAGCGCAGCGGCGATGACCTTCTCGACCTGAACCGCCTTGTCGATGAGCTCACCGCCCATCTCCTGCGCAGTCTCGCGCAGCATCACCGATCGGGGATCATCGGTTCGGTACACCGGATGCCCGAATCCCATGATGCGTTCTCCTGCCGCGATTTTCGCGCGTGCCCACGTATCTGCAGAATCGACATCGGCAATTTCGTCCAGCCCGTCGAGGGCGCGATCCGGGGCACCTCCGTGCAATGGGCCCGCGAAGGCACCGATCGCTGCACACACTGCGGACGCGATGTCCGACCCGGTCGACGCCACGACTCGCGCAGTGAACGTCGACGCGTTGAACCCGTGATCGATCGTGGCCGTGAGGTATCGGTCGACTGCCCGGGCGCGGTCGTTGTCGGGCACCTGTCCGGTGATCATGAACAGCCAGTTCTGAGCCGTGGTCAGGTCCTCGCGTGGATCGATCGGCTCCTGGCCGGCCCGAATCCTGTGCACCGCAGCCAGGATGGTCGGCGTCATCGCACACAGACGCAGCGCGGTCGCACGCTTGTCCGATTCCGACGACTCGTACAGCGGTACAGCGCCGGCCACTCCCGACAACACCGTCCGTAACGCGAAGAGTGGTTGCTCCGGACCCGACAGTGCCACTGTCTTCACGGCCGCTGCGACGTCCTTCGGCAGCACGCGCAGTGGTGCCACCGTGCGCAGGAACTCGGCGCGCTCGGAGTCGCTGGGCAACCGGCCCTCGATCATGAGGAACCACGCGTCCTCGAAGGTCTTGTGTAGCGCGATGTCGATCGCCGAGTACTGGCGGTAGTGATAAAAGCCTTCGTCGCCGCGTACATCTCCGATCGATGTGGTGGTGACGACGACGTTGTGGAGCCCCCGTGGGGCGTCGAGAACGGTCATGGCTGCACTCCTTTGCGCTGGTCAACCCCTACGATCCGCGCTAATGTTGATTCTTGTCAATGTTGATCGAGTCAATGTGGAAGGCGGACATGACGCACGCCGACGGTCGGAATATGCTCACCACCACGCAAGCCGCCGCACGACTGGGCGTCAAGCCGGAAACGGTGTACGCCTACGTCAGCCGCGGTCTGTTGACCAGCACTCGACTACCCGGAGTGCGCGGGAGCGTGTTCGACGTCGACGAGGTGGAATCTCTCGCCGGACGTGATACTGCTCGCCGCACCGATATCGGTGCGGTGGAACGAATTCGGACTCGGATCACGCTGATCGACGATGGTCATCTCTACTACCGGGGGCATGACGCGGTCGAGCTCAGCTCACGTACTTTCGAGTCGGTCGCACAGTTCGTGTGGACGGGTGAGCTGGTGGACGGAGCGCAGTTCGTCGCCGATCCTGTTGTCGTACAACGATGCCGAGCTGCACTCGGGTTGCTGTCGTCTGATTGCCGGTCCATCGATCGGATCCGCATTGCCGTCGACATCGCGTCCACCTACCGCCCGATGAGATTCGACACCGGGTCCACATCCGTTGTCCGCGAGGCAGGGCAGCTGCTGCTGACGGTCGCAGCAGCCCTCGGTGGTGGTTCCTCTGAGCTTCTGATCGCCGAATCGGTCTGGGAGGCAATCAAGTCCGACGCATCCGATCCGAATGGTCGGGTAGTGCTGCAGGCCGCGCTCGTTCTGATGGCCGACCACGGTCTGGCTGCGTCGACGCTCGGAGTTCGGGTTGCGGCGAGCACCCGGGCCAATCTGTACTCGATAGTCTCGGCGGGACTCGGCTGTATCGACGGCCCCCTGCACGGCTCGGCCGCCGATCCCGTGCACCGGTTCCTGACGACGGCAATCGATGATCCGATAGGCGCTCTCGCAACACAATTGAGGTCCGGGGAGCGGGTGCCCGGCTTCGGGCACGTCATCTACACCGACCGAGACCCTCGCGCCGAGGAAATACTGCGATTGCTTCGGGACCCCGCTTGCGGTGCGGACCCCATGGTGGTCGCTGCTGCGGACACGATAATCGAGGAGGTGAGTAGCAGATTCGATACCTTTCCGAACTCGGATTTCGCTCTCGCCGCGTTCACGCTCGCCTACGGACTCCGGGCGGACATGCCGGAGATGCTGTTCGCACTGGCCCGGATCGTGGGGTGGACGGCACACGCCCTCGAAGAATACGACGAAGAGCCCCTGCGCTTTCGAGTTCCCGGCATCTACACGGGGACTCGGCCGGGAACCTACTGAGGCGTCGGGCAATCCAGTAACGCGAACGCAGCATGCAGTTGGCGACGCGCTGCGGTTACCTCGGCTGTGTTGTCGGCCAGGTGATGCAGGAGGGCGCGCTGAAAGATGCCATCGAGAAGGATGTAGGCGGAGGCCTTGTCGAGTGCAGGCGTAGTGCCGCGAAGTTCGCAGTATCGAGCCACCACACGCCAGATCATGTCCTCGCGACGTTCCTCGATCTCGAGCACGTCGTTGCGGAACGAACCGTCGAACAGGGCTTGATTGCGCAGGTCGTACCAGAGTCGATGAATGCCGGCGTCCGCAGCCAGAGTGGCGAAATACTTCGCCTCGAAGTCCGCGTACAAGCCGGTGGCGTCGACCGCGTTGGCCACCACCTCGTCGTAACGAGTGACGCAGATGGCCTCGTACTGGCGAACGGCGTGCGTGATGAGGTCGAGTTTGTCGGTGAAGTAGTAGTGCAGAACGCCGTGCGAATACTCGGAATTCTGCGCGATCTCCCGCAGTGACGTGCGGGCATAGCCCAATTCGGCCAGCGTGTGCAGTGTCGCCTCGGCCAGTTCGGTCCGCTTGGACTCGAACTTGTTGCGGGCTCGCTCTTCGATACGCGCGCGCGGATCAGCGGTCTGGGTCATGGTCCGGGTCCTTTCCGCGCGTGGTCGTCAACCCAGTGTATGCCCGACGGCCGATCGGGGGATGTCGGCGTCGCGCAAATCCTGGGCAGTTGTCAAGAAAAAGCTTGACGTCTGTACAAATTCTATCCTAGTGTGATGCGCAGCACACGTCAGAAGGGCGGATGTTCCCTACGTCCCCTCCGGTGCTCGCAGTCTCAACCCATCTCGGTCCGCCGTGCGGACGGGCCGATCACGAGAGGACCTTCCATGCCAACCGACAAGCGTGTCGTCGTCTACGGTGCGTCGGGCTACACCGGCCGACTGATCTGTGAATACCTGCGCGAGTACAACATTCCGTTCCTGGCCGCCGGACGCGACGAAGGCCGAGTCAAGGGCATCATCGACGTGGTTCCCGGCATCGAGACCGTCGAACACGATGTCGTCGAGGTGGAACACACCGCAGAGGCCCTCGCCGAGGCATTCCGGGGCGCGGAGATCGTCCTCAACACGGTCGGACCGTTCTCGCGATACGGCCACGAAGTTGCGCAGGCGTGCATCGAGATCGGCGCGCACTACACCGACACCACGGGTGAGCAGGACTGGATGATCGACGCCGAGGCCAAGTACGGCTCGGAATTCGCTGCCCGAAACCTGGTACTCACACCAGGTTTGGCACAGATGTACAGCATCGGCGAGATCGCCGCGAACATCTGCCTCGAGACGCCGGGGCTGGACACACTCGACATCGAGGTCTTCTGGAAGGGGCACCCGACGGTCGCGTCGACGAACACGATCCTCACCAACGCCGCGTTCTCCAAGGCCTACTACCTGGAGCAGAACGAATACGTCGAATGGCCGGACGACGGCGTCATGCAGGTCGTCGTGCCCGGCCAGCACGACCTGGGCCTGGCTCTTCCCTGGGGCGGGACATCCCATCCGGTGTGGTTCAAGAACGATCCGCGCGTAGCGAACGCCCGGGCGCTCGGCGGCGTCATGAACAAGCCTCTCATGCTGGCGGTGCCCCAAATCATCTCCGCCGCAATGGCTCAGATGGAGGGCAAGTCCGATGCGGAGAAGTACCAGATCATCGACACGGTGGCAGGCTCGGTACGAAGCGAGACACCTCCCCGAGAAAACCCGCGCATCAACACCTCGCTCGATTCGGTCTACGCGTCGGGACCGCTCGGTCGCGTGCACACCGTGATTCACGGCAACTGCAACTACAAGCAGACTGCACTGCTCAACGCCTACGCAGCGGCGCATCTGCTGCAGGGGCCGCCGAAGAAGGTCGGATTCGCCTCGAGCTGCCAGGCATTCGGACATCGAGAACTGCTCGGCGTGCTTCGCGCGTTCGGGCTGGTGCTCGAACCCATCGTCACTGCACACAGCTGAGGACAGGGCCGATGCGGCTGTCCGATTACCTCGACAAGGGTGTGTCACTGGGCCGAGACGCACCCTGTCTCACCATCGGTGACACCACCCGAAACTACGGCCAGGTGTACGACGACACGGTGGCCATCGCCGCAGCGTTGCAGCACAACGGGATCGAGGCAGGTGACCGGGTCGCTGTGCTCTCCGCCAACGACCCGCTCGCGCTGACCTGCGTATTTGCGATCTCGCGGGCAGGGGCGGTGTGGTGCCCGATCAATCCACGCAACGAAGCCGACGAGAATCGGCAGCTGTTCGAGCTGTTCGGCTGCCGATTCCTGTTCTTCCAGAGAGCCTTCGCCGATCTCGTCGGTCGCATTCGCGACCAGCTTCCTCGGTTGGAATGGCTCGTCTGTCTGGACGGCGACGTGCCGGGAGCGCTCTCGTACGACAGCTGGCTCGTCGAACACGGTTCCGATTCTGTTGCCGACAGACGACCGGCGGACGGATTGTGCATGATCGCCGGCACGGGCGGTACGACCGGAAAACCCAAGGGGGTGAGGCTGACCGAGGAGAACATGATGACCTCCACGGCAACAGCACTCATGAGTTATCCCTTCGGGGATCGGCCTCGGTACCTGGCTCTCGCACCGCTGACCCACTCTGCGGGCGTGCTGACGTTTCCCATTCTCAGTCTCGGCGGACACGTTGTGGTCATGGGCGCTCCCGACGTCGGAAAGTTCCTGTCCCTCATCGAGAAACACGGCATCACCCATGCGTTTCTGCCGCCGACGGTGATCTACGGCGTGCTCGATCATCCGGATCTCGACGTCACGGATCTGACGTCGCTTCGGTGCCTCTGGTACGGGGCCGCACCGATGTCGCCGACTCGACTGGAAGAGGCACTGACCCGCATCGGGCCGGTTCTCGGACAGCTCTTCGGCCAGACCGAGGCACCGAACATGATCGCCACGCTCGCTCCGGTCGATCACTTTCGCAGTGACGGATCGATCGCCACCGAGCGACTGAGTTCGGCAGGCAAGCCGACTCCTCTGACCACGGTGGCGATCATGAACGACGATGGTGGACTGGTCGTGCGCGGTGAGCGCGGTGAGATCGTCGTTCGCGGTCCACTCGTGATGCAGGGCTATCACGAGAATCCCGACGCCACCGCCGAAGTGGGTGCCCACGGGTGGCACCACACCGGCGACATCGGGTACCTCGACGACGACGGCTACCTGTATGTCGTCGACCGCGCCAAGGACATGATCATCACGGGCGGGTTCAATGTCTACTCGGCCGAGGTGGAACAGGCCCTGCTGTCGCATCCGTCGGTGAAGGAATGCGCCGTCGTCGGACTGCCCGACGACAAGTGGGGCGAACGCGTCACCGCAGCAGTCATGTTGCGACCCGGCCGGGACGCGTCGGACGAGGATTTGATCTCACACGTGAAGGCGAAGATCGGAAGCATCAAGGCACCCAAACAAATTCAGATCTGGACCGACCTTCCCCGCTCGAAGGTGGGAAAGATCCTCAAGACCGAAGTACGCAGCACCATGTCTCACTCATCATCGAAGGGAAGCACACCATGACCGAGTTCGAGGGCAAGCGAGTATTCGTGACCGGATCCGGAGCCGGCATCGGAAAAGCCATCTCCCAGATGTTCATCGAGCGCGGTGCTCGTGTCGTCGTCAGCGACATCGACGAAGGCGCAGCAGCCAAGGCGGCCGAGGAGATCGGTGCCGCCGGTATCGCGAACTGCGATGTGTCCGACGAGAGTCAGGTGCAGAGTGCGGTGGCGCAGGCCGTGGAGATTCTCGGCGGACTCGACATCGTCGTCAACAACGCGGGAATCGAAGTGTCTTCGCCGCTGCTCCAGCAGTCGACGGAGAGCTTCGACAAGATCTATTCCGTCAACGTCAAGGGCACGTTCCTGGTGATGAAGGCCGCGATCGGTGCACTGGTCGAGTCGAAGGGAAACATCGTCAACATCGCCTCGCTCGCCGGAGTGGGCGGCACCGCACTGCTCGGGTCCTACTGTGCGACAAAGGCTGCCGTCATCCAGCTCACCCGCGTCGCTGCCATCGAGATGCGCGCATCGGGAGTGCGAGTGAATGCGGTGTGCCCCGGATTTGCCGATACCGCAATGGTCGACCGGTTGGTCCCGGACTTCGAAGCCGCGACCCAGATCCCGTTCGGCGACCTCGTCAAAGCCAAGCAGGGACGGCTGGGCACACCGGAGGACATCGCGGAAGTGACGTTGTTCCTCGCCTCCGACCGGGCGTCGTGGATCACCGGAAGTCACTACATCCTGGACGGAGGGCTGTCGGCGTCGCTCGTGTAGGCCCGAGGGCTCCCCGTCACCCCAGGGCGACGGGGAGCAACCCTCGTGGAGTGTTGGATGCGATGTCGGCGAGAGCATGGTTCAGTGTTGCGTGCTCGAACTCGAAGCCACTGTCCGTCAGTACTTTGGGGTCGACCCAGCGACTCTTCAGGACCAGTTCGGCTTCCGTGCGAATCACTCGTGCCCCGAATTGAAGCAGCCATGCCGGTGTCGGTAGACCGTGACTGCGGCCCAGTGCATTCCGGACCTGCCGCATCAGCTCCTCGTTGGTCACCGGGAACGGGGTAGCAACGTTGACCGGGCCGGAGATGCCGGTGTTGTCGTAGAGGTGATCGAGGACGCGTCCGACGTCGGCGACGTGGACCCAACTGAACATCTGTCCGCCGTCGCCCATCTTGCCGCCGAGCCCCACTCTGGCCAGGTCGATGATCGGGTTGATCGCCCCGCCGCCTGCGCCCAGCACGATCGACATACGAAGCGCGACTCTGCGAATGGCCACATCGGCGTCGAACAGCTCACGCTCCCAGGCGCGGGCGACCTCGACGGAGAATCCCGAGCCCATGTCGCCGGATCGTTCGTCCATCGGCCTGTCGCGCGAATCGCGATAGATGGTGCCGGTGCTGGCGTTGACCCACAGATCTGGAGCGTGTCGAACGCCCGCCAGGGCGCGGCCGAGCTGGGCCGTCGTCTGGATGCGCGAGGACATGATCTCGTCCGCGTTCGTTTTGTTGTAGCGACAGCTAACCGAGCGGCCTGCGAGATTGACGACCAGATCGGAGCCGTCGAGTACATCGACGAGGCTGCGATGATCGGACCACGTTGCATCGCTGGCGGTTCCGCGGCCGACGGTCCTGACGCCAACGCCGCGATCTTCGTAGGAGCGACGCAGGTACCGGCCGATGTAGCCGGAGGCACCGCACAGGACGACGGTCGATGGTGAATCACTCATTGTTCGAGCCCTTCTGGGGACGTCATTCGTTTCAACAAGCCGGCCACGTCGGTGACCAACCCCCGCGCCACCGGGAGGCGAGCGAGGCGTACGGCTTTGGCCACCACTGGAACGAGCCCGTCGACCAGAGTGCGGGTGCGTGCCTGGTTGTCCGAAGAGTCGGTGACCCAATGGAGGGTGACACCCATGTAGATCATCCAGAGCAGCTGTGGCAGAACATCCTTCAGAGATGCCGGAACCTTCTGTTTCGACGTCTCCAAGGTGGTTCGCATGAGGTCGATGGCCATGGACCTGGCGTCGGACGACTCCTCCGAGAACGGACTGGAACTGGACCGGGTGGGCAACGCCAACTGTAGGAAGGATCCACCGAAGGCGTGATACGGCTCCATCACGTCGAGGCCGGAATGCAAGACGGCAGCAAGGTTTTCGGACAGTGATCCGCCGTCGACGAGGACGCGGAGCGCACGTTCGCGGTGATCGCGCTGGATCACCGTGTACAACTCGTTGACCAGTTCGTCCTTGCCTGCGAAGTAGTAGTAGGCATTCCCGAGCGAGACGCCCGCTTCGTCGGCGATGCGACGCATCGTGGTTGCTTGAAACCCTTCCTCGCGAAAGAGGCGTAGAGCTACCTCGACCACCTTGTCGCGAGTCTCGGACGTGCGAGCCATCGATTTGCCTCAATTCTGAACGTGTTCAAATTCGACCATAGACTTGTTTTTGAACACGTTCAAGTCTGCGGCATCCCGAGACCGCCCGTGGTCTGGACATCGGTACCGACGACGATCGGTCGTTGCTGACCGTTTCGACTCCCGTCCCATTTCTGGAACCGACGATGCTCGTCAGACGTAGGGTCGCTGCTATGAATCGAGAAAGCGTCGTGGCAAGTCGCCATGTCAGCCAGGTCATCGGGCGTACACGGGATCAGGTCTACGAGTTCGCGGCGAATCCCGCGAACTTACCGAAATGGGCGGCGGGACTGGCGAACAGTCCGGTGACCATCGACGGCGATCGACTTCTCGCCGAATCGCCGATGGGTCAGGTCGAAGTCCGCTTCGTGCCACACAACGACCTCGGCGTGCTCGATCATGACGTGACACTTCCGTCGGGGACCACCGTGAACAATCCCGTGAGGGTGCTGACTCATCCGAACGGCGCGGAGATTCTCTTCACGGTCCGGCAAATCGAACTGAGCGACGAGGAATTCGAACGCGATCTCGACATGGTCGCCGACGACCTGCAAAGACTCAAGGAGGTGCTGGAAGCTCAGTCCGCTTGATTCAGCGGGTATGCCCGCGACACTCGCCGACCACGCGTGTTGATCAGCGTCGAGCCGTCGTCGGTACCCCCGATGGATACTGGGCTTCATGGTGTTGAGACGAATGGGAACGTCCCTTATCGGAGGCAGAGGGGCCCAGTGGCTTCGCGAGTTGAACGAGCGACATGCGTGGAGTCACAACGACTACTTCCACAGCTGGATTCTGGCGAATCTGCCGGATCGGCGTGGCCGTGCGCTCGACATGGGCTGCGGACGAGGTGGCCTGGTACGAGCCTTGGCTCCTCATTTCGAGCACGTCGTCGGGGCCGATGCCGATGCGGACATGCGCCGAATCGCAGAGGCTACGTCTGGCGACGTCGACAACGTATCGATCACGGATCGTCAACTGGATTCGTGGGCAGGCGATTCGATCGATCTAGTGACCATGGTCGCCGTCCTGCATCATCTCGATATCGACGATGCCTTGCGTCATGTCGGGCGAATTCTTGCGCCGGGCGGGCGAGTGCTCATCGTCGGGCTTGCGCCACCGCGAAGCGTACGAGATCTGCTGTGGGATTCGGTCTCCATCGTGACCAATCCATTGATCGGATTCATCCACCGCCCATGGCCGAGTCCGGTGACAGCACCACCGCCACCATTCCCGGTCAAGGATCCGGTGTTGAGCTTCGACGAGATCGGCCACATGGTGGAGAGGCGGCTCCCGGGCGCGATGATGCGACACCGCATAGGTTTTCGACACACAATCGAGTGGACGAAGCCGAGGTCCAGTTCATAGCCACGGCACGCGGCGTTCCCACCACGGCATCGGGGGTGTCCTCGATATTTCGACAGTCGCGTCTCGGTATCGCTCATCCAATTCGGCTACTGCGACGCGTAATCGGTGGGCATGCCGTCCATCGCGACGCATCAGACGTTCGAGTCGATCCCGCGGACCGTCGCCGTAGAAGTGGCCGTCGCATGCCGGACAGCCAGTCAATCCGGTCGACAGCGGGACCCGATTGTCGCGTGCAGACCGACTCTTCCCGCTGACCTGTTTCTCGACGGACTCGACTCGCTGACGCCACTGCGTCAAGTATTGGAGTGCCCAACCATCAGTTCGCGCGGCACGCGGCCTGTGGGTGTTCATCGGACAAACGGGGGCATTGCCCTCTCGTGAAGAATAATCATCATGTGCGCCATATCGGAGGCGGGCCGGTGAGTGCTTCGGGTTGGTGAAGTGGACGATACCGCAGAATCTATACGTCGAGAAGGGGCCGAGGTCAGGCGGATTTTCTTTACTTTCGATTGTCCCGTTCACGGATTGCCCTCGGTGCGTACGTGAGTGACACGAAGAAGCACAATCCGACCACCACAGCGGTAGGACCGCCTGCGTTCGTGATCTGCCTCGACAGTGCGAAAATTGCGAAGATGGTCGCGCCCGCGGTAGCGGCACTGAGGATGGCGAATGCAACAATTTTGCGGGCCCATCGAGCGGTGAGAGCATGTTCGCCATCGATGACCTTCAATGCCCATGTGCCGCCGACAAGACTCGCGCAGCCGACTATTCCGCCCAGAACTGCTCCGATCAGTAGCGCGTACACAACCGTGCCGCCATTGGCGACAACACTGGCTGACCGGAACAGCGACCAGCATGCATAGACGACCCCACCGACTATCGGCCAACAGACAGCCGATGCGGTCCACGATGGTCTTGCCAAAAGAGTCAGCGCCTCTCCGTGAGATCGCCTATAGGCGTCGCTCGGCCGGTTCGATCGATCCACACGGCGACATCATCGACGAGATGAGGTCCCATGACACCACCCTCATCACCCCACGGCCAGGCTGTGTGGGCATTGGCCACTTGCAGTTGAACCAGATCTGCCATCGACACCAGCACCCTCTCGACGTCGTCGTCCACCTGCGCGCCGGTTCCATTGCCGCCGAGCCCATCCGGATTTCGCCCCTCCACGGTGACCGCGCTTTCGAGCCACACTGCGCCGCCGTCAGGGTCGTACATGGCCGCCCAATCGATATGTTCGATGCGAGGGCCGTATTGACGCACATGCAGGTCGTGGCCCAATCGACCGAGCGCGGTCAACCACGGCGCGGGCAACGTGGACGACGCGACCTCGACCCCGTGCTCCGGCGTCCAACTACCGGTCAAAACGCACTCACGGTGCTCGAACAACAGGCGGTGCATCGTCCGAGTATGCCAGCACGTTCCGTCGCTGATTCGTTGGTTTTGCGAGGGCGTGGAACAGTGAACAGAGCCGGGGAGCGGACGCTGATGAAAGGGCGAGCCGAGTACGGGAATTGCACAGTTCGAGCGTGCTGCAGTTCGGATTCGCGAGACATACTCTCTGCTCTGAGCAGAATCGAAAGCCCGCTGGAGGATCTCGGCTTAGGCTCCGATCATGGGCCAGGTCATACGAATCGATGAGCGTCGAGCAGCGCGCGCAGTGGAACCCTTGTGGCGTGAGGTGGTCGGCCGACGATTACGCGAGCGCAGACACGCGCGCGGAGACACTCTCGCCGACACCGCCGCGCGCGCAGGCATTGCGCCGCAATACTTGTCGGAGCTCGAACGCGGCCGCAAGGATCCGTCGAGCGAAATCCTCGCGGCCGTCGTCGGCGCATTGGGCACATCGATGGCCGACATCTCACGCCTCGCGCATCAGGACCTGTCTCGCGGAGATGCGACGTTGATGGCTGCCTGACGTCCCTCGAGGACCTGATCGACGACGCCGTACTCGCGAGCAGCGGAGGCCGTCAACACCAGATCTCGGTCGGTGTCGTGGCGAAGCTTCGCCGCGTCACGTCCTGTGTGTTTTGCAAGGATCGATTCCATCTCTGCCCGGACCCGGACAACCTCGTCGGCAGCCAGAATCAGATCGGGGATGGTGCCGCGGCCCTGCGCCGCGGGCTGATGCAACACCACCCGACTGTGAGTCAGTGCCGAACGACGCCCCGGCGCTCCCGCTGCGAGCAGCACGGCTCCCGCCGCAACGGCCTGCCCCACACATGTTGTGGCGATGGGTGATCCGATGAATTGCATCGTGTCGTAGACGGCGAGCATGGCAGCGGTATCGCCACCCTCGCAGTTGATGTACATCGAAATCTCCTGGTCGGGGGAGTCGGCCTCCAAATGCAGCAGTTGTGCGATCATCGCGTTGGCGACCCCGGCGTCGATACCGGTACCGAGGTAGACGATGCGCTCACTGAGCAAGTGCGAATAGACATCGACGACGCGTTCGCCGCGCGAATCTCGGGTGATGACATTGGGAATCGTGTACGTGCTCATCGGGCCAACTCCATTCCGAACGACACCCGCCGCGCAGGCATCACCTGATCGAACGAGTCGACGATCGCATCGACGAACCCGTACTCGCGGGCAGCCTCCGCGGTGAACCATCGATCGTGCAGAGAGTCGTCGAAGATCTGCTCGCGTGTTTGCCCGGTGTCGTCGGCGATGAGACCGAGCACCGTATCTCGGGTATGGCGCAGATCGTTGGCCTGTACCTCCACTTCGACGGCCGACCCACCGATGCCGGAGGACCCCTGATGCATCAGTATCCGGGAATGGGGCAGGGCATAGCGCTTTCCACGCGTGCCGGACGACAGCAGGAATTGACCAGCGCTGCAGGCCAATCCGAGGGCGAGGGTCGAGACGTCGCACGGGACGAGTCTCATCACATCGCGGATGGCGAGCATCGCGGGAACCGACCCGCCCGGTGAGTGAATCCACAGGGCGATGTCGGCCGAGGAGTTGTCGGCGGCCAACGTCAGCAGATGGGTGGTGAGGACGGTGCCGTTGTCGTCGTCGAGGGGGCCGTCGAGCACCAGGACTCGGTGCCGCAGTAGTTGGTTGCGAAGTTCGGGCGGGAACATTCGGGGTGATTCGCTCATGATCCGAGTCTGAATCCGAATTCGGTTGCACGCCAATAGTTCTGCTGTGGGCAGCGAGTCTGCTCACAGCTTCGTGGCCTTCGGAGGGACAATGGAGAGATGACTGCACTCGAGTTTTCCGATTCCATTGTCGTCGCTGCGTCGGTCGACAAGGTGTACGCCGTTGTCTCCGACATCACCCGAACAGGCGAATGGAGCCCGATCTGCCAGGAATGCTGGTGGAACGAGGCCGACGGCGGCGGTGTCGGATCTACCTTCACCGGCCGAAACGTGGTGCCGGGTCGCACGTGGGAGACCGTGTCGACAGTGGCTGCAGCCGAACCCGGTCGTGAATTCGCGTGGGTGGTGGGCGACAACTTCGTCCGCTGGGGCTACACCCTCGAATCGGTGGACGGTGGCACCCGCCTGACCGAGAACTGGAACTTCCTGCCCGGCGGTATCGACTTCTTCCACAGCAAGTTCGGGGACGATGCGCAGACGGAGATCGACACTCGTAGCCAGGCGGCACTCGACGGCATACCGCGCACCCTGGCGGCAATCAAGCGAATCGTGGAAGCCGGGGCTTGATTACTGTCGGGCAGGTGCGCTGACTGTCCACTATTCGAGGCCGGTGACGGAATCCCGCGTTTCGTCGCGAATTGTGGACACTGAGCGCACCCGTGACCGATAGCCTGTCCGCATGGCAGCAACGGTTCTGCGGGTGTCCACGGTCCTCGAATCACGGGGCCCGGCAGCGGCCATTGTGCTCACTGACGAGCAGGTCGCGTCCCTCGGTTCCACCAAAACTCCGCCGGTTCGGTTCACGATCGGTGGGCAAACGGTGCGTGGTCGCATCGGCCGGATGGGCGGCGAGAATCTGCTCGGGCTCAACAAGAGTGTTCGCGCCACACTCGGCGTGGAGGCCGGCGACACCGTCGACGTGACCATCGAGTTGGACGACCAGCCGCAGGTGATCGAGATACCGCCGGCACTGGCGGCAGCCTTGGACGCGGATCCCGCTGTCCGAGCAGCGTTCGATGCGCTGGCACCGTCGACGCGGAAGGAACACGCGAGGGCTGTCGCGGATGCGAAACGCGACGACACTCGCGAGCGGCGTGTCACGGCAATCGTCCAGTCCCTCCGGCCCTGAGTGCTGCCGGCCCTGCGACGTCGCAAACGCGCGCGCATTCGTCAGATGCGCGCGATTCCGCTAGCGAACAGGTGACCAAATCGCGCGCGTTTCGCAAACGCGCGCGCGTTTGCGATCGACGTCGGGGCTCACACCACCGCAGCAGGCGTGCTCGACGCCACGGCCGGTGCCGGGGTGTTCTCCGACGACAGGCGAGCGAGAATCTCTACAGCCGAGGTGATTTCGGGCAGTGACCGCGTGAAGGGAATGCGTTGACGATCGTCGAAGGCGTAGCCCGTTCCGAAGCGCAGTCCGGGTGCCAGCAACAGGCCGTGAGAGTGAGCTTCCGCGACCAGCGCACTGGATCGGATGCCGTCGGGTAGGGAACACCACAGGGCCAATCCGCCGTCGGGAACTCGAAAATGCCAATCCGGCAACTGGTCACGCATCAGTGCGACGGTGTGGTCGCGGGCAATTCTCGACGCCTCCGTGCGGACTCGTCGCACCTCGTCGTATCGACCCAACAACTCGATTGCCGCCAGTTGATCGATGATCGAGACCGAAAGTTGGCGTCGCGCATAGGTTGCGGCGATCCTCGCCAACAGGCCGGCTTCGGCGCGAACCCACCCGACTCGCAGGCCACCCCACACCGTCTTGCTCGTCGACCCGATGGTCACCGTCGCCACGTCCGGGGTGGCGGCACCGAAGGGTTCGATGTCCGGTGAACCGTCGACAGACAGATCGGCCGCCACCTCGTCGACGATGGTCAGTACGGCGTGTCGGTGCATGGTCGCGGACAGCTGGCGACGGGTGCGGAGGGGGAGTCGCGCACCCGACGGATTGGAGAAGTCGGGCATGAAATATGCGAGAGTCGGCGCACTCTGCCGCGCAGCTCGGTCTGCTGATGCCACGAACTCGTCCGTGTGGTCGGGGTCGATGGGCACCGGGATGCATCGGCCACCGAGGGAGTGGGCGAGTTCGACGACACCGGGATATGTCGGGTGCTCGACCAATACCCGGGCACCCGGCTCGGTGAACGTCGCCAACACAGCGTGGATGGCGTCGGTGGCACCGGAGGTGACGAGAATGTTCTCCGCGGTGGTCGGCATTCCCCGTCCTCGGTAGTACGCGGCAATCGACTCGCGGAGCTCGTACAGGCCGAGTGGGGCGTACCCGCCCAAGGGAAACCGGTCTCGAATCTTTTCGGACGCAACGCCGTACGCATCGGCCAGCAGGGGAGAAGCCGAGGGTGACGCGTTGACGAATTCGAGTGTCGCGGTGTCACGGTCGCCGGCGAGAGAACCCCAGGACGGCAAGGACCCCGTCGGTGAAACGTAGGTACCCGATCCTCGCTGCGCGCTGATCCACCCACCCTCGCGAAGATGCTTGTAGGCCGACGCGACCGTGACCCGACTGACGTCGAGACTGATCGACAATGCCCGCTCGGCGGGAAGTCGCGTCTGAGCCGACACCTCCCCGCTCTCGATCAACCGCCGCAACTCGTCGGCGATCTCGAGGTAGAGCGGGCCGCCGGATCTGTTCCGCAACGTCGACGGGTCGATCCGGGCTGCCAACTCCGGGGCCGAGATCGCCGTTGCGTCGAAAGGATCCATACAGGCCACTCTCGCACACTGGACTGCACTATTCGACGCAAAACCAGTCCATTGTGGTCTCATGATCGCAATTGGAGCTGTTGTGGCCTTATCCGTCATCGGAGCAGGGTGGACCGTGGTCGCACTACGCGAGGGCGGGCGATGCGGGCCTGCCGGGCCGCCGCGGAGTCGTGTTCGGTCCGACTGACCGCGCGTTCTGGCTCAGCGAGTCGGTGCAGAGCCTCTGACGATGCAGCGAAACCCGATGTGGGACATCCCGGAGTCGACGGGTTGCGCCTGCCGAGCTGCGGGACGATAACGGCGGCAATAGTTCTCGGCGCAGAGGTGGGATCCGCCCTTGATGACCCGACGCGAGATGGTCCCGGCGGGATTGCTCGGATCGTGGCTGCCCTCGGCCGACGCGACCCGCGGATCGACTGCCGGTCCGCAGCAGGCATGGGTGGCGGTCTCGCTGTGGTCGGTGCGGTAGAAGTCCGCCGTCCACTCCCATACGTTTCCGGTGACGTCGTACAGGCCGTAGCCGTTGGGCGGATACGAACGCACGGCCGTGGTCCGACGATAGGCGACCGGTTTGAGGTTCTGCCAGGGAAACTCCCCGATCCAGTAGTTGGCCAACTGTGTACCCATCGGTGCCAGTTGGTCTCCCCATGCATAGGGCGCGCCGTTCAATCCGCCACGAGCCGCGCGTTCCCACTCGGCCTCGGTGGGTAGTTCCTTGCCCGCCCACTGTGCGTAGGCGTGCACGTCCTCCCAGCTCACATGCGTGACCGGATGCAGTTCGCGCCCGTCGATACCGGACCCGGGGCCCTCCGGATGCGCCCAGTTCGCCCCCGGGATCAGCCCCCACCAGCCCTGCCAATTCGTCAGATCCACCGGGCCCTGCGTCGGGGTGAACACCAGCGAACTCGGCACCAGACGCGTTGGATCCGCATCCGGATAGTCCGCCGGGTCCATCGGCCGCTCCGCCACCGTCACGTACCCGGTGGCTTTGACGAACCGTCTGAACTGGGTGACGGTCACCGGAGTTTCGTCCGCCCAGAAACCCTCGACGGTCACCTCGTGAACAGGCGCCTCCTCGGGATAGTCGGCCCAGTCCGACCCCATCCGAAACTGGCCGCCGGGCACCCACTGCATGCGAGGGAAAGGTGGGGCACTCATGGCGGTGATCGTACACATCGTCGGGGAAACCATTGTGCTGTCGCGGAATTGACCGGGGTCTGTCGATATCGCACGCGTGATCCTCGCTCGGCACTGCCCGATTGCGCACCGCCACCCCCGTCTCGCGAACACGTGCGCGTTTGCTGAACGCGAGTGGTTTCGCGTCACGAATTTGCACGCGTATGGCGAATGCGCGCGCGTTTGCGAGATCGGGACCCGCCAACGACACCCAGGCCCCGCCGGCAACGCCCAGCTCGCGGCCGCAGTACCCGTCAGTAGCGAAACGTGATGCTTGCCACTTCTCAAACCCGCTGTTATCTTGGAAACACATTCCACCAGATGGAATCGTTCATGGAATTCAGAGGAGTGGACAGTGGCATCTCGTTCCAACGAAGTACCCGTCGCGATCTCGGGTGCGGGGCCGGTGGGGATGGCGTTGGCCATCGATCTCGCCCTTCGCGGTATCCCGAGCGTGCTGTTCGAGAAGCGTTCGGAGGAGGAACGGATCGTCGCACGCGCCAACATGACCAACGTTCGCTCCATGGAGCACTTCCGGCGCTGGGGCATCGCAGATGCGTTGCGCGACAACGATCCTGTGAGCCCATTGGTCTACCGTGACGTGGCCTTCGTGACCCGCCTGACCGGTCACGAGGTCTTGAGGTTTCCCCGCGCCTACGAGTGGTCGGAGCGGCTACCCATCGCGTCCGAGGTCGCGGAATGGGCCCCGAACGAGGCGATCGAGAAGACGCTGCGGGACCGTGTGAAGTCCCTTCCTCTCATCGATCTGCGCTTCGAGAACGAAGTGAAGAGATTCGAGCAGAACGACCACGGGGTGACCGTCACCGTCGCCACCCCGGACGGCGAACAGACGCTGCTGGCGCAGTACATGGTGGTCTCCGAGGGCAGTCGCAGCCGACTACGTCGTGACGGCCTCAACGTCCGAATGGAAGGTCATCCCAACCTCGCACGCAGCTTCCTGTGGCACATCAAGGCTCCGGCACTGGCCGAGCTGTGGAAGGCCACTCCGATGGCCTCGATGCTGCTGTTCTACAACGAGGACCGTGCCGGCGACAGTCTGGTGCCGCAGTCGGGCACCGATCACTGGGCCTACTTCTGCTCGCCCGTACCCGAGGACGTCGACGGTGACGACTGGGAAGCGTGCCGCGCCATGCTCTTTCGAGCAATCGGCGAGGAATTCGAGGTCGAGCCACTCGCGGGCGGCACCTTCATCACGCACTCGATCCAGGCACCTCGATTCGACTTCGGCCGCGTACTGCTGGCCGGCGACTCGGCGCACATGGTCTCGCCGATGGGCGGATTCGGCATGAACATCGGCATCGGTGACGCCGCCGACCTGGGTTGGAAACTCGCCGCGTTGATCGACGGTTGGGGCGGTCCCCTCATGCTCCCGAGCTACAGCATCGAACGCGGTGAAGCGGCGCGCTTCATCCTCGCCGGTTGCGAGAGCAATCAGGCCGTGGGCTCCCGCGAGCTGGTGCGCGACGGTATCGAGGACGACGGCCCCGTCGGTGAAGCGATCCGCGCCCAGGTGGCCGAGGACATCGCGATCCAGAAGGCCCGTCAGTTCAAGCGAATGGGCGGCCAACTCGGCTACCGCTACTCGTCGTCTCCCATCATCTACCGCGACGGAACCGACCAACCTGCACCGTCTTTCGAGGACTACGTACCGTCGTCCTATCCCGGTAATCGTGCACCGCATCATTGGCTCGCGGACGGCTCGTCGCTGTACGACCACCTGGGGAACGGCTTCACGCTCCTTGTCCTCGGCGACGTCGAACACGGCGCTCTCACCGATGCTGCGGCAGAACGCAACGTGCCACTGCAGATCCTCACCGTCGAGGATCCCGACCTCACCGATCTGTGTGAATTGTATTCCGCCGGAGCGACATTGATCCGCTCGGATCACCATGTCGCGTGGCGCGGCGACGCGCTTCCCGACGATCTCGACCATCTGCTCGATGTCGTCACCGGATCGGTCTCGTTCATCTGAACTGCCAGGCCCTTCAATTCCCATCCACCACATCACCGAAAGGCTCACTCTCATGCCCAAAGTCACCCGTCTAGGCCACGTCGGACTGTTCGTCTCCGACCCCGAGATCATGATGGAGTTCTACTCGACATTCCTCGGAATGACCGTCACCGACCGCGACGAACGCCGCGTCTTTCTGAGTTCGCGGCCGTCGGAGGAGCACCACGAGATTCTGCTCGCGAAGAACCTCGAACGCCACACCGATCCGCAGCAGCTCTCGTTCGTCGTCGATTCGTTGGCCGACCTGCGTGCGTTCTATGCCCAGATAGTGGAGCGCAAGTACGACATCGACCACATCAGCAATCACGGCAATGCGCTCGGTTGCTACTTCCGCGACCCCGAGGGAAACCGAGTGGAGGTCTACTGGCACACCGGAATCGAATGGCCGCAGCCGTTCAGTGAGCCCATCGATCTCTCGCTGTCGGAGGAGGAGTTGCGCAGCCGCCTCGACGAGATGGTCGCGGCGTAGGAAACCCGGCCGGGACCGCGGAGGAGAAGAGCGTTGAAAGAAGGAATGATCGCCGAGGTGGTTGCGTTCAGCGGCCACAACGGCGACCGCATCGAGGGCTATTCGGCTCGCCCGACCGCTGCCGAGCCGGTGGGCAGCGTCGTCGTGCTGCACCACGCACCCGGGCTCGACTTCTGGTGCAAAGAGGTGGTCCGACGGTTCGCCGAGTGCGGATACGCGGCCCTCGCGCCGAATCTCTATCACCGCCGCGGTCCCGGGCACTGGGCCGAGGTCGCTGCGGCGGCCCGGGCCGAGGGATTGGGAAAGGCCATGCCCAACGACCAGGTGATGGGCGACATCGCCGGGGCCACCGACTACGTGAAATCGCAGCCCGGATCCAACGGCAAGGCCGGGGTGATCGGATTCTGCTCCGGCGGACGGCAGGCCTTCCTCGCGGCGTGCGACGTTCCGGCGTTGGACGCCGCCGTGGACTGCTGGGGCGGAAGCATCGTGCCGCAGGCTCCCGATCCGACGAAGCCGAACGCCCCGTCGCGGGGAGTCATTCATCGGGCTCCGGACATGTCGGCTCCGCTGTTGGGGATCTTCGGGAACGACGACACCAATCCGGATCCGACGCAGGTCGACGACATCGAACGTGAGCTGACCAGGCTCGGCAAAGATTTCGAGTTTCATCGTTACGACGGTGCGGGACATGGGTTCTTCGCTACCGACCATCCGCATTACCAGCAGGCACAGGCGGTGGACGGCTGGAAGAAGGTCTTCGCCTTCTTCGATGTGCATCTGCAGTCCGACGCATCCTGATCGACTGTCAGGCGAGGGTCGAAACGCACAGAAAACCCGAAGGTATCGAGGGTTGTGTGATGGCCCTCACATGGCTAGTCTCGATTCCGTACCTCGGAATCGCATTCCATGAAGGCCACGCGAGTAGTCCACGAGACCGCGTGAGCACCCCGCACGCGCTCTCGAAGGAAGAACCCCAATGTCTCTCACTCCCTCCCGTCCCACCAGGGCCGGGTCGAAGTCCGCGAAGTTGATGGTCATCGCGGCAACCATGTCGGCCGTGCTCGCCGGCTGCGCCGCCGAAGCGGCATCACCGACCGGCACCGCCACCGGCGGCTCGACGGCCGTAGCAACGGACCAGACCAACACCTCGGCGGTCACCGACCTGGTCGACTACACCGGAGGAACCGCAGGCGCAGCCGATCAGAGCCTCGAACCCGTCACCATCGGATGGGTCAATCAGCAGGGCGGTGCCCTCGGATTCCCGGCCGCCACCGACGGTGCCGAGGCTGCCGTGAAGTACGTGAACGAGAACCTCGGCGGTATCGACGGGCATCCGCTGAAGCTCGAGACGTGCTTCGTGGTCGAGAACGAGCAGGACGGCAACAGTTGCGGCCTGCAGCTGGTCAACGATCCGGACGTTCGGACCGTGCTGTTCGGCTCGACCATCACCGGCAATCAGTCGTTCCTGGCGGTCAACAAGGGGCAGAAGCCGATCCTGATGGCCAACTCCATCAGCTCCACCGACGCTCAGAGCGACAACGTCTTCATCTACAACGGCAACCCGTCGTCGATCTTCCGTGGACTGACGACCTACCTGGACACCGTGGTCGGCGCGAAGTCGGTGGCGCTGATCTACCCGCAGAACGCTCAAAGTGCGGACGGTGCAAAGGTTCTGCAGACTGCACTCGATTCGGTCGGCATCGAGGTCAAGGCCGTCGGCTTCGACCCGTCGACCACCAACCTCACCGCCGCAGCTGTGGCCTCGGGGGCATCGGACGCCGATGCCATCGTGCCGCTCGTCTCGACTCCGCCGACCTGCGTGGCCGCGGCCAAGGCCCTCGACACGCTGGCCGTGACGGCCCCCATCATCGGAGCCGGCTCCTTCTGCTTCACCGACCAGGTGGCGCAGGGACTCGGCGGCGACGCACCGAAGTGGCAGCAGATCTCCACCCAGACCAACGTCGCCGACATGAGCCAGCCCGACGTCCAGTCGTACATCGAGGCCTCGACGACCGCCGGACTGTCCGAGACGTCCCAGGCCACTCCCGACGCCGCCCTCGCGTGGGGGTTGGTCGCCACAGCGACGCGATTCCTCAATGCTGCAGGCGGTTCCGAAGCAACCGCGCCGGCGATCGCCGAACAGGCGAAGTCCTTCACCGGCCCGCTGCTGTTGGGTAGCGCCACCGTCGCCTGCGGCGCGAACACCGCCGAGCCGGGCCTGTGCGGTGCCCAGACTCGAGTCTTCGAATACACCGGCAACGGCTCGTACACCGCGCTCACCGACTGGCTCGAACCATCGGGCTCCTGACACATCGATCTCCGACAGCCCCCACACTCTCGAGAAAGAAGACCATCATGACCGCTGTAGCCAACGACACCGTCGAACATTCCAGCCCCGCGTCGAGTCCGGAAGTCCTCATCGAACGAGCGCGATCGTTCCGTGATCACTTGCTCGCAGAACAGGATTCGACGGACGCTCGCGGCACCTACTCGCCCGAGACGCACGAACTGTTCAAGGAGGCCGGCTTCTACCGCACCTTGCTCCCACAGCGTTTCGGTGGGCTCGAATACGACGTCACCTCGTTCGTCAGGATGATCATCGAAATCGCCCGCGGCTGCCCGGGTTCGGGCTGGTGCCTGTGCCTTGCGTCCGGCCACGGACTGCAGATCGGCGGACTGTTCGACGAGAAGGCGCAATCCGAGGCGATCGGACCCGGCGGGGACTTCGCAGCCCCGATGCGCGGCGTGCCGATGGGCACCGCGACGCTGCAGGACGACGGTCGCTGGAGCGTCGACGGAACCTGGGACTACTGCTCGGGATCGCCCTACTCGACCCACGCCATTCTTGCGGTGCGGCTCGTCGAGGGCGGCGAGAAGACCGGCCAGGGACTGGCGCTCGTTCCGCGCAACGGCTGGATCCTGCAGGACGATTGGAAAGAGCGCGCGTTCGGTATGCGCGGCAGCGGCTCGAACAGCATCACCGTCACCGGCACCGCGGTGCCGGAGGAGAACGTGGTGCGCGGCAGCCTGCTGCAGTTCCGCGGCGGACTGAAGACTCCCGGTTACGAGCTGCACGGCAATCCGATGTACGCAGGCCATCCCATGGGCTACCTGCAGCTCGAGATCACCTCGGTACTGGTGGGCTGCGCCTGGGCCGCGCTCGACGAATACGAGCGCATCCTGCGGACCAAGAAGACCATGGGCCCCAACCCACTTCCGCGCTTCACGTCCCCGGATTTCCAGCGCTACTGGGGCGTCGCGGCCGGCAAGATCCGTGCGGCCGAGGACATTCTGGTGAAGATGAGCCAGCACTACTCCGAGCTGTGCGCGTCGTCGGTACAGGACGGCGGCGAGTTCGAGCCCGAGGACCTGATGAACATCAACGCCAGCACCCACCACGCCGTCAACCTCGCCTGGGAAGCCGTCGAGTTGCTGTTCCGTACCTCGGGAACCAGCGAAGGCGGCCGCAACGGCTCACGCATGCAGCGTTACTACCGCGACATGTCCACGGCGCGAACCAATGTGGGCCTGCAGTGGGAGACCTTCGCGCAGATGTTCGCCCAGGAGCACTTCGATCTCTCGCCGGCACCGCTCGCGTGATGGCCGGGCCCACGATTCGACTCGGGCGGGCGTAGCGCATGGATACCGTCTTCCTGTTCGCTCTGCTCGGGTTGGGTACCGGCGCACTGATCGCGATGATCGCGGTCGGCGTCGTACTCAGCTGGCGCGGTAGCGGAACGATCAACATCGCGGCCGGTGCCGTGGTCATGGTCGCCGGCTACCTCTTCTGGTCTCTGCGCACCGGGTTCTTCGCCCCCGCATTGACCACTCCCGCAGCAATAGTGGTCACGCTGCTGGCAATGGCTCTGCTCGCCGTCATGGTCGAGTTCGCCGCAGTCAAACCGCTCAGATCCGCCTCGCCGCTCGCCAAACTCGTCGCGTCCATCGGCGTACTGCTGCTGCTGCAAGCGGTGGTCCAGCTCGTGTTCGGCACCGCTCCGCTCAACAGCCCAGCGGTATTGACCGACTCGGTCGTCGAGGTCGGCGGCGTGACAGTGCCGGTGGCACAACTGATTCTGGCCGCAGTGGTCGTACTGATCTCGACGGCACTGGCGGCGCTCTACCGCTTCACCCGCTTCGGAATCGCGACCCGCGCGGCGTCGGAGAGCGAGCGTTCGGCCGTACTGGCCGGGTTGTCGCCGTCGTCGATCTCGCTGGCCAACTCCGTACTCGCCTATGTCACGGCCGGCTTCGTCGGCATCCTGGCCGCCTCCATCGTCGGAGTCAGCGCCTCGACGTTGCCGCTGCTGGTGATCCCGGCCTTGGCCGCTGCGTTGTTCGCGGGGTTCAGCTCGATCGGAATTGCCTGCGCAGCAGGTCTTCTCATCGGCATGGCGGAGTCGCTGCTGTCCTACGCCTCGACCATGGCCTGGTTCCCGACGCAGGACGGAATCACCCCACCCGGGTTGCAGCAGCTCGCAGAGTTCCTGCTGATCGTCATCGCACTGTGGTGGAAGGGTTCGACACTGCCGCAGCGCGGCGAATTCGTCGGACGCTCGCTTCCGGCGGTACCCCGTCAGGAGCACCTGCTGCGCCGCGTCGGCCCGGTCTTCGTCGTCGGAGCGATCGCACTGCTCGTCCTGCCCGCGGACCTACGCCAGGCCATCACCACCGGCTTGGTCGCGACCGTCCTGTGCCTGTCGTTCATCGTCATCATGGGATACGTCGGGCAGCTGTCGGTGGTGCAACTCGCGCTCGCCGGGTTCGCCGCGTTCGCGGTGTCGCGGCTCGGCACCGAATTCGGTCTCGGCTTCCCGGCCGCCCCGATCATCGCCGTTCTCGCGGCAACGGCACTGGGCGTGGGGATCGGAGCCGCGGCCCTGAGAGTGCGCGGAGTGACCCTGGTGGTGGTGACCCTCGCCGCCGCCGTGGCCATCGAACAATTCGTGTTCGCCAACTCCGAGTGGGGTGGAGGACAGACCGGGGCACCCGTGGCCTCACCCACGCTGTTCGGATTCAACTTCGGACCCGACTCGGGTCTGCGCGGACTGGACGGCGCATTACCGAGCCCGGTGTTCGGACTCGTCGCGCTGGTGGTCGCCACCCTCGCGTACATGGGCGTGGTCTACCTGCGCAACAGCGACCTCGGTCGTCAGATGTTGGCCATCCGCTCCAACGAACGTGCCGCAGCCGCAGCCGGAGTCAACGTGCGCACGGTCAAGATCGTCGCCTTCGGCATCACCTCGGCACTGGCCGGAGTGGCGGGAGTGATGTACGCCTACCAGTTCGGCACCGTCTCGGCGAACAGCTACGGGATCTCCGTCGCCCTGACCCTGGTGGCGAGTGTCTACGTACTCGGCGTGACGCTGCCGCAGGGAGCCGTGCTGGCGGGCTTCGGAGCGATCGGCTCGGTGATACCGCTGATCCTGCAGAAATACGTGCTCCCCGCAGACCACATCTCCCTGTACGTGCAGCTGCTCATCGGCGGAGGTCTGCTGCTCCAACTGCGGTTCTTCCCGGACGGCCTGCTCGTGTCGAGGTCGATCAAGAAGGAACGCAAGACGACCGGCATCGACACCCTCGTGCCGGAACTGCCACGGATGAAGAGCGTACGAACATGACGACCAACGTTCTCGAAGCACACAACATCGAAGTACGGTTCGGCGGAGTCCATGCGTTGCGCGGCGTCGACCTGCAGGTACGCCCGGGCCAGATCGTCGGCCTGATCGGACCCAACGGAGCGGGCAAGACCACCTTCGTCGACGCCATCACCGGTTTCGTCCCGGCCGGTGGGTCCATCGAGATCGGTGGCCGCGACGTCAGCGGCCTGCGTCCCCACGCACGAGTGCGAGAAGGTCTGTGCCGTACCTGGCAGGCCGTCGAACTGTTCGACGACCTGACGGTGGCGGAGAACCTCGCCGTGGCCTCACGCCAGCCCACCGTGAGATCGACGATCGCCGGCATGTTCGGCCTCGGCGTCGACGATATCGCCGGTGCGACAAAGACTCTCGACGACGTCGGAATCGGCCACCTGGCCCAGGCGCTGCCCACCGAGCTCTCCGAGGGACAACGCAAACTCGTCGGAATCGCCAGGGCGCTGGCGTCCAAGCCGGCCATTCTGTGCCTCGACGAGCCGGCCGCCGGCCTGGACACGACCGAAAGCTCCTTTCTCGGAAAGCAATTGCGGAACCTGGGTGATCACGGAACGCCGATGTTGCTGATCGACCACGACATCTCGTTCGTGTTCGGCACCTGCGACTACGTCGTCGTCCTCGAGTTCGGTCAGGTGATCGCGCAGGGACTCCCGCATGTCGTGCGATCCGACCCCCGCGTCATCTCGGCCTATCTCGGTCACGACGTCGCCCCAGCCGGAAAGGATCGGACATGAGCGCGGTTCTGAGCGTCGATCATCTCTCGGCCGGCTACCAGCGATCGGTGGTCGTCCGAGACATCGGCATCGAGGTCGCTTCGGGCGAGGTCGTGGCTCTGCTCGGGCCCAACGGCGCAGGCAAGACCACCACTCTCAAAGCAGTCTCGGGGCTGGTTCGTTCGTTCGAGGGTGGAGTGAGCCTGCTGGGCGAGAACCTCGCGGCACTGTCGCCGACCAACCGGGCGCGCCGCGGCATCGCGCATGTGCCCGAAGACCGAGGACTGTTCTTCGGTCTGACCGTCGCCGAGCACTTCAAATTGCGCAGGCGCGGTGAGACTCTCGATGCAGACCTCGCCTTCGACTACTTCCCGGCGCTCACGTCGCTGAGCAACCGGCTCGCAGGAGTTCTCTCGGGAGGCGAGCAGCAGATGTTGGCCGTGGGCCGGGCGCTTGCCCGCAAACCGGCGCTGCTGCTGCTCGACGAACTCAGCCTCGGGCTCGCGCCGGTCATCGTGCAGGCACTGCTGCCGGTCATCCGCCGGTTCGCCGACGACACCGGTTGCGGCGTCCTGCTCGTCGAGCAGCACGTGGAGCTCGCCCTCGGAATCTCGGACCGGGCCTACCTGATGGCCCACGGCGACATCTCGGCCGGACACGACGCCCACGTACTGCTGCAGGACAAGGGGCTGGTCCGAGCCAGCTACCTGGGCGGGGACCAATGGGACGCAAGCGAAGCGGACCTGGCGACAACAACCACCACAGAAGGAGAGAAATGAAAATAGGAATCATCGGAGCCGGACGGATGGGTCAGGCATTGGCCGGACTGTTCACTCGGGCCGGACACGACGTCATCCTCAGCAACTCGCGCGGCCCGGAATCGTTGGCGGACATCGTCGACGAGTTCAACGGACACTGCTCCGCGGGAACGGTGCAGGAGGCAGTCGACAGCACCGACCTCGTCTTCCTCGCCACCCCGTGGGGCAAGACCGCCGCGGCCGTTTCGGTCGTCGAGAACTGGGACGGCAAGATCGTCGTCGATACGACGAACAACCGGACCGCCCCCGGACCGCAGGGCGTCATCGACATCGGCGGCCGGATCTCGAGCGAGGTGGTCGCCGAGTACATACCGGGCGCGCGAGTGGTCAAGGCGCTCAACGTCACTCCCATCCACATCATGGCGACCACACTGTCGGCCGGAGCCGATCCTCAGCACGCGGTCTACATGGCAGGCGACGACGACGACGCGAAGAAGCTGGTGACGGATCTTCTCGCGACGATCGGCGGTGTCGCCATCGACACGGGCGATCTGCACACCGGCGGAGCGCTCCAAGGGATGGGCGGTGCGCTGCCCGGCGACATGGAGATGCTCAGCGTCCCGGCCGCCGAGGCCAAACTCGCTGCAGCCAAGAGCTAGACCTACCAACACAATTCGAGGAGAACACCATGACCATCGTTCAGTTGAGCAAGACGACCACCCTCACCGCCAAGGCCGACGAGGTCTGGTCCTTCGTCAGCGACTTCGGCGGCTACGCCTCCTGGCAGCCGCACATCGACGCCGTGGAGATGCAGGCCGACGGTAGCCGCAAGGTCGACTTCTCCCGCGGCGACTCGGTCTTCGACCGCATCGCGGCCCAGGACGACGCCGCCCGATCGCTCACCTACGAGTTGGTGCCGGGCCAGCCCGGACCGATGCAGCACCTCGCCGCCACCTTCACCGTGCGCGAAGCGGGCGATGGCTCCGAGGTGGAATACGCCATCGAGGCCGACGTGCCCGAGGAGATGCAGGACGGTGCCCGCGTCGGTATCGGAGCGGACATCGACGGTGCACTCAGCGGCCTGAACAGCAAATTCGGTGGCTGACGACGCCCCCGTCGCACTGGTGACCGGAGGAGCGGGATTCATCGGATCGGCTGTCGTCGACCGACTCCGCGCCTCCGGCCACCACGTGGTGACACTCGACCTGCACGGTGATCCGGCGGTCGACCTGTCCGACGAACACGCCGTGCGCGCAGCCGCACGGGCGGTGCTCGCCGAACACGGCCGCGTCGACGTCCTCGTCCACGCCGGGGTCTCGTTTCAGCGCGCGACTCTCGCCGATCTCGATGCCGCGGTGCTGCGCAACGTCATGGCCGTCAACGTCGAAGCGCCGCTGTGGCTGGTCCAGGAACTCGAACCGGGCATGAGCGAGCGGGGATTCGGACGCGTGGTGTTCCTCGTGTCCGACACCTTCTTCAACCCACCGCCGGTGTCGGACATGCTGCCGTACATCACCAGCAAGGGCGCGCTCATCGGTGCGTCACGCTCGTTGGCACGCTCCCTCGGCGCGTCGGGCATCACGGTGAACTGCGTGGCACCGGGCCTGACGCCACCGCCGGTCGGCGGTATGGAACAGCACGTCAAGGACGACGTACTACGCCGGCAGGCACTTCCGCGTCCACTGGTCCCCGACGACGTGGCCAACGTCGTCGCGTTCCTGGTGCAGCCGGAGAGTCAGGCCATCACCGGTCAGACGCTGTGTCCCGACGGTGGGTTGGTGCTGCTGTGACCTCGAATTCGGCCGTGCGGGCCGGTAAACGGATGTCGGCCGACGAGGCCGTCGCCGACATTCCTCACGGCGCGAGCATCGGCGTCGGGGGATTCGGCACCGCCGGAGTGCCGTGGGCGCTGGTGCGAGCACTGCGCGCCCAGGGTGCTTCGGGCCTGACCGTCGTGGCGAACAACTGCGGGGTGAACGGAGCCGGTCTGGCCCTGCTGTTGCACGACCGTCGCATCGATCGCGTGATCGCGTCGTACATCGGATCGAACGAAGAGTTCGCGCGGCAGTACAT
Source organism: Rhodococcus sp. 15-2388-1-1a (assembly GCF_002259145.1). Taxonomy (NCBI): domain Bacteria; kingdom Bacillati; phylum Actinomycetota; class Actinomycetes; order Mycobacteriales; family Nocardiaceae; genus Rhodococcus; species Rhodococcus sp. 15-2388-1-1a. Next base: position 204,861 of record NZ_NPFP01000003.1, on the reverse strand, counting down.
GAGCGGCGAGATCGAGGTGGAGCTGACACCGCAGGGGACTCTGGCCGAGCGGCTGCGGGCCGGCGGAGCGGGCATCGCTGCCTTCTTCACCCCCACCGGCGTCGGCACCCTCGTCTCCGACGGCGGTATGGCGCATCGGTACAACTCGGCCGGGGACGTGGTGAAAGCGTCTGCTCCCAAGGAGATTCGCCGATTCGGACTCGGTGGCCGCGAGCGTGAGTACGTGCTCGAAGAGGGCATCGTGACCGACTACGCGTTCGTTCGTGCTGCGGTGGCCGACACGGCGGGCAACGCGATATTCAGGGCCTCGGCGCAGAACTTCAACCCGGACGTGGCGATGGCGGGGCGCATCACCGTCGTCGAGGCCGAGCGCATCGTCGAACCCGGCGAACTCGATCCCGACTCCGTTCAGCTTTCCGGCGTGTTCGTCCAGCGTGTGGTCGAAGTACCGGACGAGGTGGTCGCATGACCGGACTCGGCTGGAACCGGGACGAGATGGCGCGGCGAGCCGCGCAGGAACTACGTCCCGGTCAGAGCGTCAACCTGGGCATCGGGCTACCCACCCGCGTGGCCAATCACCTGCCGTCCTCGCTGGGCGTGACCGTGCACAGCGAGAACGGAGTCCTGGCCGTGGGGCCGACGCCCCTGCCGGAATGTCTGGACACCGACCTGATCAATGCCGGAACCGAACCGATCACGGTGCTCCCCGGCGCATCGTTCGTGTCCTCGTCGACGTCGTTCGCCATGATCCGCGGCGGACACATAGACGTGACGGTGCTCGGCGCGATGGAGGTCTCGGCGACCGGCGACCTGGCCAACTGGATGATGCCCGGTCACATGGTGCGGGGGATGGGCGGGGCCATGGACCTCGTTGCGGGTGCAGGCCGCGTCATCGTCGTCATGGAACACGCGGGCAAAGACGGCACTCCCAAACTGGTGCAGCAGTGCGCGTTCCCGCTGACCGGACGCGCGGTGGTGGACCGCATCGTCACCAACCTCGGCGTTCTGGACGTCACGCCACGGGGTTTCGCGCTGCGTGAAGTGGCTCCAGGGGTGACGATCCACGATGTGCGCCGACTGACTGGGGCGTCCGTGATGACGTGATGAGCCCGGCCACAGGGGCGTTGAACGATGTGGCGACCGGGATGACTAGTAAGCTCACGTCCCATGGAGGCTTTGTGAACGAGCGCGAGAACCGAGACGCCGGCCATGTGCGTGCGGTGTCCCGGGCCACCCGCATCGTCACGGCGTTGGCCGAGCACCCGTACCCGCTGGGTATCGTCGAACTCGCCCAGTTCGTTCACCTGTCGCCGGCCAGCGTGCACCGCATCCTCGGCACCCTCGTCAGTGTCGGTTGGGTGGAACAGAATTCGCGTACAGCGAAGTACCGGCTCGGAATGCACGCCATCGGCATCGGCAGCGTCGGAATGGTCACCAATCCGGTACTGCACGACGCGCGGATGTACCTCTCGCGTCTGGCGGAATGGTCCGGCCACGATGCCGTTCTGAGCACCCTCGTCGGGGTCAAGGCCGTTCAGCTCTCGCGCGTAGCGGGAGCGCACACCGAGTTCATCGAATTCGAACCCGGGCACCCACAGCCCGCATACGCCATGGCCGACGGCAAGCTTCTGTTGTCTTACATGCCGTACGAGCAACGTCGCAATCTCTACGAGAACGACGGACTGCGGCGGTTCACGCCCAACACGATCACCGACCCGGATGCCATGGAAGCGGAGTTCTCGCGCATCCAGGAACAGGGTTACGCCGTCGACAACTTCGAACGGTTCGATACCGGTCGCGGAATCGCGGCCCCGGTCCTCGACGCCGATCGACGGCCCATCGCAGCGATGCTGTGCCTGGGCAAGATCGAGCCCGATCGTGATGCGGAGATCATTCAGCAGCTGCTCTCGTTGGCACGGGAGATGTCGGAACGGCTGCGCGCCGCGGGAGATCTGCCGGCGTCCGCTCTCGATATCGCAATGCCCGAGACCGACTCGGGTCACTGATTTCCCCGAAACCTTTCTGACGCAAAGGCGTCCGCTGCACTCCGTCCTTCCCGAGGGTTGACGGCAGTGTTCGACGTCACGTAAAGTCGGTTGAAATAAGATTCCATTAGACGGAATCGAAACCCGAATGGACTGTCTCATGGCGTCGTCGACCACCGAAACACCCGCCGCAGTGGATGCGGGAATGCTCTTCCGAAAAGTATTGGGCCACTTGCCTACCGGCGTTGTCGTCATTGCGTCGGATGGCCCATCCGGTCGGACCGGGATCGCGGTGAACTCGTTCACGGCGGTCTCCCTCGACCCGGCACTCGTCTCGATCTGCGTAGCGCGCACCTCGACCACCTGGCCGGCCATCAGAGCGGCAGGCCGGTTCTGCATCAGCATTCTCGCCGACCATCACGAACAGGCGTCACGCCAGTTCTCGGCACGCAACACCGATCGTTTCGCAGGCACGAGCTGGCACGACCAGTCGGCTGGCCCGGCCCTGGACGACGCGGTGGCCTGGCTCAACTGCGAGATGTACGCCGAATACGCGGCAGGCGATCACACGATCGTCGTGGCCCGCGTACACAGTCTCAGCGCGGCCGAGGACGGCAGCGCTCTGGTCTTCTTCCGCGGCCGGTACGGACGTTTCGTCCCCAACCCCCAACCCCCAACGAAAGGTGCAACACCATGAAGCTTCTCTTCTTCGACGATTTCAAACTCGGAGCCCTCCACGGCGGCAACGTGATCGACCTCAGTGGCGAAGTCAAGGACATCCCGGCGGCGCATCCGCAGGACGTCATCCGCGGCGTCATCGAGGGCTGGGCCACCTACCGCGAACGCCTCGAAGCCGCAGTGGCCGCAGGTGACGGAATTCCGTTGAGCGCAGTACGCATTCGTCCGCCGATCCCTCGGCCGTCGAACATCGACTGCATGGCGCGCAACTACATGGAGAACGGCACCCTGCCCGAGCGGCCGCCGATCAACGGATTCGCGAAGTCCCCCAATTCGATCATCGGACACGGCGACACCATGGTGTTGCCCGACGTCGCAGCAACGATCTTCGAGGGCGAGGCGGAGCTGGCCATCATCATCGGCAAGCGCGCGCACAACGTTTCGGCAGCCGATGCATACGACCACATCTTCGGCTACACCAATCTGATCGACGGATCTGCACGCGGAATCCCGCCGCGGGAGAACGCTTTCTACCAGATGAAGTCGCGGGAGACCTTCTGCCCGATCGGCCCCTACCTGGTGACCGCCGACGAGGTGCCGAACCCGCAGAACTTGCCGGTCACGCTGTGGAACAACGAAGAGATCAAGCAGGAGTTCGACACCGACGACATGGCGTACAGCATCGCCGAGTCCGTCGAATTCGTCTCGCACATGCACGCCCTCGAACCCGGCGACATCATCGCCACCGGAACCAATCATCGTGGCCTGCATGCCTTTCAGGACGGCGACCGCATCGACTTGCAAGTGGGCGACCTCGGCCGGCTCAGCGTCACCATCAGCGACGAGCTGCACCGCACCTGGGGACGTCAGACGCGTCACGAATGGACCGAAGCGGGAAACAAGGGTCGGACTCCGCCTCAGTTGAGCGGACGCTACGCCCCCACCGCCGAATGACCGCCCGATGAAAGTGCTTCGCGTGCACGAGACTCTCGGCGATTCCGACACGTACGGAGGAATCGACGCGGGCGATGCCTTCCTGCCGCACCGCGACTCACGGGTCAAGGGTCCGGCGAATGTCGTTCCGGCAACGGCCTTCTGGCTCACCCGAGCCCGGATGGTCGACGTCCCCGCCCCCACCTCGCTCGGGTCGCACGCCGTTGTAGTGCTCTCGGGCGAGGTGCGGGTGGACGTACGCGACCGCAGCCCGGCTGTGCTGACCGCCGGAGACCTGGTGTTCGCGAACGTCGCCAGTCCCGAGACCCTGACGATGACCTGGGACGGCTTCGCGTGGTTGCTCTACCTCGCGCTGGACGACTGGCTGCCGGAAGCAGGCGACAACGAAGCCCGACCCGACCCGGCGATCCGACAGGGCCGGCCGTCGCTGACGTGGATCTACGACGACGGCGGAACCTCACGGACCGAGCCGCTGCGCTGGCCGAGCGACCTGGCTCCGGTACCGCCGGTCGAACAGTGGCCCCGCTCGCTCGGAGCATTCGTCACCCGCCGCGATTACGGCGAGGACGGGTACGTTCCCGGCGTGTGGCACAACGGCCCGCGACCGCAGTTGGGCGTCACGCTCAACGGCAGGGCCGAGAACGAGACCGGGGACGGAACGGTGACCTCGCCGGTGGCAGGCGACATCGCCTACATCGACGACGTGACCGGAGCAGGCCACGTCACGCGCGGTCTCGGTGATCGGTGGATGCTGTTCGTTACAGTTGATCCGGAACACCTGCGTTTCGTACCGGAGAAGTAAGTCCCTCGCCGAGGAGGAGGCCCGACGTGCCGATCGCTGCGTCACCCGTGGAGTTCTCCACCGTCGGGCTTCCCTCCGTCGAGCGAATACAACGGTGGGAGGGACACAACTCCGAGGTGCTCATCGGACTGAGATGCCGCAGCCTCGAAGGCGGGTCCCTCGAGGCCACCGAAACCAACGTCCAGGTCGGATCGGTCGGCCTGGCCCGCGTCGTCGGAACCTCCCATGTCGTCGAGCGAGATGCCGAGCTGATTCGGCGTCGGCCGTCGGACTCGGTGGTCCTGTACTTCAGCCTGGTCGGCGATGCGTTCTTCTACTCGGAGGACGGAGTGCGCACCGTCGGCCCCGGCCAGGTGCTGCTGTGCGACGCCGACAGAGCCTTCATGCGCGGGTTCTCGCACGGCCTCGAGGAACTCGTGGTCAAGATCCCACGCGGCATCTACTCCGACGTCACCGGAGAGGACTCTCTCGCGGCCCCGATGGTCTTCGACTTCTCGGCGAACGGCAACGTGCACGCCGCCGCCCTCGCTGCTCGGGTGAGCCGAGCGACTCGCGCCGACGGGCCGACCGCACCGGACGAGCGGACGATCCTCGAACTGGTCTCCGTCCTGACCGGTGGAACGCGCGGCGACGTCGGTGCGGCGCATCGCGCGTCTGCCCGCTCCTACATCGAGCGCCGTCTGACCGACGCGTCGTTGTCTGCCACCGACGTGTCCGACGCCATCGGCATCAGCGCCCGGCACCTGTCCCGAGTCTTCGCCGCCGACGGCACCAGCGTGCCCAAGTACATCCTCGAGCGACGCCTCGCCCGTGCACACACGGTGCTCACCTCGCCGTCGGGACGCTCGACGTCGATTGCCGAGATCGCCGCCTCCTGCGGATTCTCCTCTGCCGCTTACTTTTCCAGTGCCTTCTCGGCGCGGTTCGGAGCCAGAGCATCGGACGTTCGACGCGACTCCGTGGTGGCGCGGTCGGTGCACTAGTTTCACAATTGCGCCACCGTTGTCGATTTGCGCCGAGATGACCGCGATCGATGGCCACCTCCGGTGTGATGCAGGACACTGGGTTGCAAGACCCGAGATCAACGTCGGGCGCAACGAAGGGTGTGTTCCATGCCGGTGTTCGACGACGGCCAGAAGGCCACAGAGCTGCCCGATTCCTCGGTGGTCGAGACCGACGTTCTCATCGTCGGCTCGGGGCCGGCCGGTGGATCCGCAGCACTGCTGCTGTCCACTCTCGGAATCCCCAACATCATGATCACCAAGTACCGCTGGACGGCCAACACTCCACGCGCTCACATCACCAACCAGCGCACCATGGAGGTCTTCCGCGACGTCGGTATCGCAGACCAGGTGCTGGCCGACGCCACCGAGCACGGGCTCGTCGGAGACACCGTGTTCTGCACCTCGATCGCGGGCGAGGAGATCGGCCGCATCCGCACGTGGGGTACCGGGGCCGACCGCGAAGCGGACTACCAGCTCGCCTCGCCGTGCCTGACCGTCGACATTCCCCAGACGTACCTCGAGCCCATCCTGGTGAAGAACGCGACGATGCGGGGAACCCAGGCCCAGTTCTCCACCGAATACCTCTCGCACGTCCAGGACGCCGACGGGGTCAGCGTCTCGGTGGTCGATCGACTCACCGGACACCGCTACACGATCCGTGCCAAGTACCTGATCGGCGCGGACGGGGCGCGTTCCAAGGTGGCCGCGGACATCGACCTTCCGCTGGAGGGCGCGATGGACATCGCCGGGTCGATGAACATCACCTTCAAGGCCGACATCGCCGAGTACGTCGGACACCGACCGTCGGTGCTGTACTGGGTGATTCAGCCCGGATCCAACGTCGGCGGTATCGGTGCCGGGTTGGTTCGCATGGTCCGGCCGTGGAACGAGTGGCTCGTGGTCTGGGGATTCGACATCGCACAGCCACCGCCGGTGGTGAACGAGGCGGCCGCCATCGAGATCGTTCGCAGCCTGCTGGGCATGCCGGAGCTCGACGTCGAGATCACCGGAACATCGTTGTGGGGCAACAACGAAATGTACGCCACGCATCTGCAGAAGGGCCGGGTGTTCTGTGCGGGCGACGCCATCCACCGACATCCGCCGAGCAATGGGCTCGGCTCGAACACCTCGATCCAGGACTCCTACAATCTCGCGTGGAAGATCGCCGCGGTGCTGAAGGGTCAGGCAGGCGAAGCGTTGCTCGATACCTACACCGCCGAGCGTGCCCCGGTGGCCGAGCGAATCGTCAAGCGTGCCAACCGCTCCGGTCGTGAGTTCGCAGACCTGTTCCACGCCCTCGGGGTCACCGACGCCAAGACCGAGGAGGAGATGGTCGAACGCATCGAAGAGCGTAAGGCCAACACGCCTGCGGGCGCGGCGAAGCGGGCCGCGCTGGTGAAGGCGATGGAGATCAAGAACTACGAGTTCAACGCCCACGGAGTCGAATTGGGCCAGTTCTACACGTCCTCGGCCGTTGTGCCCGACGGGGTTCTGCCCGAGGCGGTACGAGACCCGGACCTGTACTACCAGGTCTCCACCGTGCCGGGATCGCACCTGCCGCACGCCTGGGTGGGCGACAACATGCACAAGTTCGCGATGATGGATCTCGCGCCCTACGACCGCTTCACGCTCATCACGGGAGTGGCCGGATCGGATTGGGAGTCGGCGGCGGACAAGATCGGTCACGAACTGGGTGTGGCCGTCGAGGTCGTCGTCATCGGGCCCGGACGCGATGTCACCGACCTGTACTTCGACTGGTCTCGGCTCCGTGAGGTGACCGAGAGCGGTGCATTGTTGGTGCGCCCCGACAAACACATCTGCTGGCGTGCACACGAACTCGCGGCAGACCCCGAGGACGCCCTGCGGCAGGCGTTGACGGCGGTCCTGTCGCGATGACCTACGACTTCGCCTACGAGGCGAACCCGATGCGGGTGCGATTCGGTGCGGGCTCGCTGTCGGCTCTGGCCGACGAGCTCGATCACCTCGGTCTGCGGCGCGTCCTCGTTCTCTGCTCGCCGAGCCAGAAGGGTACAGCCGAACGTATTGCCTCGATGCTCGGAGACCGATGTGTGGGCGTACGGGCCGACGCCGTGATGCACGTGCCGTCGGAGGTGGCGAAAAGATCCAGCGCCGAAGCCCTTTCCCTCGGAGCCGACGGCTGCATCACCGTCGGCGGCGGCTCCTCGATCGGCCTCGGCAAGGCCATCGCCCTCGTGCACGGGCTGCCGATCGTCGCGGTTCCCACCACGTACGCCGGATCGGAGATGACCCCGGTGTGGGGTCTGACGACCGACGGACGCAAGGAAACAGGTCGCGACATCAGGGTGCTGCCGCGCAGCGTCGTCTACGACCCCGAGCTGACGACCGGCCTTCCGGTCGACATCTCCGTCACGAGTGGAATCAACGCCGTGGCGCATGCCGTCGAAGCGTTGTATGCACCCGACATCAGCCCCATCGTCGCGCTGATGGCCGAGGACGGGGTGCGCGCGCTCGCATCGGCGCTCCCCGCGATCGTGGCCGATCACCTCCATCCGCAGGCGCGCAGCGACGCCCTCTACGGTGCCTGGTTGTGCGGTGCCACTCTCGGTGCCACCACGATGTCGTTGCACCACAAGCTGTGTCACTCTCTCGGCGGTACCTTGAACCTGCCGCACGCTCCGACCCACACCGTGGTGTTGCCGCACGTGTTGGCCTTCAATCAGTCGGCTGCACCGGGCGCAGTGACGGCGCTCTCGCGTGCGCTTCCCGGTTCCGGTGACCCGGCAACCCGGTTGTGGGAGCTCTGTCGCGGACTCGGAGCGCCACGCTCTCTGGCCGAATTGGGTATGAAGGAGAAGGACATCGACCGAATCGCCGACGACGTGACGAGCAGATCGTACGGAAACCCGCGGCCCGTCACCCGTGAGGCCGCCACCGCCATTCTGCACGCAGCGTGGGCCGGCGACCCGCCGACCGACATCGGACAGTGAGAGAGACCATGACCGAGCAGACCATGACCGGACAAGCACAGGATGCCGTCGAAGAGCGGTTGGTGGAGAACGTACTTCGATCGTTCGACGACTGCACCGACCCCCGGTTGAAGCAGGTGATGACCTCGCTGGTGCACCACCTGCACGGGTTCATCCGAGATGTGCGACTGACCGAACAGGAATGGAACACCGCCATCGGCTTCCTGACCGAGGTCGGTCACATCACCGACGACCGCCGTCAGGAGTTCATTCTGCTTTCCGACGTCCTCGGGGCGTCGATGCAGACGATCAACGTGAACAACCCCGCCTACGAGGACGCTACCGAGGCGACCGTGTTCGGCCCGTTCTTCGTCGACGACGCGCCGCGTATCGAGAACGGTGGTGATGCATCGGGAGGTGCTGCAGGACAACCGTGCTGGGTCGAGGGAACCGTGCGCGACACCGCGGGCACACCGATCCCCGGAGCGCGCCTCGAAATCTGGGAAGCCGACGAGGACGGGTTCTACGACGTTCAGTACGACGACGCACGCGTCGGCGGTCGAGCGCATCTCTACAGCGACGACGACGGGAACTATCGATTCTGGGCGCTGACTCCGACTCCGTATCCGATTCCGCACGACGGGCCGGTCGGACGAATGCTCACCGCGACCGGTCGCTCGCCGATGCGGGCATCGCACCTGCACTTCATGGTGACGGCACCGGGGATGCGCACGTTGGTGACACACATCTTCGTCAGCGGCGACGAACTGCTGGGCAGCGACACCGTGTTCGGAGTGAAGGAATCCCTGATCAAGGACTTCGTCGAGCAGCCGTCGGGAACACCGACTCCGGACGGTCGCGACGTCGGCGACAAGACCTGGGCCAGAGCCGACTTCGACATCGTGCTCGCACCGGCCGACGTCTGAGGGTGCCGGTTGGCTCAGGTCCGGCCTGAGGTGATCGAATCGACGAACGGGGTCAGCAGCAGCGCAAAATCATCTGCAGCAGCCGCAATATCGTGCGGGGGCTCGGGGATGTAGCTCAATGCCAGACGCACGATCGCCCTGCTGATGACGTCTGCCTGCCGTGGGCTCGCACCGACCCATCCGCGTTGGAAGGTGTTCGCGAGTCGGTCTCCCGCGCGCTCGATCAGTACGGCACTGTCGGTGGTGATCAGGCGGAGCAGATCCTCGGGGGCGTCGCCACCGTGCAGTGATCGCACGAGAGGATCCAGTGCGCTCAGCTGGAAGAACGACGAGAAACCCTGGCGCAGGGCAGCGCCGGCATCGTCGGGATGCTCGTACAGCGCGGTTTCGCACAGGTCGACGAATATGTCCGTCAATCTGATGGCGTACCCCTGTGCGACGCCGCGTCGTGAACCGAACTCGTTGTACAGGCTCTGTCTGCTCAGGCCTGCCGCCTTCGCGATGTGACTCATCGTGACGTTGCGCCAGTTGCGCTCGTGCAACAACTCGCGCAACGCATCGAGCGCGGTATCGCGCGCAAGAGTGGACGCGGCTTCACGGTATCGACCGGGGGTCGACGTCTGTTCGGCTGCGGGCATGAACACGACTCTATCGAACGACCGCATGGGGTTGATCCAGCCAATCCTCTCCGAGGAGATCCCGATCGATGGGGTCTCCGCTCGCGATGAGGGATCTGATCTGCCTGATGTCCTTCGGGAATCCCACGCCGATGGCCCCGACGAGCTTCTCGTCACGCAGCGCGCATGCCGTGAAGCGGCGGTCGGCGATGGTGCCGCGAACCACGACGTACTCGTCGTCGACACCGGTCCACCCCGCGAACTGCAGGTTGACGCCGTGCTGAGTCGACCACCCCCACGGCACATCGAGATTGCCGACATCGAGACCGAGAATGGACCGTGCCGCCCGAGTCGCCTGATCGACGGCACCGTTCCAATGCTCACTCCGATAGGTGCCGCCGAGAATCGTGTTGGGGACCTCCGCGACGTCGCCCGCGGCGTAGATGTTCGGTGTCGAGGTACGCATCTCCGCGTCGACCAGGACTCCGGAACGAATGTCGAGGCCGTGTTCGGCTGCCAGCTCGACATTGGGCACCGAACCTGCCGACACCAGGACGGTGCCGGCCGACCAACTGCGTCCGTCCTGTGCGACGGCACGAAGGGTGCCGTCGTCCTGCTTGTCGAGACTCGTCACGGTGACGTCGGTGTGCATCGTTATACCGTTGTCTGCGTGTAGGTCTCGGTACATCTGCGAGATCCCCGCCGGAGCGATACGACTCAGTGGAGCCGACGCTGCCTCCAGCACCGTCACCTCGGCACCGAGCGACCGCGCAGCCGCGGCCGCCTCGCATCCGATCAATCCGCCGCCGATCACCAGCAGTGATCCGGTGCGGAGGATGTCGGCATGCAGTGGTGCGACATCGGCGGAGGTGCGCAGGGTGAACACGTGCGCAGAACCCGGCAGATCGAGTTGCCGAGCCCGAGAACCCGTTGCCAACAGCAGGGCGTCGTACGGGACCGAGTCGCCGTCGTCGAGCAGCACGGCCGAGTCGGTGATGGCGACAGCTGTGACGCCCGTCCGGACGTCGACACCCTCGATGGCTGCACCCAACCGGACCTGATCGACCGATTTGGTGCCCAGCAGCAGCTCCTTGGAGACCGCCGGGCGACGGTAGGTGGCCTCCTGCTCGCTTCCGATCTGCGTGATGGATCCCGTGAAGCCCTCGGCGCGTAGCACTTTGGCGGCGGTATACCCGGTGGCGCCGGTGCCGACGATCACGACGTCAGCGGGTTGCCGAGCAGTCACCCGCGCTCGACCTCGACCATCTCGAAATCGGCCTTGGCAGCACCACAATCGGGGCACGACCAGTCGTCGGGGATGTCGTCCCAGCGCGTGCCCGGCTCGATCCCGTCCTCGGGCCAGCCCAGTTCCTCGTCGTACTCGAATCCACATTGAACACAGCGGTAGAGCTTCATGCCTTACTCCTGAAGTCGATTTTCTCGCGGACACCGCAGTCGGGGCACGGCCAGTCGTCGGGTACCTCGGACCATGCGGTGCCGGCCGGAAAGCCCTCGCGTGGAGCGCCGTTGGTCTCGTCGTAGACGAACTCGCACACCGGGCACTCGAAGGCGGCCATCACTTGGCTCCGTGTGCAGCGAGGATCTTCTCTCGCTTGGACGGCTGGATGTTGACCTTCGTGATGTCACCGTCGTAGTGATCGAGAACGCGGTGGTCCATCACCTTGCGCCACACCGGCGGGAAGTACGCCAGCGAAATCATGCTCGCGTATCCGCTCGGCAGATTGGGCGCTCCGTCCATGCTGCGCAGAGTCTGGTAGCGGCGGGTGGGGTTGGCATGGTGATCACTGTGTCGCTGAAGGTGATACAGGAAGATGTTGGTGACGATGTGATCGGAGTTCCAGCTGTGCTCGGGAGTGCAGCGCTCGTAGCGGCCGTTCTCCTTCTTCTGACGCTGCAGGCCGTAGTGCTCGAGGTAGTTGACCGTCTCGAGCAGTGAGAATCCGTAGATGGCCTGAATCACCAGGAACGGCAGCACGATCGGACCGAACACTGCGACGAGTACCGCGTAGAGGACGACGGACATCAGCCAGGCGTTGAGTACGTCGTTCTGAATGCTCCACGTGCTCTTGCCCAATCGCTCCATGCGCGTCTTCTCCAGCTCCCACGACGACTTCAGGCTGCCCCAGACGCTGCGGGGGAGGAAGGCCCAGAAGCTCTCGCCGAACTTCGAGCTCGCCGGATCCTCGGGGGTGGCGACGCGGACATGGTGGCCGCGGTTGTGCTCGATGTAGAAGTGGCCGTAGAACGTCTGTGCCAGAGTGATTTTCGACAGCCAGCGCTCCAGGCTGTCCTTCTTGTGGCCGAGCTCGTGTGCAGTGTTGATGCCGACGCCGCCCATCACGCCGATGCTGATGGCCAGACCGATCTTCGAGATCAGGCCGAGCCCGCCGTCGATGCCGAGCCACGACAGGTTGTTCGCCGACCAGAGGTAGCAGGCGAACACCAGACTGGCGAGCTGGAACGGAATGTAGGCGTAGGTGCAGTAGCGGTAGTACTTGTCTTCCTCGAGTGCCTTCATCGCCTCGTCGGGAGGGTTGTCCCCGTCGGGCCCGAAGAACCGATCGAGAATCGGGAGCAATCCGTAGACCAGCAGCGCGCCGATCCACCACCAGACCGGAGCCACCGCGTTCCAGCCGAGCTGATTGAAAGCCCACACCAGGCCGGTCGCCAGGAACACCGCCGTCGGCGGAATCAGGCCCATCAGCCAGAGGTATCGCTTGCGGTCGTGCCACGCGTCGACCGGCGCCTGCGCCTGGTCGTCGACATTCGATGCGGTCATCGTCACTCCTCGTGTAAGGCCGATCACTGTGGGTTGGACAATACACAAGATTTGTCAGGCTGTTGTACAAAATCAGAAATTTGTACAAACAATGTCTGGGACTGTGGCTGCGCCCACAGCACCACCGTTTGGACAGATCCAGCTGCTACCTTCCGACTCGTTGTGGCCGGTCACAAACGGCCGCAGCGCTCGTAGGTCCGTCTGTATCCCGTCGGGGGTACTTCACAACAGGAGTAGTTATGGACGCATTCATCGCCAAGATCATCGTCGACGTCATCCTCGGACTCATCGGCAGCGGAAGCGCCGAGAGCGGCAGCACTGCAGTGAGTGCACTCATCGGATCCTGACGTCGAACGGCTGCGCCGGTGCAACACCGGCGCAGCCTGCCCGAGAGTCGTGTCGCGGTGAGAGGACGTCGTTTGTAGTCTTAGCCGCAACGAAAGGGCACCCATCCAGCCATGAGCTACGACAACGACTACCCGTACGGCGACCATCGCAGCTCTCGTAGTCGCAGCAGGCGTCGTCGTTCCAAGAAGAGAACCGGTCGACGCATCCTGCTCGGTTTCGGTGTGTTCGTCGTCGTAGCGCTCGGACTCGGTGCCTGGCTCGCCTACACCGCCAACACCGCGTACACCTACCTCGAGCAGGCTCGTGACTACGCCCAGTCGGCGAAAACCGCACTGCTGGCGGGGGATACGCAGAAGGCCGAGACCTCCGTGGACGACGCGGTGCGTACCTCGACCCACGCGAAGGACGCCACCGATTCACTGATCTGGAAGGCCGCCGCAGCGATTCCGTACGTGGGTCAACCGCTGGATGTCGTCTCGCAGATCACCGACGTCGTCAACGGGCTGACCGTGGATGTGCTGACGCCGTCGGTCGAGGTGGGGGCCACACTCGATCCGAGTCAGCTCCGCGGACCCGACGGTGCCATCGACATCGCCGCCCTGCGCGACGCCTCGCCCGCCCTGTCTCAGGCGTCCGCCGCGGCCGACGTGCTCAACGCACAATCCCAGGCGATCGAAGAGCCGACGTTCGTCGCGCAGATCGGTGACGCTCGAATTCAGTTGCAGGATCAGACGCACGAGCTGACGACACTGTTGACCAACACCGACATCGCCGCGAAAGTGCTCCCCGCGATGCTCGGTGCCGACGGCCCACGCAGCTACTTCATGGCCTTCCAGACGCTGTCGGAATCTCGCGGAACCGGTGGCCTGATAGGCGGACTCGGCATCGTGCGTGCCGTCGACGGCAAGGTCGCGGTCGACTCGCTCGGTAGTAATCGCGAGCTCCGAATTCCCTACGACCCGATCGATCTCGGTCCGGACTTCTTCAACTTCTACGAGAGTCGCTTCCAGCCCACTCAGAATTGGCAGAACAGCAACGTCAGTCCGCACTTCCCGTACGCGGGGCAGATCTGGCAGTCGATGTGGGAGCAGGAAACTGGCGAACGTGTCGACGGCGCTCTGGCCACCGATCCCGTTGCCCTCGGCTACATCCTCGACGTCGTCGGCCCGATCACGATGGGCGACGGTGAGGTGATCGACGGATCGAATGTCGTCCAGATCACGCAGTCCGATGCGTACTTCCGCTTCGAGGACGACAACACCGCGCGCAAGGCGTACCTGCAGGACATCGCAGCCCGCGTGGTCGCAAAGATGCAGGGCAACATCGGATCTCCCAGCGCGCTGCTCGAAGCACTCGGCAAAGCGACCAGTGAAGGCCACATCGCCGTGTGGAGCGCCGACCCGGCTCTGCAATCGATCCTGGGACCGACCAAGATCGGCCACGAAGTTCCCGAGAGCCCCGACCCGTACGCCGCGGTGGTGGTGAACAACGGTGCAGGCGGCAAACTCGACTACTACCTGCAGCGCAAGGTCACCTACTCCGCACAGTCCTGCGACGGCCCGACACGGACCACCCGCGTCGTCGCCGAGATCACCAACAACGCTCCGCAGCAGGACTACACCACCTACATCGCCGGCAGGCAGAACGAATCGACCCGATACGACGGACCTCCGGGAACCAACCGATCGGTGGTGGCGCTGTACGCAACTCAGGGCGCAACGTTGACCGATGCCACCATCAACGGAACCCCTCTGTTTCTGCTGACTGCTGCCGAACGGGGCCATCCGGTGTTCTACGTGCCCGTCGTCATCGAGCCCGGACAGACCAAGACCATCGAGTACAACCTCGTCGAACCGACCGTTGCAGGCGAGGCGCAGGCACCGGTGCAGCCGCAGTCGGTTACGGCACCGACCGAGGTGGATTTCCCCGCCTGCAACTGATGCACCGTCGCCCATGAGGCAGAATCCCCCGCGTGCGGAGAACTCGACTGTGGATCGCCGGTGCAGTCGGGTTGGCGCTCGCCGCCGCGCTCGTGGCAGGACCACTGAAGAAGCCGGCGCTCACGGTCCGCAACGCGCACTGCTTCGGGTGGAGCGTCAACGACACCGGCCCACGGTTGGTGACGCTGGGAGACTCGATGGCGCAAGGTAATTCACGCGTCGACTGGGGAATTCACGGCGACACGGCGTGGTATTCGTACCTCGTGTGCGGGGACGACGCTCCCGCGGCCGACGGTGGCAACCTGGGAATCAACGGCGCGACGACGCCGCAGATCCTCGCCCGAACCGACGACGCACTGGCAGCGAACCCGGACATCCTCGTTGTCAACGGCGGCACCAACGACCTCGCCCGGTCGGTTCCGCTACCCCGGATCATCGACAACCTGCGCACGATCCTGGACCGGGCACGCGACGTCGACACGGTCGTGATCGCCACGGTGCCGTCGTCGCGCAAGGTCAGTGCCGACGACCTGAACGGCGAGATTCGAGCACTGGCCGCCGAGCGCGGCATACCCGTCGCAGAATTCGCGCCACTGCTCGATCGACCCGGAGCCACCTTCGACGGCGTGCACCCCACCGCGAGCACGGCTGCCGAGATGGCGGCCGAGGTTGCTGGAGCGGTCGGAGTTCGAAAGACGTAACCGCCGTCGTGCCGGATGCGCGGGTCTGAGCGTTCGGAACCGTGTCCAGGACGCGGAATACCGCCGATCGGAGTCGATAGTGAACGCTGAGGTGCGGCGGCCTGTGGATAACTCGGATCTATCCACAGGTTTCGAAAACGGCACTGGCGCAGGCGTCGTCGATCGTTCACCGTATCGGTATGGGGGTAAACACAGCGGTCGATCTGATGGCGCGGGGGATGAGTCGCAGCACCATCACGCGTAGGACTGCGTCCGGGCAGTTGATTCGAGTACTTCCCGGAATCTACGCGACAAACGAGCCCGATTTCTTGGACCTGTGCACTGCGGTGACTCTGTGGAAGCCCGACGCTGTACTCAGCCATCTGACCGCGGCGTGGGTGTGGGGATTGGTCGAGGAAGAGCCGCCGCAGGTCACGGCGACAGTGCCACCTTCGGCCCGGCAGCAGTCACCGGAGTGGGTGAAGATCCATCGACGACGCATCCCCGAGTCGGACCGGTGCCGTGATCTTCCGGTGGTGGCGTTGGCTCAGGTATTCGTCGACGTGGCGGCAACTCTGACGGGTGAGGAGTTGGAGCGATTCTTCGACACGGCAATCGCGCGGCCGGCTCTGCGGCGTCGAATCGCGACGGCGTGCGAACTGTCTCGCGGGATGCGCGGCATGAAAGCCGTACGGAGACAACTGCGTCTGTGCTGCCTCGGCACTCGATCCGAGGCCGAGCGAGTGGTGGCACGAGCACTGTCCGCCCGACACTTCTTCATGGAGATCAATGCGCGGGTAGGGCCGTATTTCGGCGACCTCGTGGACTTTCGGGCACGGGTGATCGTGGAGATCGACGGACGCGAGTTCCACACGTCCAGCCGGGTATTCGACAGCGATCGTCGACGCCAGAACAGGCTGATCCTGGAGGGGTGGTTGGTTCTGCGCTACTCGGCCGTGCAGGCGTTGGGTGACACGCGACGCGTGGTGGACGAGATCATCGAGGTGGTCAGGCGTCGTCGACGTTCGATCGATGCAGTCGGCCGGGCACTGCCGCGGACGTGAGCGTTCGGAACCGTGCGAGGGGCGCGGAAAGCCGCCGATCGGAGTCGATAGTGAACGCCGAGGTGCGCGCTCAGAGGCGGCCCTGTTGGACCGCGACGATGACGAGGGCGATCACAGCAATCGTGAGGATTGCTAAGAGCGCCAAGTGAATTGGATCGGTCGAGCCTGGCGGCCGAACCCCGTTCGGACCCCTTTTCTGGAGCATGTCACAGACTGTAGGTCACTTTCTCGGATTGTGCACAGGATAGGTGGTACAAACCGAGGCCGAACTGCCTCGTGGACTCGCACATGTGTTCGATAATGCGTAGAGTCGGGCTCGGCGGAGTTGGGAGGGAAGCCCGGCTCCGCCGCCCAATCGTGGAAGGCCCAGTGAGGTGGACGGTGATCCGATGGACGACGTGCTGCGCAAGGTCGAGGAACTGAAGGCGTTGGTCGTAGAGCTCGAGGCGCTGGATCGACAACGCGTCGGACTGGGGGATCGGCTGGTGGATCTGGAGCATTTCTTTCGCAGAGCCGGATGCCCCGAACTGTCGCAGCAAGCCCTCGATGCGTTCATGGTGACCTATGCGGGCCGAGTGTTCGAGTTGGCCGACGGTATGCGGGGATAGGCGCAAGTTTTCCACTTTGCGGACCAGGTGGTTTCGTCTGTGGTTGACTTGTCCATCCACGTCGTGACACTAGGAAAGCTGCTCGAGACCTGTGAACAGTCTTCGCCAATGGTGGTCGCTCCCGGTCGACTACGGGTGGAACGTTGCGTATGCACGGTCCCAGCAAGCGCTGCACGTCACCAGGATCCTCATCGGGATCTTCTGCTTCTTCTACGCGGCTGCCGCGGTGATCGCCCTGACGATCCCGGGTCTCGGAGACAGCGGCCCGGGGCAATGGGCGCTGTGGTCGACCATCGTCACGACTCCTCCGCTGGGGTTGGCCTGGCTGATCGGCGGTTGGCCGAGCTGGCGCATGTCGATCGCATTCGTGCTGTACGCCGACATCGTGCTCGCCGCAGTGCTCCTCACCATCGACGAGCCGTCCGAGATGCTGCCGATGGCGGCGCTGTTCACGGTGATGGGCAGCTACGTCGTGGGCTTCCACGGCCCCAAGTTGTTCACCGCGCATCACCTCTTCGCCTTCGTCACCGTTGCGGCCCTCTATGTCTCGGCCATGGTCGGCGACCCGGCGCAGCGGCTGCAGACCAATCTCTACCTGGTGATGCTCATCCTGGTGATGTTCTCGGCGCCGCTGATCTGTCACTCCTTCCTGATGCTGTTGCGCCGCGATGCCACCGGCGCGTTCTACGACCCGCTCACCGGACTGCAGAACCGCCGGGGATTCGACGCGGCGATCGGCAACCTCGACCTTCGATCCGGGATCGACACGACGGTGGCCGCCGTGGTGATCGACATCGACAACTTCAAGGCCGTCAACGATCGATTCGGCCACGAGTACGGAGACACGGTCATTCGTCTCACCGCGAGCCGCATTCTCGATGTCTTCCCGGCACCGGCCGTGACGGTTCGACTCGGAGGCGAAGAATTTGCGATCGTCTGCCTCGACGGCGTCGACTCGGTGATCGACCGATCCGAGGAATTGCGAATCCGCCTGTGCGACGCGACCGACCGGTCCCCACTGACGGCATCGATAGGCGTCGCTCACACGGTTGTCGAGGCACGGGACATCGTCGGGGACGTCGATGTGCTGCTCGGCCGAGCCGATCGAGCGATGTACCGGGCCAAGCGGATCGGCGGCAACCGCGTCACGGTGTACCAACACGAGGAGCCGTCCGTCCATCCGGTCGACGAACGGCAATGAACGACGGCGTCGACCGGGTTCCGCACGGGAACCGGTCGACGCCGCCGATCGAGGTGCGAACCGCTACGCCACCTCTGCCGCAATCGCGGACCGGGTGCCGACGTCGAAGACCGGATCGGTCAGGTGCACGTCGAGAGTGTTGCCCGGACCGGCGATGATCGCGTTCAGCACCGACGTGAACGCGCCACAGTTCTGGAACTGCGGAATCGTGTACGTGCCCTTCACGTGTGCATCGGCCTGGTTGTTCTGAATCAGGTCGATCGCATCGAGCGAACCGGAGAGGTTGGCGGTGGTCTCGGCGGTGACGCAGTTGCTACCCGCCGGGATCAGGTCGACCGCGGCCGATCCGGCCGATCCGGTGTCGATGCCCAAGGGCTTCACCGAATCGATGCGAATCTTGAAGCTCTGTGCGACGTCGAGGTCCAACGTCGGTGCCTCGTCCGGGCCGCCGCGGACGATGGTGCCGGACACCGGCGTCGCGTCGACGATCGAGATCGTGAAGTTCGCCAGCGTCGCGGGTCCGAGTTTCAGGTCGGCCGACGCCTGTGGGAGTGCAAGTGTTCCGGTCACCGTGCCGTTGACCAGATCGACGTCCGTGGCGAGGTCGGTGGTGGGAAACACCACCGGCTGACCGGTCTTGGCGATGATCGTCGTCGTGTCGGCCTGGAACGTGATGGGGAGCGTGTCGGCAGCGTTCGCCGGGGCGGCGACGAGCGTGCCCAAGGCGATGCTCGACGCCAATGCCGTCATCGTGACGACAGTCTTGTTGCGAATCTTCACGTGGTCTCCTTCTCGAGAATGGTTGATGCGGAACGAGGTGGGACGGGAGGAGTCAGGACAGGGTGAAGGCGGGGTCGGGCTGGACCGAGAGGCTGTTGACGGTGCAGTTGCCTGACATCGGCTGGTCGGTCGCGGTGAGCGTGTTGGTCATGTTGTCGAAGGACCCGGCCAGCGTGGCGGGCCCGCAGTTGTAACCGACCAACGAGAAGCCCACGTTCGACACCTCACCGGTGGTGGCGCTGGTGGGGGTGAGAGTCCAGGGCAGGTTCTTCAGCTGGGGCAGGCCGCACAGACGGTTCGAACCGCTGATCTTGGCGTCGGTGATCGATGCCGAGGAACCATCGGCACTGGTGGTGCCGGACAGTGAGATGGAACAACTCACGGGCACTCCGAACGAAGCCGGCGTGCTCACGACGATCGTGCCGGGCGCCGTGAAAGCGGTGCCTGCCGGGGAGATTGTTGCGGCGCCGGCGTTGGCGGCACCGACTGTCGCTCCGGCGATGGCAACAGCGGCCACGGCGGCGGCGAGCGTGCGAGAGCGGGTCGGCGAGTTGAGCGTCATCGATCGAACCTCCAAGTCCAGAACGGCTCCGGACCCCCGCGAGGGTCCGACGGTGCCGGTGTTCCGGCAGCCGGGAGGGACGTTAGGTCGACGAAACTTCTGCAGAAATTGCTTCAGCGCAAGTCTGTGAGAAGTCACAATCCGGTCGGTATGTTTGTTGTATGCAGTGTTAATGAAATTCGGCGGAAGTCTCGAAAGCGCACTGCAACTTCGGCTTTCGGCCCGATTTCGGGGCCGCGATGGGCTCCCGATTCCGCATGCCCGCTCTCGCGCGACGCCGTTACCAACGCGTTATGCAACGTTACCGAAACGAGATAGTTCCGACTGCGTCGATGACATCTCCGACACCGATCATGAGGGAAGCGAAGAAAAGCATGCTCCACAGGTTTGAAAACGGATGAGCCCCCGCGTGACGGGGGTCGTTTTTTCGTGTCAAACTGTGGGTGTGACGTTCGCGCTGGCCGAAGCAGGATCTGCAGTCGACACGGACACGGGAGAGCTGACGGTGCATCCGTATTTCGCCCCGGTCTGTCGGCTGGACAACGGCGCGCTCGCAGCGATCGAAGTTCAGTTGCGGGGCCCCGAGAACGGTCCGCTCGCGTCGGCCGACGCGCTCAAGCGCGCGGCCAGAGCAATGGACGCCAAGCGTGAACTCGACGCGCTCGCGTGGGGAGTGGCTCGAATCAACCAGTCTGTGCGGTTGCCGATGCTCGTCTCCATGGACGTCGATTCCCTTGCCGCGCTCGATTCCGCCACCGAAGAACAATTGCGCCGCGACATCGTGGTCGTCACCGAAGCGGCACTCGTGGACAGTCCGGCCCGCACCCTCGCAGCGATCGACAAGGCCAGGCGCGACGGCAAGGTGGTGGCCGTCGACGATGTCGGCCGTCGACCGCAGTCGATGACTCTGCTGCCGCTCATCGAACCCGACGTGATCATCCTCGCCGGATCGATGGTGTCCCGACGCCCCGATCTGGCCACCGCACGCACCGCCCACGCCGTCTCGGCTCAGGTGGAACGCACCGGCGCGGTGGTGGTGGCAAGCGGAGTCGACACCGCATTGCATCGCACCCGCGCACTCGGACTCGGAGCGACCTACGGGGTGGGTGAGTTGTATCCGGCGGCGGAGACGACCGAGGAGCTTCCTGCCGACGCTGCCGAGGTGATGCCCCCGTTCCCGACCTGGAGCACACCTGCTGTCGCCGCGGCATCGCCGTACGCCATCGCGTCCGACGGTAAGACGGCCACCCGCAGCACCAAGCGTCTGCTGGTGGCGATGAGTACGTCCCTCGAGATGCAGGCTGCCGCAGCGGGGCCGGAAACGTTGGTACTCGGCACTTTTCAGCGGGCGGAGCACTTCACCTCGACCACCCGTGGGCGTTGGGTCTCGATGGCCGAGCAGATCTCGTACGCCGGCGTGTACGGCGTGGGCATGGGTTACGTGCAAGAGGGTGGCATCATGCACGCGCCCCTCGATCCGACGGATCCGCTCGTGGAGGAGTGGAACGTCGTGGTGCTCGGACCGCACTTCTGCGGAGTGCTCGCAGCGATCGATCTGCACCGCGGGGAGGTCGACGCCGATCGCGAGTTCGATTACGTGATGTCGTACGACCGCGCGACCGTAGTGCGTTGTGCGCGTGCAATTCTCGCGCGTTTTTGACCCTCCGATGACCGCGTTCCCGGAACGGATGTTTCGGGCAGCCATGGCAGGGCATACGGCACAGCAGGTAATGAAGTAGTCCGGACTGCCGCATTGCTCAGGCCCCGTGCGTTGAACACACAGCGCACGGGGTCGCCTGACATATCACCGCTCGGTCGAGGCCCGGTCCACCAGTTCCTGTGCGATGTCGCGAAGCTTGCGATTGGTGCCTTGCGATCGGTCGACGAGCAGTCCGAATGCCGCGTCGGCACTGATGCGATGTATTGCCATCAACATTCCCTTGGCCTGTTCTATCGGTGCTCGCTGCGAGAGTGCCCTCTGAACGTCGTCCGGCAGCCCCGAGTGGGTTACGTTCGCTGCGGTCATGCAGACATTGTTGCGCGTCTTGTTCCGACGCAGGTCAGACACTTACGGACGCGCCGAAAACGCGTCGAACAGAGCTGTTGGCGTGACCTTTTTCGTAGCGATCCGTTATTGTTCCGTGATCAGGCGGCAGGATTGGAC
This sequence comes from Rhodococcus sp. 15-2388-1-1a, assembly GCF_002259145.1. NCBI lineage: Bacteria > Bacillati > Actinomycetota > Actinomycetes > Mycobacteriales > Nocardiaceae > Rhodococcus > Rhodococcus sp. 15-2388-1-1a. The sequence continues at coordinate 182,800 of NZ_NPFP01000003.1, read as the reverse complement.
AGTGGGCGCCCGATGAGAAATTCGAGTGTGCGGTATGCGTCCGTGCGGCGGCCGTTACTCGCATTGTCGTGATAGGCGGCACCGGCGACGACCACGCCGACCGGAATGCGACCCGACTCGATATCGCGAGCCGTCTGCTCGGCGCAGTTACGCAACACCGGGCAGTCGGCGCACAGGCGCCATGCCTTTTCTGCGCGCTTGCGACCGTGTCGAGGAAGTTGCTGCGAGTCGTAGGCATCCATGTCTTCGATGCACGCACCCTTGAGGCGCCAGACCTGGTCATCCGTCATCGTCGTGATCCGTTTCGCGTCGTGCCGATCGTTCCACGACCTTTGTTCCCCGTCCGGATCAACTCGAAACACCCAAATGCCTTGCGCCGCCCCGGGCCCGCCGGGGTCAGGCCGGACGACGAGCGGCGACCCGCGATGCTGCGGCCGCCGCCGCGATGGTCACCAGTGCGCCGAGCACGATGGCGGGGCCCTCACCGGAAGCCAGCACGCCGCTCTGCGTGCCGAGTGTCACGGCCGAGACCGGAACACCCATCTGGGCTGCCGCGAGTATCCCGAGCCCGGCGGGCTGGCCCGTCAGACGCATCGCACCGTGCGCAGCGATGGCTCCCAAACCCAAGGCAAGCCCCAGCGCGATCATGTTCGGGTGACTGCCGAGGGCGCGCAGATCGAGGGATGCGCCGAGCCAGACGAAATACAGTGGCCCCAGGAAACCTTCGGTGATGGCGAACAGTTGTTTCGCAAGGCGTCGCGGTTCTCCGATGGCAGCGACGGCCAGACCGAAGCCGAAGCCGGCCAGCATCACCGATGCGTGGGTGTGGACCGCGAGGGCCGCGAGGCCGAACAGCAGAATCAGGTTGAGGCGCAGTTCGAGCGCGAGTTTGCGTTGGGCAGACACATGATGCACGCGACGGCGCAGTCCCGAGGCGTCGAAGTGGCGCAGGACGACAAAGATCACGGCGGCGGCGATCAGGACCGTCGCCGATCCGAGTGCGGCGGGACCGGCCTGCCGTGGATCGATCACGAGAGGCAGCGCGACGATACAGACCGCGTCCGCCAGCGCGATCTGCGGCAGGAGGGCCATCAGACCGGGTGCGGTCATCGTGGTGGACTCGACGATCGGCATGATGACAGCGGCCGAGGACGATGCCATCAACACCGCGTACAGGCCGAGGTGAGGTGCATCGAACGCGGCGGAGACGGCCCAGCCGAGCACGGTTGCCAGCAGCCCGACGGTCACCGCCCGCGCAGTACCGACCCCGAGACCGATGCGCAGTCGCGGGTCGCGAATCGGTATCTGACTGCCGGCCACGAACATGACGAGCGCAAACCCCACCTGCGCCAGGAAGCTCAGCGTCTGCTCGTTGGGGTCGACGATGCCGAAGCCTGTGTGGCCGAGAGCAATTCCGGCGACGAGTTCGCCGACGACGACGGGTATCCGAAGCCCGCGCGGAAGCGCCAGCAGTGGGCCGAGCAATCCCACTGCGGCACACAGGGCGAGCGTCTCGAAGGTCATACGCCCGCTCCGACCTCAAGCAGAGTTCAGAATGGGTCGTCGACTCGACGGCAGCGCCGACGCCACGAGGTCGCGAGGGTGCAGCGCGCCCTGCTCGTCCATCATCACCTGTATTCGAAGAGCGACCACGCGTAATTGTGCAGCCAACGGGCTGCACATGAGCGCACGCTCGTAGTCCGCACTCGCGGAACAGAATTCGGTGCCGATACAGATCATGTCATCGCCTCCTCGAACGTGGGAGCTTCGTGTCGACGAGTTCAAGGACGACAGTCCTGAGCGTACGACGACACACCCGCTGTGCCATCGGCACAAAGGCCCTTTTTTCGAGGACGCTCGGCCCTCCTCGTGGTGACCGGTCGCGTCGCCGGGCTTCGACGGCGCTACCGCGAGCGATGGTCGCGGGCCTGTAGAAAGTGTTGCCAATCTCTGTCCCACTGCCGCATTCGTGAACGTTCGCCGGCTTTGGTGGTGAGGTAGACCAGACCGCCGATGACGAGGGCACCGAGGAACCATACGAACACGGCCGTGGCAGCTCCGTTGACGACGGCACCGGCAGCAGTGTCGGGAGCGCGCACCAGATTCCCGTCCGCATCACGCCAGATCGGAGTCGTGTCACCGACTCGCAATGCCGACGGTACGTCGGTTGCCCCGGAGCGCAGCGAGCCGTCCGGCGCGCTCCACTGCACGGTCGCGGTACCGGCCACGGTCGTGACGCCGTCGGTATCGGACCGAGCGGATTTCGTGGCGTCGATGACACGGGCGTCGACTCGAACATATTCTGCGCGTTGCTGTTCCGAGCGCAGCGACAGGTCGCTGTAGGTCACCGAACCGATCGTCGCTGCCACAGGGATGAGCAACAGCAGCACCGCGATCCCGACGGTGACTGCCGCTCGTTCGATCCTGCCCGGCAGCCGCATCAGTGCATTGGAAATCCATGGACTGTGTCGCCACGATCGGTACGCGAGTTTCGAGAACATGGCCGCCACCTACTCCCACCCGAAGTGCATTCGTCTCCGACGAGTGTCCGGCGTCGAGCAGTGGATCCGTAAGGGCACAAGGTCCCGATGAGGCGGGGGTCGTCGGCTGATCGAGGGCTCAACGCACCACGAGAATCGGACAGCACGATGCGTGCACGAGAGACTGTCCGACCGACCCGGTACGCGGACCCGTCCGTGGTCCGTGGGTGCGGCTGCCGATCACGAGAAGGTGTGCGGTAGCCGATGCGCGTCGTAGCTCGTGCTGCGCCGATGCGTCGAGCAGGTGCAGATGCACGTCTACGGTGGAATGCGCGGACGCAGCAGCATCGACGCGACCTTCCAGCCACGCCAGCCCTCGGATCTGTTGCAGCTCGATGTCGTTCGTGACGGGCCGACTGTGGGGCGATCCGACGTGCAGCGCGGTGAGGGGGACTTCGAGCGCGTCGGCGAACCAGAAGGCCGCCTCGATCGCCCGGGTGCAGGAGTCCGAGTGATCCACGCCGACGACAACCGGAGAGGTCGGCGTGAGGTCTGCGTGCTGGGGGCGCCACACCAGGACGGGGCACGTCGATTCTGCAACGATACGAGTTGCGTTGCGGCCGAACAGCACATCACGGATCGGACCCGATTCACGGCCTCCGATGACAATCAGGTCGGCGGTGTGCGACAGCGCGCCGAGAACGGGGGCGATCGGGTCGTCCGTCAGAATGGAATCGATTGCGATGCGGGGATCGAGACCGACGAGTTCACGGCGAGCCGATCGAAGAAGGCGTCGACCGTGCAGTCGCTCCAACGACCGGGTCGATTCGCGGGGTGTGAGTGCGTGCACGAGCCGAATGCGTGCCCCGGTGACCGAGGCCAGACCCGCTGCCCAGGACAGTGCGTCGCGCGACGTCGGGGTGCCGTCGAGCGCGACGACGATGTCACCCCAGTCTTTCTTCGCCCAGAAGCCGGGAGCGACCGGGGTTCGTGTGGGCTGGGGTCGCGGCTCCGCGCTCACCATGATCGCTCTGCCATGGGCGGCAGGGTGCGGCGAATCTCGGCCGCGACGACTGTGGGGGTCAGATCGGGGAACCTCGCGGCGAGCGTGGACGCGATCGATGTCAGTTCGTCGTTCACCAGCCGGGTGGTCGGTCCTGCGTCGGCGATGGTCATGAAGATCGGCTCCCTCGCGGTCGTGGAGAAGGGGTGCTCCTGCCTCGAGGGTGCCCGGCGCGGCTCGTGCGATATAGGGCCTTTCGACCCACGGTTCCGGCCCGACATGGGGCCGGACAATAGCGAGATCAGCTCAGGAAGGCCGCGTCGATGACGACGTACCCGGCCACTGCGAACACCAGGTAGGCGAACAGGCGTTGCAGCCGTGCGGTATCGACCCGGGTTCCGAAGTGCGCGGCCAGGAGGGAGCCGACAATTGCGGTGCCTGCGAACGCAAGGGTGATCGACCAGTCGATGGTCGTGCCGCTCAGATGTGAGAACAGACCGGCGACGGAGTTGGCAACGATGATGACCAACGAGGTGCCGACCGCGACCGACATCTCTATGCCGAGCATCAGCACCAGCACCGGAATGATGAGGAAGCCGCCTCCGACGCCGAACAGCCCGGTCATGAATCCGACAGCAAGACCTGCCGGAATCGAACGTGGAGCGCAGTGTCTCCAGTTGATGCCCGATGCCGATGTCTTGCAGGCTGTTCCTGTATCTCCTCGCTCGGCGAGCATCCGGGCTCCTGCGGCAACCATCACGGCGGCGAAGCCGAGCAGCAGGATCCTCTCGGGAAGCAACCGGCCGAGTGCGCTGCCGGCGAAGGTCGCTGGAATGCCGGTCGCAGCGAACACCGCCGCCAGTCGCCATTCGACGCGGCGTGCTCGCAGCTTCGGTATCACTCCCACCGCCGAGGCGGTGCCGACGACGATCAGCGAGACGGGGATCGCTTCCTCCACGCCGAGGCCAAGGGCGAACACCAACACCGGGACCGCAAGAATGGATCCGCCTCCACCGAGTAGGCCGAGGAGAATTCCGATCACAGCGCCGAATCCGAGCGCCAGCCCCAATGTCATCGTGTGTTCACTCCAATCTATGGTGCACGGTATACCCCAGGGGGTACTTGACATACCCTAGGGGGTATTGCACACTGTGTCTACCACCTCGCGAAACTCGCCCGGAGACGTCTCAGACGGAGGAACCCATGCTCCTCGAGCAGTACTACCTCGAATGTCTTTCCCACGCTTCGTATCTGATCGGAGATCAGAGGACGGGACGCGCGATCGTCGTCGATCCGCGTCGCGACATCGCGGAGTATCTCGACGACGCCGAGAAGTACGGACTCGTCATCGAAGGGGTCGTCAACACTCACTTCCACGCGGATTTCGTCTCGGGCCACCTCGAACTGGTCGACGCGACCGGTGCCTGGATCGGCTTCGGCGAGGCTGCCGAGACCGACTATCCGATCCGGCGACTGCGAGACGGGGAGCGGTTGTCCCTCGGCGACGTCGAACTCGAGATCCTGTCCACTCCCGGTCACACGTGGGAGTCGATCTCGGTGCTGGTTCGCGAGCATCCCGGGGCCACCCCTACGGCCGTGCTCACCGGTGACTCCCTCTTCATCGGCGATGTCGGACGGCCGGACCTGGTGAATCTCGGGGACGGCTCCACCACGGACCTGGCCCGTGCGATGTATTCGACGATCCACGACAAGCTGCTGACGCTGCCCGACGACGTCATCGTCATGCCCGCTCACGGTGCCGGCTCGTCGTGTGGAAAGAACCTCTCCACCGAGCTCACCTCCACCATCGGTGAGCAGCGCGCGAGCAACCCGTCGGTGCAGCCGATGACCGAGGACGCCTTCGTTGCGCTCGTCACCGACGGCCAACCGGCGGCACCGTCGTACTTCTCCGCCGATGCAGCCATGAACAAGCAGGTGCACCCACTGCTGTCTCCTGGCCGCATCATCCCTGCGCTGACACCCGAGGCCGTGAGGACCGAGCTGGTTTCCGGCACACGAGTGCTCGACGCACGAAGTGTGGACGATTTCGCTGCCGGCCATCTGGGCGGATCGATCAACGTGGGGTTCGACGGTCGCTTCGCCGAGACCGGCGGCATGGTCGCGGAGGTCGGTGGTCGCATCGTGCTGATCGCCTATCCGGGCGAAGAGCAGGAGGCAGCACTGCGGTTGGCCCGAATCGGATCCGACAACGTGACGGGATACCTCGGAATCGGCAGTGACGGTGCGTTTCCAGCCGAGCTGGCGACATTGGTCGAGACGGCACCGCGCACCACGGTCGAGGAGCTCGATGTGATGCTCGCCGCGGACGAGGTGACGCTCATCGACATTCGCAACCCGGGTGAGCGCGACTTCGGCACGATACCGGGAGCGATCCCGATCCCGCTGGCGCAGTTGCGAACTCGCCTCGACCAGGTGCCGACCGGTAAACCTATCGTGATGCACTGCGCCGGAGGATGGCGCTCGAGCGTGGCGGCGTCGCTGCTGCGCGCTCAGGGATTCGAGGACGTCTCGGATCTGCTGGGCGGTTACAACGCCTGGGCCGACGCCCACGTCCCGGCCTGACTTTCGAACGACTCGTACCAGGAGGATTCTCATGTGTTACCCCGTCACCTGCAAGAAATGCCACAAGACCGGCTGGGGCGGTTGCGGCAGACATGTCGACTCCGTCATGCGTACGGTTGCCGCAGCCGACCGCTGCACCTGCAACGAGGATTCGAGCCCGCCCGTGAAGGAGCGTCGAAGCATGCGGTCGTGGTTCGGCCGCTGAGACCTGATTCAGGTAGTCGAGCGGCAAGTACTTTGTGCTCTAGCGCAATTGATCTCTTGCCGCACAGACTGGAACGATGACATCGACAACGCGAGTGGCAACCGAGCGCAACCGGCGATCGCCGTGGCTCGGCGCAGTCTGCGGAGGGGTATCGATCAACGCGTTCGGTGCTGCGATCGGATTGGCCTCGGGTGCAATCGATCCGAGTTCCTACGTCGAGGCGAAAGTGTCTGTGACACTGACAGCACTGTCGCTGGTGTTGGTCGTCGGCGTTCCCATGGGGCTCGCTGCGGCGTCTGCCTTCGCAGGCGGCGTACGGTCGGGTCCGATGGCTCATATCGCCGGCGTGCTCCTGGTTGCCTGGATCATCGTGCACTCGGCGGTGACCGGTGAGACGAGTTGGCTGCTGGGATCGTTCGGGGTACTGGGGTTCGTCATTGCGGTCCACGGATGGCGGATGACGGTGGCTGCGGGCAAATCCGCATACCTCCTGTCGGACGAGACATGAAAATACTGGTCTCCACCGCAGGTCGGCATGGAGCGACCCACAGTCTGGGCCAGGAAATGGGTCGAGTCTTCGAGCACTGTGGTGTCGACGTCGATGTGCGGGCACCGGAATCCGTGGTCCGCGTGGACGGCTACGACGCTCTGGTCATCGGGAGCGCTGTCTACTCGGATCGCTGGGTTCCAGCCGCGAAGGCTCTGGTCGACAGGGTGTCGAGGTCCGAACATCCACCTGTGTGGCTGTTCTCCTGTGGGCCGCTGCACTCGAGCGACAGGCCGGTCAACGTCACTTCCGACGCGGCACACGCAGTATCACTGATGCATGCGACCGCACACCGAACGTTTCCCGGGAAGCTGGTGCCAGAGCGACTTTCGGCGGGGGAGCGTCAGATTTTCGAGAACTCCGGGGCAGTCGCAGGAGACTTCCGCGACTGGGTACTCGTGTGCAATTGGGCCCGAGAGATACTCGCGTGGCTCAATGCAGAGAAGCGTGGTTCGTGACCTGTTTCGCCAGTGATGTCTCTGCACTCGTGCGGTGCGCCGACGGACAGACGTGCGTGTGAATCTCGGCCGCCAGCTGCGCCACCGATTCCGTCAAGACGGTATTGGCCTCGATCATGTCCTGGAGTAGGGCGGTGTTCGAAAGTGTGTGTACGGCAACCTCACTGCTCACCGAGTCCGCGCGTTTCGCCGAGATCAGCAGAATCGCTCCCTGGAGTCCCGCGATCATCGACAGGAACAGGTTGAGCAGGATGAACGGGTACGGGTCGAATCCGTCGCTCTGGTTGTAGGCGGCCCACAGCGCCATGGTGCCCAGAAACAGGAACACGAACGGCCAGGAGCCCATCCCGTTTCGGACGTAGTCCGCCGCTCGCTCACCGGCGGTCAGGGCATCACCGGTCCGGACGCCCGGGTGTCTTCGCCACAGGTTCATCGCTCGCAGGTCTTCGATCGGGAGTGTGCAGCAGAATCCATGCTGCCGAGTGTGGTCCAACTCGTCGATGAGCGTCAGGGGCGAAATCCCCTGCTTCTCGGGCCTTTCTGCTCCCGGGCTGCCGGTTCGGTATACGTCCCCAACCGGCGGTGACTTCCGGCCCTACATGCCGAGTGCCGCAGCGCCGACCATCGACAGTGTGCATTGCTCGATGGTCGAGAACGGCACTGGTTTCGATAGTTGGAGGAAATCCACGATGAAAGCTGCTGTTGTCACCGAGTTCGGCGGACCCCTGGTCGTCAAGGACATCCCTATCCCGACACCCGCACCGGAGCAGGTGCTGGTGAAGATGGAGACGTGCGGAGTCTGTCACACCGATATTCATGCAGCGCAGGGGGATTGGCCGGCCAAGCCGACCCTGCCGTTCGTTCCCGGGCACGAGGGAATCGGCGTGATCGAGGCCGTGGGATCGCAGGTCGACACGAGTCGAATCGGCGAACGCGTGGCGATCGCGTGGCTCGGTTCGGCGTGCGGCGAATGCGATCACTGCGTGTCCGGATGGGAGACGCTGTGCGAGACACAGCAGAACAGTGGCTACTCGATCGACGGGGCCTACGCCGAATACGCTGTGGCCCATGCGAAATACGTCGTCCGCGTTCCCGACGGCATCTCCTCGTTCGACGCCGCTCCGCTGACGTGTGCCGGCGTCACCACCTACAAGGCAGTCAAGGTCGGCGGTGTCACACCGGCTCAGCGCGTGGCCATCTTCGGCGTCGGCGGACTGGGCCACATGGCGGTGCAGTACGCCAAGATCGCGGGCGGATTCGTCACCGCAGTCGACATCGAGGAAGAGAAGCTCGAACTTGCACGTGAACTCGGTGCCGATCACACGGTCGACTCGTCGAAGGTCGACCCCGTCGAGGAGATCAAGGCGCTCGGCGGAGCCGATGTGGCCATCGTGTTGGCCGTCATCCCGAGCGTGTTCGATCAGGCCTTCCGTTCGCTTCGCCGCGGCGGTCGACTGGTGTGTGTCTCGATGCCCGCTCACGGTGTGTTCCCGGTCCCGATCTTCGAGACGGTCGTCGGCGGAATCTCCGTCCTCGGTTCGATTGTCGGTACGCGAAAGGACCTACGTGAAGTATTCGCACTGCACGAGGCCGGGCGGACCACGGTATCGGCCGTATCGCGCAAGTTGGACGAAGTGAACGAGTGCTTCGACGACCTCATGGGTGGCCGCGTCACCGCTCGCCAGGTGTTCGAGTTCTGATGTGGACCTGGTCGGTCGCAGTGGACCGATCCCGGTGCTCCTTCGTCCGAGCGACTCGGCTGTCGGTGAAGCCGTAAGGTCGGGGTGGGCAGGCGCATACCCGAAAGGCATGTGTGCCCACAACGGAGTGAGCAGTGATGAACGCAGGGGAACACGAAGACGACCTCCGGTCGAGCCTGGTCGACCTCAGCAAACTGCCGATGACCGATCTGTCTCTGTCCGACACCCTCTCTCACGTGGCGCAACTTGCCGTTCGGGCCGTTCCCGGCGCGGACGGTGCCGGATTGACGCTCCTGCACCCCGACCGCCCCGACACGACTGTCGCGAGTGCGGAATTCGTCCGTGCCGTCGACGACATCCAGTACGGACTCGGCCAAGGCCCCTCCATCACCGCAGCTGCCGAGGGCATCACCGTTCGATCCGGTTCACTCGAAACCGACCCTCAGTGGCCGGAATTCGGTCCGAAGGTCGGTCGAATGGGAGTGCACAGCGTGTTGTCTCTTCCGCTGATCACCGCAGGCGGTGTGCTCGGCGCGATGAATGTCTACGCGCGCCGGCCCGACGCGTTCGATGCTCGCGCTGCAGAGTTGGGCGAACTGTTCGCGGTACCGGCTGCGGTCTCGGTGCAGAACGCGCGGGCGCTGTCGAGTGCTGCCCGGCTCACCGAGCAGCTCGAGATGGCACTGAGCAATCGCTCCATGATCGACCAGGCGATCGGGGTGCTGATCAGCCGAAGCGGATGCACCGGAGCCCAGGGGTACGACAAGCTCCGATCGTTGAGCCAGAGCGAGCACAAGAAGGTCGCAGTGGTCGCTGAGGCCATGGTGGGCGAGGCGATGAAGACGGCCCGCTCCCGTTCCCGCACGTAAGGGCGTAGCGTTCGAGCCGCGAGCGCATTCCGAGGCATCGAGTCCGACTTTTCCTCGCGCTCGCATACCCGCCCGGCAGGATGCCGCGGGTGTATCGGACGAATCGAATCGGCGATCGGGCCGCACCTGGATTCTCGATGAAACTTCCGCCTCGATTGCTGGACGATCTTGCGACGCTGACCGAATCACTGGACAACTCGTCCGTCGATCTCGCGCGCTTGGCCGGGCAGTTGGCGGCCGACATCGATGTGGCCGTCTCGGATGTCGGCTCGATCACCCTGACGTCGATCGTCGACGGTGAACGGTTCGACGTGGTGATAGGGACCAGAGATCCGGTCCGCGGCGGAACCGATTCCGGGGCTTCCGAGCCGCGATCTCTTGCCGATGTGAGTGAGGTGAACCAGGCAATCGGTGTTCTTGTTGCCAGTGGCCGCACGGTTGCCGAAGCGCGTGCAGAATTACGCAGAGTCGCCGAGCGCTGGAACCGATCGACAGTCGACGAGGCCGGCCGCACCCTGCGTGACGCTCGGGGTTGGTTTCCACCCGATCGGCCGTAGGTCCCGGAGCCGAGCACCCAGGTGGACGAGGCAGTCCGCGGTCACTCGTCCTCGGCGTTCAATTGAGCCGAGAGGCCTCATCGGCCCGGAGCACAAAAGGTGTGAGATGGGAGGCGATGACCACCGCCCACGACATGACCTCTGCTCGTGATCTGCTGTCACCATCGGAGGCACCGATCAGTCGCACGACGGCACGCTCGAACAGTGACAACCGCGAGTTCGTCAGCTTGCCACCGAACACGCGATGCTCGATCACCCAGTCGGCCTCGGTCTCTTTCGGCCGAGCTCTCGGCGGAGTGCTGTCGTCCACCGGGCCACTCGAGAAGAGCCACACAGGAATTGCCTCCAGTTCGGCCTGTTCCCTGGTGACCAGCGCGCGTGCGTCTCGGAGCCATCGGCCCATGTACACGCCACTGCCGATTATCGCGGCGTCGTACTCGGCAATGCTGTCCACGTCGCGGGCATCACGAACATCGACTGTCGTCGTGCTGTCGATGCTGGACAGTTCCCGCAGAATCGACGAGCCCAGCCACTGTCCGATTTCTCGGGTGGCGCCGTGGCGGCTTGCTGTTGCGATCAGTATGCGCATGTGGATGTCCTGTCGGTTCGGCTTCGGTTGAATAGCAGTGCAAAATGATTCAGGTCCGTCAGGTGCTGCAGTCGATCCGGATCGGCGCACGCATGTCGCGGGTCGAACAGTTCTTCCGCAGTTTTCACAGGTACTCCTTCGTCGCAGGCGTTCTGTTGCGCGCGGCACTGGGCACAACGGTGACCGGACACGATGCGCGTGCCATCACCGAGCGGCTGGTCGAGCCGAGCATCATTCCGGCGAATCCTCCGCGACCGTGACTGCCCAGCACCACCAGTTGGGCGCTCTGCGCGTGGTCCAGCAGTGCGTGGACCGGTCGGTCTCTGACCGCCACCTGTCGTAGTGCCACCGTCGGATGCCGACGCGCGCAATCATCGACGGCCCTTGCCAACACGCCGTCGGCTTCGGGTCGATGGTCCGCCCAATCGAGGCCGGGAACCGACATCCCTATCGACAGATCCGAATCGGCCCACGCGTGCAGTGCGGTGAGTGGAGCGCTTCGGACTTCTGCCTCCTCGAACGCCCGCTCCACCGCGGCCATGGCGGCCGAGGTTCCATCGACGCCGACCACGACCGCCTCGAACCCCGTGTAGCCGCTCATCGGCCATGCATGTACGACCGTGACCGGGCAGTGTGCATGCGTACTCAGCGCGACGCTGACCGAACCCAACGACGTGCGTTGTGCCGCACCGAGTCCGCGTGTCCCGATGACAACCATCCGAGACGTCTCGGACATCTCGAGTAGAGCGGCAGCGGCGGGGCGGTCCGACAGAACCACGTCGACGGCGATGGTGGACACGGCCGACCCCGTCGGCCGGGCTATCGACATCGCCTCGTCCAGAATGCGGTTCGTCTCGAACCTCAGATGCGCGGATGTCCGTTCGGGTAGGGCATCGAGGCCCGTGAGAACCGTCGGTACGGCCGAGACGATCGTCAGGTCGGAGCCGTGCAGTTCGGCATCGAGCACGGCCCACCGGACAGCGTCCAGAGACGCGGCTGAACCGTCGACTCCGACGACGGTGTGGGATCTGCCCATCTGATGAGTCCCTTCGAGGTGGTGCCAGAGCTCCATCAGACGCTTCGGCTCGGCATCCGCGCGCCAGGACAACTACACCGAGATCAGGGACTTTCGGCCCCACTTTCGATGACCAAAGGTCGAGCTCTCCCGTGTGCGGGTCCGTAGTGTTGGGAAAGATGCGCCCACCGAGGACGCGGGTGAGGGGTTGGACGTGGTCACAGTGTTCTTGGTCGACGACCACGAGATCGTGCGTCGAGGTCTGATCGATCTCATCGATTCCGATCCCGATCTTTCCGTGATCGGTGAAGCCGGAAGTTGCGCACAGGCACTCGCTCGGATTCCCGCGTTGAGGCCGGACGTCGCCGTTCTCGACGTTCGACTGCCCGACGGCAACGGCATCGAGCTCTGCCGCGAATTGCTCGACCGACTGCCCGATCTCAAGACCATGATGCTGACCTCGTTCACCGAGGACCAGGCCATGCTCGACGCGATCCTCGCCGGCGCGAGCGGCTACGTCGTCAAGGACATCACCGGTATGGAGCTGACTCGCGCGATCAAGGATGTCGGCTCCGGTCGGTCGCTGTTGGACAATCGCGCAGCGGCCGCGCTGATGGACAAGCTGCGGGCGGGCACGGCCGCTCCCGGACCGATCGATCACCTCACCGGGCAGGAACGGACATTGCTCGACCTCCTGGGGGAGGGGCTGACGAATCGGCAGATCGCCGCTCGAATGTTCCTGGCGGAGAAGACCGTCAAGAACTACGTCTCCCGGCTGCTCGCCAAGCTCGGGATGGAGCGCCGCACCCAGGCAGCGGTGTACGCGTCGAGGCTGGCCGAAACGCATCCGCGAACGCAATCCGGGCCGTCGGATGGATGATCACCGCGGACCGGGTCTTCCGCAGCTCCGCCTCGGTGAACTGCTGGCCGAGGTGCAGGACCGAATCGGGCGCATCGCGGATGCACGAGTGCAGGCGGACGGTCTGCTCGATGCGATGTTCGTCATCACCTCGGGCCTCGACCTGGAGGTGACGTTGCGGTCGATCGTGGAGTCGGCCGTCAACCTCGTCGGTGCCCGGTACGGTGCACTCGGCGTGCGCGGCGAGGGTCACGAGCTGAAGGCGTTCATCCATCACGGCATGGAAGAGCAGGTGCGCGAGGCGATCGGCCCACTTCCCACCGGACGAGGTGTGCTGGGTCTGCTCATCGACCAACCCCATGTGCTCAGACTCGACGACCTGTCGTCGCATCCGGAGGCAGTGGGCTTCCCTCCCAACCATCCGCCGATGAAATCGTTTCTCGGCGTGCCCATTCGGGTGCGTGACGAGGTGTTCGGAAACCTGTACCTCACCGAGAAGAAGGACGGAGCCCAGTTCACAGAGGACGACGAGGTGGTCACCCGGGCTCTCGCCTCGGCGGCCGGAATCGCGATCGAGAACGCCCACCTGTACGAGGAGTCGCGGATCCGGCAATCGTGGATGGAAGCGATGCGGGACATCGGTACCGAACTGTTGGCCGGGAGCGACATCGACGAAGTGCTGCACATGGTGTCGAGGCGGGCACTGCATCTGACCGGGGCCGACAGTGCGTTCATCGCTGTTCCCGCCGACGCGGCTCCGAACTCGGACACGGTCTCCCGGTTGGTCATCTCGGTCGCCGAGGGGCACGACGCAGACGCTCTGGTGGGTTCACTCATCCCGATCGAGGGATCGAGTTCCGGTGCGGCATATCGCCTTCGGACCGCTACCCGCAAGGAGGAGCTGGACTACCGACCCAACGCGCATGTGGCGAACACCTTCGGCCCGGCCCTGATCTCGCCGCTTCGGGTAGCCGACGGCGTGCGAGGCGTCCTGGTCACGCTGCGCCGAAAGGGCGGACCGGTCTTCAGTGACTCTCAACTCGATCTCATTTCCAGCTTCGCCGACCAGGCCGCACTCGTGATGGAGATGGCCGACACCACGCGGCGCATGCACGAGCTCGACGTTCTCGCGGACCGTGATCGGATCGCCCGGGACCTTCACGATCACGTCATCCAACGGATCTTCGCGGCCGGATTGTCGCTGCAGAGCACGTTGCAGAAGACCGAGCTCGACGACATTCGTCAACGTCTGACTCGCACCATCGACGACCTGCAGGACACCGTGCAGGACATTCGTACGACGATCTTCGACCTGCAGAGCTCGACACACTCGACGACTCGTCTGCGGCAGCGCGTCAACGGAGCCGTCCTCGAACTCACCGAAAGCGTTCCCATTCGCGCCGTGGTTCGCATGTTCGGGCCCCTGTCGGTCATCGACAGTACCCTCGCCGACCACGCCGTCGCCGTCATTCGTGAAGCGGTGAGCAACGTCGTCCACCATGCTCGGGCCCAGACCGTCAACGTCACCCTGGCGGTCGGGGACGATCTCCGCATCGAGGTCTCCGACGACGGAATCGGACTGGACGAGAACATCACTCGCAGTGGACTGGCGAACCTCGAGGCGCGGGCAGTCGACTGCGGCGGCACGATGACCTTCGGGTCGTCCGCGGCCGACGCAGGTGGCACCGAGCTGATCTGGTCGGTGCCGCTGCCCTGACGGCGGACGACCTAGGTCACTTGTTCCGATGACCTCGGACTGCTGTGCCAGGTGTGCCTGCGCTCGTAGCGTTCTCGTCGTAGACGCGCACCATCGAGAGGCATCTGATGAACACTTCACATTCCACCGGACCGGTCGTGGTCGGAATCGACGGATCGGAGACCGCACTCGATGCGGTTCGGTTCGCCGTGCAGGAGGCACGCGGGCGGGGCACGTCACTTCGGTTGATCCACGTGATCGACAGACACGCGGTGCCCGAAACCGTCTACGGCGCTCCGGATGTCGACGGTGACTATGCCCGCACGGCATTGAGTCGCGCAACGGATGCGGCCGCGGCGATCGATCCGTCGGTTCTCGTGGAATCGGTCGTTCTGCAGGGGCGGCCCGAATCGGTGATGTCGACCGAGGCCGGATCTGCGTCTCTGCTGGTACTGGGGACCACCACCGGCAGTGCGAAGGCCGCCTGGGTACTCGGATCGATGGTCGGCGCCGTGGTCGAAGCATCGCCCCACCCCGTGGCGATCGTCCGTCACTTCGACGCCGAACGCCGCGGCCCGGTCGTTGCAGCCCTGGGTGACGCCGACGTCTCGCAAGCCGATGTCGTGGTGGCTCAGGCATTTCACGAGGCATCGATCAGGGCGGCCAGTGTGTTGGCGGTGCACACTCAGGCTGTCTCCTCCATTCTCGCGTCCGCTCTCAGCGGCCCGGGCGACGGGCTACACCCCGAATCGGCAATGGACGTTCGGCTCGAACCCTTCGGCGCGGACTATCCCGACATTCGTGTGGCGTCGGTGTATGCCGAGGCCGACTCGGGATCGGAACTGGTGGCGGTCTCCGAGACAGCCCAGCTGATGGTGGTCGGTCACGAGCGAGACCGAGTGCCGGGACGAACACTGACCGCCGTACTGCGGCATGCCCATTGCCCCGTCCTCGTCGTCCCGCACGCATGAGTACCTCGAGGCAGTCTCCGATCGTCGTCGGTGTCGACGGTTCCGGCTCGTCGCTCGACGCAGTCGGATGGGCCGCGCATGCGGCCGAGTTGCGTGGGGTACCGGTGAAGCTGGTGTCCGCATACCAAGTCAAGGCTCTGTACACCAGCTTCGTCGCGTTGCCGTCACACATCGGCTCCGAGGAGCACACGGCCGCAGAGTCGATCCTCGCCTGGGCGTCGCTGGTCGCTCGACGTTCGGTGAACAACCCGGACGCGCTCGTCATCACGAGCGAATCGATTGTGGGACCGACGATTCAGGCCATGCTGGAGCAGTCCTCGAGTGCATCGATGATGGTGGTCGGTTCGCGTGGCAACGGCGAATACTTCGCCGAACTGCTCGGCTCGGTGAGCACCGCGGTGGCCGTTCAAGCGCACTGCCCTGTGGTCATCGTGCCGGGAAGCGTGGAGCTGCACTCGTCGGGAGGCCCTGTTGTCCTCGGAATCGACGGGTCGCCGCACAACCAGAACGCTGTTCGGTTGGCCTTCGACGAAGCCTCACTCCGGGGAGCGGAACTGGTTGCAGTCCACGTGTCGACGGACGAACTGATCTCGGCGCCCGACGCGTCCGCCACCGACAGGTCCGATGCGATCCTTTCGAACGGTCGAACCGTGTTGGCAGAGAGCCTGTCCGGCTGGAGCGAACAGTACCCGGACGTCGTGGTACAGCAGAAGATATTGCGCGGCAACGTGGTCGAGAAGATCCTCGAGGTATCACCGCGGGCGCAGGCCGTCGTCGTCGGTTCGAGCGGCCGCAACGGTTTCAGCGACCGACTTCTCGGATCCACCGTCCGGTCGCTGGCCCACCGCGTCGACTGTCCGCTGATCATCGCCCGCGGTTAGTCACCTCGCGGTCACGACCACCGCCATTGTCGAATCTCGGGAAGATCCTCGAAATGTTCCCGGATGTAGGCATCGTGCCGAACGAGTTGGTCCTGGCAGTGCTGCCGCAGTCGTTCGGCACCGGCCGGCGCAGTGCCCGCCCGGTCGAGTGCTGCGAGCGCGAGGTGATAGCGACTGATCTTGTTGAGCACCACCATGTCGAACGGTGTTGTCGTGGTGCCTTGTTCGATGAATCCACGAACATGGAACCGCTGGGCGTCGGGTCGGCCGTGCATCAGTTGGTGCACCGCGCGGGGATAGCCGTGGAACGCGAAGACCACATCGACCGAGGCGGTGAACAGATCGACGAACTGCTCGTCGGAGAATCCGTGCGGATGATCGACGACGGGAAGCAGCGCCATCAGATCGATGACGTTGACCACGCGGACCCTGAGCTCGGGAGTCCACGTGCGCAACAACTGTGCGGCAGCCAGGGTTTCCTCGGTCGGCACGTCGCCGGCACACGCCAGAACGATCTCGGGATCTTCCTCGGTATCGGTCTCCTCGGTGCCGGCCCAGTCCCAGCGGGACGCACCCGCCGCTGCATGCGCCCGTGCCTCGGGAAGCGTCAGATACTGCGGGTGACTCTGCTTGTCCACCACCAGGACGTTGACGTGACCTCGACTGCGGAAGCAATGATCGGCAACGGCGAGGAGGGTATTGGAATCCGGTGGTAGCCATACGCGCACGACGTCCGGTGCCAGAGGGATCACCGCGTCGATCAGTCCGGGACCCTGATGGCTGAATCCGTTGTGGTCGTTGCGCCAACACGTGCTGGTGAGCAGCACGTTGAGTGACGCCACCGGTGCTCGCCATGCGAGTGTGGCGGCGTGCTGAAGCCACTTGGTGTGCTGGATCAGCATCGACACACTCACCATGGCGAAGGCCTCGTAGCTCGCGAACAGGCCGTGTCGACCCGACAGCAGGTACGCCTCGAGCCAGCCCTCGCAGAGGTGCTCACTGAGCACCTCCATCACGCGGCCGTCGGGACCTAGACCGTCGTCGAACTCGGTGGTCGGCAGCTGCCAGCATCTGTCGGTGGCCTCGAACACGGCCTGCAGGCGGTTGCTCGCGGTCTCGTCGGGACAGAACAGACGAAAGTTGCCGCCACCGTGGGGCTGTGCGTTGTCGAGGTAGATATCGCGCATCATCTCCCCGAGCACGGTGGTCGTCTCGTGCGACGTGCGACCCGGGGACTCCACGGTGAGCGCGTAGTTCTCGAGATCGCGAATCACGAGGGGCTGCAACAGAAGACCACCGTTTGCATACGGCGTGGCACCGAGGCGTTCGGTGCCGGACGGAGCGAGTTCGCGGATGGAGTCGACCGGAGCACCGTTGTCGTCGAACAACGACCGGGGATCGTAGGAGAGGAGCCACTTCTCGAGCAGTGCAAGATGCGCTGGGTTCTCGCGGACTCCCGACAGCGGCACCTGGTGCGCCCAATGTGTGCCTTCGATGAGCTTGCCGTCCACCTCGTGCGGCCCGGTCCAGCCCTTGGGGGTGCGTAGAACGACAGCGGGCCATGCGATGTCGTGTTGCGGTTCTCCGTTGCGGGCGGCGTGCTGGATTCTCTCGATCGCGTCGTGCGCTCGGGTGAGGGCAGAGTGAAGCGCCGGGAACACCTCTCGTGGGTCGTCGCCCTCGACGAACAGTGGTGCCCACCCCTGGCCACTCAGGTAGTCCGCGATCGATTGATCGGTGGTGCGTCCGAGAACCGTTGGTCCGGAGATTTTTCCGTCGTTCAGATGCAGGATGGGCAACACGGCACCGTCGCGAATCGGGTTGAGAAAGGCCGGGATCTTCCACGAACCGGACAGCGGCCCGGTTTCGGCCTCGCCGTCCCCGACGACACAGGCGACGATCAGATCGGGATTGTCGAATGCTGCACCGGCGGCGTGGACGAGGGCGTAGCCCAGCTCGCCGCCCTCGTGGATGCTGCCCGGCGTCTGGACGCTGACGTGACTCGGAATGCCTCCGGGAGTGGAGAATTGCCGACACAGACGTTGGACGCCCTCGTCGTCGAGCGAAATTTTCGGGTAGATCTCGCTGTAGGTTCCCTCGAGGTAGGTGTTGGCCACCAATGCCGGACCGCCGTGGCCCGGACCGGTGACGTACAGCCAGTCCGAATGGGTTCGACGAATCATGCGATTGAGGAGGGTGTAGATCATCGACAGTCCGGGACTCGTGCCCCAGTGCCCGAGCAGCCTCGGCTTGATGTGCTCGGATTCCAGGGGTCGACGCAGCAACACGTTGTCCTGCAGATAGATCTGCGCCACCGTGAGGTAGTTCGCCGCAGCCCAGTAGCGCAGGTCTGCGTCGAGGTCATCGGAGCTGTAACCGGTTTCGGTGGTGGGCGCGGTCATCGGTTCGTGGGGACGACGACGACGGGAACATCCACCGAATGCAACACCGCACGCGAGGTGGAACCGAGAAGCATCGATGTGAATCCACCCCGGCCGCGGCTTCCCACCACGATCAACTGCGCCGACTCGGATGCACGGACCAGCTCACGAACCGGCCTGTCCTGAACCACCACACGGTGGACGGTGACGTCCGGGTAGTCCTCCGACCAGCCGGCAAGGCTCTCCGCCAACGACGTCTTCTCGGCGAGTTCGGAATCGACCCACGGACCTTCGTCGTCGCGCGTCAACACACTGCCGAGCTCGAGGTCGCTCCAGGCGTGCACGGCGACGAGGTCGACGCCTCGAAGTGACGCTTCCTTCAGTGCGAATCCGATGGCAGGTTGGCTGTTGGCGGTGCAATCCACCCCGACGACGACCGGACCGTCGCTGACGGTATTCGATTTGATCACTGCAACAGGGCATTTCGCATGCGTGACAACTGCGGTACTGACCGACCCGATCAACCCGCCGGTGAACTCGCCGAGACCCCTCGACCCGACGACGATCATGGCGGGCGCGACGTCGAAGTGCGTCAGGTTCCGTGCAGCAGAGCCGTGTTCGAGGCGGGTGTCGAGAATCAGTGAATTGCCTGCTGCGGCCTTGTGCGCAACATCGACCGCGGTGGTCAGCACACGCTTGGCCTCGACATCCGGGTCGGAGAACGCACCGATCCGAAGGCTGATGGCATCCCCGTAGGTTCCCGGCGCGAACAGAGACGACGTGACCAACTCGAGCGGAGCGTGGCGTCGAACAGCCTCGCGTGTTGCCCAGCGGACCGCGTCGAGAGATGTTGCAGATCCGTCCACTCCGACGACTACCCGGCTCGATGCATTCATGACGAATTCCCGTCCATTGCCCCACGTGTGCAGATACATGACGAGCATGGCCCGGATGGGACCGTCGCCGACAGAGGCGGAAGTCCTTCGGTGCGGGGCGGAAGTCCCCGCTGACTACCCCTAGGGGGTATGTCTTGCTATCGTCGACGACATGCATTCAGTGATCCGACGCAGTCGCCCGGGCATTGCCTCGGCGACCGGATTGCTGATCGCACTGACCGTCTTCGGGGTGCTGCTGATGCACTCGGCGACACCGAGCACGTCGATGAGCAACGAACACTCGGCCATGGCGTCGACGGCCCACCACGATGATCCGGTACAGGTGGCGGCCGGTGACCACGACGGCCCGTCGGCACATCAGATGATGCATCCGTGCGCGGGAGCAACGGTGTCGTGGGCTGCACTGTCGGTCCCATCGGCGAGCGTCGGTTGCGTCCACTCGCCGATGTCGGAGGACGGTATCGGAGGGCGCACCGACTCCGTCTCGGAGCGTGCGCCGCCGTGGACCCTCTGGGAGCTGGACAGATCGGTGACCTTGCGAGTGTGACAGGGAGCCCGGTGGATGCACGACCACCGGCGAATCGGCATACCAAGATCCCTGTATTTCGCACTTGTTCAAGGAGATTCACATGCGTACAACACTCGTCGCGTCGCTGGCTGCCGCCACCGTGAGCGTATTCCTCGTCGCCGGCTGCAGCAGCGACACTTCCGACATGCCGATGGACGGCCATTCGAGGGGCGCGTCGAACTCGTCGTCGGTGCCATCTACCCAGGTCGACGCATCCGCTCGGTTCGATGATGCGGACGTGATGTTCGCTCGGATGATGTACCCGCATCATGCACAGGCAATCGAGATGGCGGCAATGGTCGAGGACCGCACCGACAATCCGGACGTCGTGGCATTGGCGTCGGCGATCGAAGCCGCGCAGCAACCGGAAATGGAGCGGATGACCGCCTGGCTCGCCGAATGGGGTCAGCCCGCACCCTCGTCCGACATGGGCGAGATGGACCACGGCTCGGGCACAGGCATGATGACCCAACAGGACATGGACGCGTTGACTGCGGCCACCGGCCCCGAGTTCGACCGCCGATGGCTGACGATGATGATCGAGCACCACGAAGGCGCGATCGAGATGGCGAACAGCGAGATCGCCGACGGCTCGAACCCCGACGCGCAGGAGATGGCTCGCACCATCGTGGCCACGCAGCAACAGGAAATCGACACCATGCGGGTGTTGCTCGGCTGATCTGCATCGACGTCGAGTGCCGTACCCCCTGACCGGGGGTGCGGCACTCGAGTAGGCTCGAATATCGGAGAATCCATCTCCGCAGTTCGGTCCGAGGGAGAGCGTTCACATGGCACGTCCACGGGTTTTGGTCCTCGGCGGCGGATTCGGCGGACTTCATGCGGCCCGACGTCTGCGCAACGAGGACGTCGATGTGACCGTGCTCGAACGAGGCACCTCTCACGTCTTCCAGCCACTGCTCTATCAGTGCGCCACCGGTCTGGTGTCCGAGGGCTCGATCGCCAGTCCACTGCGACACCTGCTGCGCAAGCAGAAGAACGTGCACGTGGCATTGGGTGAAGCGACCTCGGTGACCGCAGTGGGCGACGGCTCGGCCGGCGACGGCGGAGTGGTGACCGCGAGTCGGTTCGACGGCTCGACGTTCGAGCTGCCCTACGACTACCTCGTCGTTGCCGTCGGAATGCAGCAGGCCTATCACGGCCACGACGAATACGTGCAGTGGGCACCGGGGATGAAGACCCTCGACGATGCCCTCGCGATCAGGCGAAAGCTGATCTCCGCCTTCGAGATGGCCGAATCCCTGCCCACCGCCGACGAACGCCGACCCTGGCTCACGTTCGCCGTGGCGGGAGGAGGTCCGACCGGAGTCGAATTGGCCGGTCAGATAAGGGAACTCGCCTCCCGAGCGCTGGCGAAGGAGTTCGACTCGATCCACCCGTCGGAAGCGCGGGTGCTTCTCTTCCACGGCGGTGACCGCGTCCTCGAATCGTTCCCCGACTCGTTGACGAAGAAGGCGCAGCGCACCCTCGACACCGTGGGTGTGGAGACGCATCTCGGGGTGCACGTCACCGATGTCACGGCCACCGACGTCGAAGTGACGGCCAAGGCCGAGCCGAAGACGGTCACTCGCTACGACACTCACACGGTGCTGTGGACCGCAGGCGTCGAAGCCGTTCCGTTCGTGAAGCAACTCGCCGACGCGATGGGCGTCGAACAGGACCGATCCGGGCGCATCGCCGTGCAACCGGATCTCTCGATCCCGGGACACCGCAACGTCTTCGTCGTCGGAGACATCATGTCGCTGAACAAGCTTGCGGGCGTCGCCGAAGTGGCGATGCAGGGCGGCCGAGCAGCGGGCGCGGCGATCGCAGCAGACCTGTCCGGTTCTGCGCGAAAGGATTTCGAGTACCGAGACCTCGGGACCGCGGCCTACATCGCCCGAGGTCATGCACTGGTGCAGGCCGGGCCGCTACGCATGTCCGGATTCCTCGGCTGGGTGTCGTGGGGCGTCATCCACATCGCGTTCCTGGCCGGCAACCGCAACCGCGTGGGGACACTGATCAACTGGGCCGCAACCTTGGCCACCGGGACCCGGCGCGAACGGGCCATCACGTACGGCGACCCGGAAACGGCGCGTAAGCCGTACAACTGACCTGAGCGTCCACTCAGGTCAGTTGCTGCCGGTGTCGACGGGGTCAGCCGATGCCGGGTATGAAACCGGGGTAGACGAAGTGCCCGGGACCACCGCCGGGCAGCAGCTGGCCCGTCGAACCCGGATAGTTCATGTTCAGCAGAATCAGCTTGTGCGGGTTGCCATTCGAATCGGCCTGCCAGCAGGAGCCGAGCACGCCGTGAAATCCGGTGCACACGATGCGGGTGCTGTTGCCGTAGGGCGAGGTGAGTCGATTCTCGCTGACGAAGGGGTTCCAGTAGTCCGGGTCCTGAGGCGTGAGGAACAGTCCGGTGACGTCCTGTGGAGCAGACGGACTCGGATACGGCGGCGGAGTAGGCCACTCGTCGGCGGCGGCCGTTCCCATGCCGAGGGCGGCGGCACCTGCAATGACGCAAGCAATGACGGCGGTGCGACGAAACATCTCGATCGACTCCTTCGCGGGGCGGGCACCCAATAGACCACAGACACCCGTACCGAGGGAACAATTCGCCACCACGACCGAGAGCATCACGATCGCGTCTCGGATTCGTCCGGTCCATAACGCTCGGGACGTTTGCTCGAGGTAACGTCACCTCATCTTCGGCCGATGTAGAAACTCGACCGGTGTAACTCGACGAAAAGGTGAAACAGCGTGCCACGATCTCGACGACACGGCTTCCGGCGAATCGGTTCGGCTACGGCCGTCGCCCTCGCAGTGGCGATTCTTCCGACCGCGCTGATGACGCCCGTCGCGTCCGCAGACGAACTGCCTGCGGCCACGACGCAGTCGAGCAACGGATCGCGGATCGAGTCGGTGAACACCCTCGACAACCGCCAGGTTCAGCTCCAGGTGTACTCGGCTTCGATGAACCGCACCATCCCCGTCACGGTGCAGCGCCCCGCCGACGAGAGCGTGTCGCGTCCCGTGCTGTACCTGCTCAACGGTGCAGGCGGCGGCGAGGATGCCGCATCGTGGCAGTCGCAGACCGACGCCGAGGCCTTCCTCTCGGACAAGAACGCCTTCATCGTGACTCCGCAGAAGGGCAAGTGGTCCTACTACACCGACTGGCTCCAGGACGATCCGAAGCTCGGCAGCAACAAGTGGAGCACCTTCCTCGGTGAGGAACTGCCCCCGCTGATCGACGCCCAGTTCGACACCAACGGTCGCCAGTCGCTCGCAGCGCTGTCGATGACGGGCACCTCGGTTCTCAACATCGCGATCAAGTACCCGGGCAAGTTCACCGGCGTCGCTGCGTACAGCGGCTGCGCTCAGACCTCCGACCCCATCGGTCAGCAGTTCGTCAAGCTCGTCGTCGAGACCTACGGCGGCGGCAACGTCGAGAACATGTGGGGCCCGCTCGACGGCCCCGTGTGGCGCGAGAACGATCCGCTGCTCAACGCCGAGAAGCTCCGCGGAACGCAGATCTACATGAGCACCGGCAGCGGCCTGCCCGGTGCCCCGAACGACACCTACGCCAACCCGCGTCTGAAGAACGACCCGGCGACGCTCGCCAACCAGGTCATCGTCGGCGGCGGCATCGAAGTTGCCACCAACTTCTGCACCTCGAACCTGGCCAAGCGCCTCGACCAGCTCGGTATCCCGGCCACCGTGGACTTCCGCCCGATCGGAAACCACTCGTGGGGCTACTGGCAGGACGACCTGCACAACTCCTGGCCGTTCCTGGCAGGATCGCTCGGCATCTGATCCATACGACACCGAACAACGGCCACTTGCACCTCGCGTTCAGGTGGCCGTTCTTCGTTGTCAGGGGCGGTGGTTCGTCGCGTGAATCGAACGTATGATCGAACGATGGCACGGCGCGCGCAACCTCGACCGGCGTCTGCCGTGCGCCCCTTCAAGTTGCTCCGGCCGCCGCTGAAGGTCTGGATCGACCTCAACATCCTCTACCCGCTACCGCCGCACCACGCCTCGAAGTTCAATCCCGAGGGATTCGACGTGCGACGCGTGGTGCCGGGAGATCTGGTCGAATGGTCCATCACCGTGGACGGGGATTGGCTCGGTCGCGTCACGTACGAGTTGATGTCGCGTGACCGAAGCGAAACCGTCACACACTGGGTCCCCAGCCGGGCACTGAAGCCGCTGTAGGGACGAGAAAGCCCCGCCTCGGATGGAGGCGGGGCTTTTCTGTGCAATTACCTTCAGAAGCTGTGGTTGCGGGCCTTCTTGGCGAGCTTGCGGGTGGTGCGCTTCGACGGCACGAACAGGTGCGCAGCGCTGTTGCGACGGTTGCGTCGACGGATCAGCACGAACGCGACAGCGCCGGCAACGGCTGCGATGGCGGCGATGACGGGGGTGCCGACCTTCGCGGCCTGGGCGACATCGTCGCTGTCGATGTTGCGAACCGTGTTCTTCACGTCGTCGGCGACGGCGGAGGCCTTGTCGGCTGCCTTGTCGGCGACCTGGGAGGCCTTCTCCTTCACGTCGTCGGCATCGACGTTGGCGACCTTGTCCTTGACGGTGTCCTTGACGTCCTCGGCAACGTCGGCCGCCTTGTCGGCGACGTCGGAGGCGGCATGCTTGGCCTCCTTGGCTGCACCGGCAGCGGAATCGGCAACATTCTCTGCTACGTCGGAAGCCTTGTCGGCGGCCTGGTGGGTGTTGGCCTTGGCCTGGTCGGTGGCACCTTCGGCGCGGAGGCTGTCGTCACCGGTTGCCTCGCCTGCCTTCTCCTTCGCAGTCCCGGCCAGTTCTTCTGCCTTGTGCTGAGCCTTGTCGATGAAGTCGGCCATATCGGTGCGTACCTCTTTCGTGTAGGTCGTCTCCGGTCATCCGGAGCTGGGGGCGTCGCGGAGGACGCCGATAAGTATGAGTCGAACCGGCTGCTCCGAAACATACGTCCGACGGGAGTGTGATGGGTCACTATCGACCGTGCGCACTCGGCGTTGTGCATTGTGTCCATCCGGGCGGTCGAAATGTCGGTGAAGTGCACCTGTCGAAAAGATCGGTTCTACGCCACAGTCGACGGGTGTCCGCACGGATGCGCCGACCGCCACCATGGTCGATTCCATGTCGAGGGGAGCGCCCAGAACCGTGAGCGGCAACAGAGTGTTCGTCATCGGCGTCGGGATGACCAAGTTCGAGAAGCCGGGCAGCAAACCGGGGTGGGATTATCCGGACATGGCCCGGGAATCCGGTACCGCGGCCCTCGCCGACGCAGGTGTCTCGTACGCAGACGTCGAACAGGCGCATGTGGGGTACGTGTATGGGGATTCGACTTCCGGTCAACGCGCCGTCTACGAGCTCGGCATGACCGGCATTCCGATCACCAACGTCAACAACAACTGCTCCACCGGATCGACGGCCCTGTATCTGGCGACTCAGACGATCCGGGGCGGCCTCGCCGACTGCGTCCTGGCGCTCGGGTTCGAGAAGATGCAGCCCGGTTCGCTGTCGGTGGCCTACGAGGATCGAGCCATGCCGCTCGGGCTGCACATCCAGGCCGAGGCAGAGCTGTTCGACTTCCAGTTTCCGGCCGCGCCCTGGATGTTCGGCGCGGCGGGGCGCGAACACATGGACAAGTACGGCACCACCACCGACCAGTTCGCGCGGATCGCGGTGAAGAACCATCGCCATTCGGTGAACAATCCGTACGCGCAATTCGACGACGAGTACTCGCTGGACGACGTCACGGCATCGAAGATGATCTACGAGCCTGCGGGATTGACACGCTTGCAGTGTTCGCCCACCTCCGATGGATCCGGTGCGGTGATACTCGCAAGTGAGGCATTCGTGGAGCGGCGTGGACTGTGGGATCGGGCGGTCGAAATCGTGGGGCAAGCAATGGTCACCGATCTGCCGTCCACGTTCGACGACCACAGTGCCATCAGCATCGTCGGCGCGGACATGACCCGTCACGCAGCTCGAAAAGTGTACGAGCAAGCGAACATCGGCCCCACCGACATCGATGTCATCGAATTGCACGACTGCTTCTCGGTCAACGAGCTGTTGACCTACGAGGCTCTGGAGCTGTGCGACGAGGGCATGGGCGGGACGTTGATCGATCAGGATCTGACGACCTACGGCGGCACCTGGGTGGTCAATCCCTCCGGTGGACTGATCTCCAAAGGTCATCCCCTCGGTGCCACCGGTCTGGCCCAGGCCAGCGAATTGACGTGGCAGCTGCGTGGGACAGCCGGGGACCGTCAGGTGCCCGGTGCGCGAATTGCTCTGCAGCACAACATCGGGCTGGGCGGTGCTGCGGTGGTGACCGCCTACCGTTCGGTGATGTGAAGCCTGGGCGCCACGCGGTGCCGGACTTGCTGACGTTGAACAGGGACCGCGTTCGTCGCCTCGACGGCTTCTACGATGTGGATCGCTTCACCGTCGACGACGAAGCTCGAACTCACATGCAGCACTGGCTCTTTCGAGCTGCTATCGATGTCGGGGCGATAACCTGGGATATAGCGAGGTGGGGGCACCCGGAATTCGTTGCGGTGTTCGCGCATCGGAATCAACACGAACTCGAATTCGCGATAGTCTACGACGTTCGGTCGGCGCCTCCGGTCCTGTCCAGTGATGTGACGGCTTACCCTGCGAATGCTCGCTCGCTGTCCGGCGACGCATTCGCTCGCCTGCCTTCGACTCTGCCTTCGACTCTGATTCCCGATCCTCCGACAGAGTTGGCGTGGCTGGCGTATCTGGTCTGCCGTTTCAACGATCTGCATCGTCGCACCGCAGCGCTGGTGGACAGGTGGCCTCGATGAAGACCACGAGTGTCTCAGCGGCATCTCATTGCTTGAGCTTCGCCAGGATCACGAACACAGGTTCTTCCGGGTCGATCTCGACTCCGGTTCGCTCCAGGAAGGCTCTCAGGAGTCCGCCGATCAGATCGGTCAGCTGGTCCACGAACCGATCGATATCCATGGTCTCGGATTCCTCTTCGAGCCACAGATCCGTCGTCGCGACGATCGCGCCCACCGCAGCTCGACTGGTGAACTCGACCCCGTCGTTCTCGAGGCCTACCGACTGCAGCACGGAGGTTGCCACTCCGGCGAATCGGCGCGCAACGTCCCTTCCGATATCGAACGCACCCGAGGAACTGTCCTCCGTCCACGAACGCGATTGGGCCAGAACACGGAACACATTGGGGTGTCGATCCACGACGTTCGAGTAGCCACGCAGCGCGTGGCGCAATGCCGACGACGGAGCGTCCAGAAGGAAGTTGAAGTCCGCGACGGCGAGTTGATACACCTCGTCGGCCATGCGTTCGCCGAGCGCGGAGAGCAGGTCGGACTTGTCCGAAAACTGTCGGTACAAGCGTGGTTTCGTCGATCCGGCCTCACGAGCAATGGCGTTCATGCTCGGATTCGGACCATCGGCATCGATGACTCGGATCGCAGCATCGACGAATTCCTCGCGGGCGCGGGTCTGCCGGGAGTTCGGAGATCTTCGAGAGTCGGGCACGGCGGTCAGTCTAGGACGCTCTCGCGAGCTCGGTGTTGTCCGACAGGGGTTGACATACCGCGTCGGACTGCGCCATGGTGTAGCCGTAACCGCCGGTAACGAAAAGCGTACCGACGGTCCATTTCACTGAGGAGCGTCCTGCCGATGCCAGTCTCCTACGACCGGTCGTTTCAGCCACAACACAGAACGGTGGAGGTAACCGGTGCGCAGCTGTCGGTATTCGAGCAGGGAAACCTGCACGGTCCGACGGTGATTCTCGTGCACGGGTGGCCGGACACCCACCACCTGTGGGACGGCGTAGTGCCGGGTCTGGTGGATTCGTTCAGGGTGGTCACCTACGATACCCGCGGTCATGGACGGTCCACCTCGCAAGGAACTGTCGCCGAGATGCGGATCGAGCAGTTGGCGGACGACTTCCTCGCTGTCGTCGACAGCGTTCGGGCCGATCGACCCGTTCATGTTCTCGCGCACGATTGGGGATCGGTGCAGGTGTGGGATGCCGTATGCAGGCCAGGAGCGCATCGGGCCATCGCATCGTTCACGTCGATCTCGGGACCGAGTCTCCATCACATGGGTCGGTGGATGCAGTCACGGCTCGCCGCGCGAACCCCGATAGCGCTGTGGCAGTGGTTCACTCAAGTCATCTCGGGCATGTACACGCTCTTCTTCATGTCGGGGATTCTGTCGAGGACCTTCTTCAGGGTCTTCGGGACGCGGTATCTGTGGTCGTTGTTCCTGCGCATCGTCGAACGGGTCGACCGTCGAGACATCCACCTGGCAGAGAGTTTCACCGACGACATGGTCTCGGGTCTACGGATATACCGGGCCAACATCTTCCGCACCGTTCTGTTTCCGAGCAACCGTTTCACCTCGGTGCCGACCCAGTTGCTGATACCCACTCGCGACCCGGCCGTTCGCCCGGCCTCGTTCTCGGACATCGACCAGTGGGCCGCCGAGGTCGACATCCGTCGAGTGAAGTCCGGGCACTGGCTTCCCTTCAAGAACCCCGAGCTAGTGGCCTCGGCCACAACAGCTTTCATCGACAAGCACACAGCAAAGGATTAGCCGTGGACCCCCTCGATCCAGGTGTCGTCTCGCTCACCGCGCGCAACGTCGAGTTCGATTGGACGGACACACCTCTGCACTGGCTTCCCGACGAGCCCGTGGCCTCGCACACGATCAGCGCCCTGAACTTGTTGCTCCCGGAAGGTGAGCGCTGGTTCTGCGCCACGTACGCCGAAGCCCTCCCGTTGATCGAGGACGACAGGCTGCGCGAAGACGTCCGTGGCTTCATCGGACAGGAGACGATGCACGCCGAGACCCACAATGTGGTGCTCTACGACTTTCTGGACACCCATGGCATAGATCCTCGGCCGTTCGCTGCGCAGGCAGAGTTCCTGATGCGACGTGTCCTCGGTCCACGCCCCGGCCGCTCACCGAGGGGTGAACGTCAGCAACTCGTCGAACGTATTGCGTTGATCGGTGCCATCGAGCACATGACGGCATTTCTAGGTGACTACGCACTCAATTCGCAGTGGGACACACTGGGCGGCGACCCCACCATGATCGATCTCTATCGATGGCACGGTGCCGAGGAGGTCGAGCACCGGAATGTCGCACACGATGTCGCCCAATACTTCGGCGTCGGCTATTTCCGACGCAACATCGCCATGATCATTGCGTTCGTCGGGTTCTTGATACTCATGCTCCGCGGCACGAAGTACATCGTTCGACAGGACCCGTCGTTGAAGAACAGTGGATACCTGCGCATCTTCGTCGCCTGGATGGGCGCGATGAGGCGTGACGCATTGCCATCGCTTGCGCATCTGACCTGGGGAGTCGCACGATATCTCAAACCTTCCTACTCGCCGGAACACGAGGGCAACACCGCGCAGGCGGTGGCCTACCTGGCCTGGTCTCCGGCCGCGCGAGCGGCTGCGCGATGACAAGCGCACGTCCGGTGCCCACGGCCGTCCCGCCGGATCTGTACGGACGCCGCCGCCGGGATCTGTTTCTCGGTGTCATCTCCACCCTGATGAACGCGCACATGGCCGCGGTCGGTCGGCTCCGCAGGACTATGCCCGCCGGGCAACCGGTGGACAGATCCCTCACAGTCGTCGTCAGCGCCCGTAGCGTCGAGGCCCGCGACGACAACGTCGTTGCCCTGACCTTCACCCGACCGTCAGGAGGCGCTCTCCCGCCGTGGCGACCCGGCGCACACATCGATCTCACGCTGCCCTCGGGGCTCCGCCGTCAGTACTCGCTGTGTGGAGATCCGGCCGACGCGGACCGATACCGGATCGCTGTGCGGCGAATCCCCGATGGCGGGGGCGGGTCGGTGGAAGTGCACGACGTTCTGGACGTGGGGACCGAGATCGTGATTTCGGAACCGCGCAACGCGTTCGTTTTTGCCGTGCCGGGCTACGGATCGCCGGCCCGGCATCTGCATTTCGTTGCCGGCGGTATCGGGATAACCCCCATCCTGCCGATGCTGCGCCTCGCAGACAGCCTCGGCATCAGCTGGTCGATGGTCTACACCGGTCGCAGCACCGACTCGTTGCCGTTCGTGCCGGAGGTGCTCGCATTCGGTGACAAGGTGACTGTCCGCACCGATGATGTCGACGGCCTACCGACCTCCGCCGAACTTCTCACCGGCATCCGCCCGTTCGCAGCGATCTATGCCTGCGGACCCGCGCCGATGATCGGTACGTTGCGGACCGGTGCCGATGCCCTCGCCGACTGCGAGTTCCATTTCGAGAGATTCTCGGCACCGACGATCGTCGACGGTCGGGCGTTCACGGTCGAACTCGCCCGATCCGGTCGAGTCGTCGACGTGCCCGCCGACGTCTCTGCACTCGACGCGATCGTTGCGGCGCAACCCGACACCACGTACTCCTGCAGACAAGGATTCTGTCGCACGTGCATCGTCGGAGTGCTGAGCGGTACACCGGATCATCGCGACGGCGCTCTGACCGATGCCGAGCGAGCGGACCACATGCTGATCTGCGTATCACGCTCGCAGGGCGAACGGCTCGTGCTCGACCTCTGACCCTTTTCAGGACCACATTCCGAACCAGAAGGAGCACCAACGATGCACGACTTCGATCTCGTCGTAGAGAACGGGCTGTGGTTCGACGGCACCGGTGCCGAAGGGCGGATGCGCAACCTGGGCATTCGCGACGGACTCGTTGCCGAGATCTCCGCCGACCCGCTTCCGGTGGGTCGTGACACCGACGTTCTCGATGCCCGGGGAAAGTGGGTGATGCCCGGATTCGTCGACATACACACGCATTACGACGCAGAGGTACTCGTCGATCCACTGCTGCCCGAGTCGGTTCGGCACGGGGTGACGACCGTTGTCATCGGCAATTGCTCGCTCTCGACCGTGTTCTCCACCCCGGAAGAATGTGCGGATCTGTTCAGTCGAGTCGAGGCGATACCTCGTCAGTCGATGCTCGACATTCTCGACGATCACCGAAGCTGGACGAGCCCCTCCACCTACGTGTCGGTACTCGAATCGCTGCCGCTCGGTCCCAATGTCGCGGCGTTCATCGGTCATTCCGACATCCGTACCACGGTCCTGGGAATGTCCAAGGCCACCTCGACCGGATACCGCCCCAGCGCATCCGAGCTCGATGCAATGGGTGAGATGCTCACCGAGAGCCTCGATGCCGGGTTCCTGGGCCTGTCGTCGATGACCAACAAGCTCGACAAGATCGACGGCAAGGAATTCCGGTCCAGGTCACTGCCCTCGACGTACTCGCGGTGGCGCGAACTGCGGTTCCTCAACCGAATTCTGCGTGATCGCGGACGAATCCTGCAGAGCGCACCGACCATCAACTTTCATCCCAACATCGCCGCGTTCTTCGCCGAGAGCTCCGGTTTGAGCGGCCGCCCCAAGCTGAAGACGTCGTTGCTCTCGGCAGCGGATTCCAAGGCGTATCCACCGATCGTCTACCTCATGCTTGCCGTGGCTCCGCTGCTGAACAAGTTCGCCAAGACCGACTTCCGCTGGCAGCACCTACCGGTTCCGTTCACGGTGTACGCCGACGGTATCGACCTCGTCGTGTTCGAGGAGTTCGGTGCCGGCGCCGCCGCATTGCATCTGCAGGACGAAGTGGAACGAAACGAACTGCTGCGCAACGAGAATTACCGCCGATGGTTCCGCAAGAACTACGACGACAAACTCAGCCCTCGTATCTGGCACCGAAACTTCTACGACGCGGTGATCGTGGCGAGCCCCGATGCATCCATGGTCGGCAAGACATTCGGCCGACTAGCCGATGAACGGGGAATCCACCCCGTCGATGCCTACCTCGATCTGGTTGTGCTGTACGGAAAGTCGCTGCGTTGGCGGACGACGATAGCGAACGACCGGCCCAAGTATGCGGACAGACTGGCCCGAAGTTCCGGAGTGCACATGGGTTTCGGCGATGCCGGGGCACATCTGCGCAACATGGCGTTCTACAACTACCCGATCCGATTGCTGAAGCGAGTGCACGACACCGGCTTCATGAAGGTCGAGCACGCCGTGCACCGACTGACCGGTGAACTGGCCCAGTGGTTCGGAATCGATGCCGGTCATCTACGGCTCGGTGACCGTGCCGATCTGGTGATAGTCGACCCATCGGGACTGAACGCGAGTGTCGACGGCGTGTACGAGGCACCGATCGAACAATTCGGCGGAATCTCTCGCATGGTCAACCGCAACGACGAAGCGGTCGACGCAACCGTCGTTGCCGGAGAAGTCGTGTTCCGCGGCGGGCGATTCACCGCGGGCAAGAACGGCGGTAAGACCGGCCGCTTCCTCAGAGCCGGTGCGTATTCCAGAGACATCGACTCGACCGAACAATTGATCAGGAGTGCACTGTGAGCGTCAATTTCTTCGTCACCGGCGGAACCGGATTCCTCGGCAGGCGAGTGGTCCAGGAGATACTCGATCGGGATCCATCGGCGTCGGTCCACGTGCTGGTGCGAGCGGGATCGCTGGATCGCGTTGCGTCCCATCACCGGGTGCTGCCGATCATCGGGGATCTCACCGAACCGGGTCTCGGTATCGACGACGGGGTGTTGCCGGACCGTCTCGATCACGTCGTGCATCTCGGTGCGGTCTACGACCTGACCGCGGGTGACGATCAGGCCGTGACGAACGTGGAGGGAACACGCGAGGTAGCGCTCCTGGCCCTGCGCACCGGTGCCGTCATGCACCACGTGTCGTCCATCGCAGTCGCGGGCGATTTTCGGGGACGATTCACCGAGCACGACTTCGATCTGGGTCAGGGCTTTCCGACTGCCTACCACCGCACCAAGTTCGAGGCGGAGAAGCTCGTGCGAGGCATGGACGGACTCGAGTGGAAGGTCTATCGCCCGGCAGCGGTGATCGGAGATTCGAGAACCGGCGAGATGGACAAGATCGATGGTCCGTACTACTTGTTCGGCGCGTTGAAGTTGCTCTCCGCGCTCCCTGCCGGTCTTCCGGTGGCTGTGCCCGCTATCGGTGCGACCAATCTGGTTCCGGTCGATGTGGTCACTCGCGCGCTGGTGCATCTGATGCTCACCGACACCGGGACGGAGCGGGTGTTCCATCTCGTCAACCCGACACCTCAGCCCGTGCGCGAGGTGTACGAGGCATTGGCTTCTGCGGCCGGAGCTCCGCATCCGGTCGCCTCGCTGCCCGGGTCCGTGGGGCGATTCGCGTTGCGAAATCCTCGTCACCGGCAACTACGGCTGCTCCGGTCGGCGGTACTGAGACGTCTGGACCTACCGAGCGTCGTGCTCGAGCACTTCGCGATCCCCACCGAATTCTCCTCCGCGATAACGTCGTTGGCCCTGAGGGGGAGTGACATCACGTATCCGCCGCTCGCCGACTACGCCACCGGTCTGTGGACGTATTGGTACAACCACCTCGATCCCACTCGCGCCCGGCGCCCGTCCCCCCGGGGGCCGTTGGTGGGCCGACACATCGTCATCACCGGGGCGTCGTCGGGCATCGGCCGCGCGACTGCGATCAGGGTGGCCGAAGACGGCGCCCTCGTCATACTGCTGGCCAGAAACGAAGAACAGTTGATGGCAACGGTGAACGAGATCCGCAGCAACGGTGGGCGGGCGTTCGGTTACGTGTGCGACGTGACGGACGCAGAGGCCGTGGACGCCACGATCATTCGTATTCTCGCCGACCACGGTCACGTCGACATGCTGGTCAACAATGCCGGCCGATCCATTCGTCGCTCTCTTGCTCGGTCGACGGATCGGTTCCACGACTTCGAGCGAACCATGGCCGTGAACTACTTCGGTGCCGTCAGAATGACCATGGGTCTGCTTCCGCAGATGCAGGCACGCAGATTCGGCCACGTGGTCAACATCTCCAGTGCTGCGGTGCAGAATCACGCGCCCAGGTTTGCCGCCTACGTGGCGAGCAAGTCGGCACTCGACGGATTCAGCGAGGTGGCAGCGACCGAGCTGTTGCACGAAGGGATCACGTTCACCACCATTCACCTCCCGCTGGTCGATACGCCGATGATCTCCCCGTCCGACGGCTATCACGCCGGACCGATCACGAGTCCCGAGACGGCGGCCGCCATGGTGGTGCGGGCTCTGGTCAAGCGACCCCGGAGAATCGACGTTCCTCTCGGCACGATCGGCGAATGGGGACATACGTTCACACCGCGCTTGAAGCTGTGGATCGCGAGCGCCATGCATCAGGCCATGGGCGACTCTCCGGCTGCCCGGGGTGCGTTGCGGGCCGACATGTCCGACACCGCGGTGCTCGAGGACGTGCCCGCATCGGATCGACGTGATCGGCACGCGCCCAAGCCCTTTCGTCGTCTCGCCGCGATGGTTCCCGGCGCGCAGTGGTAGACCCTCCGGCGTCGTCGTTCGGGAAACGGCGTGGATCCGTCCCGTCTGGATAGTCGGGTTCGATTCCGATGCAGGCAAATTCGACTCTGCTGGCACCAAGTGAAAATACATCTTGTCAGATAGGTGTGGTGTGGCTTACGCTGATTCTCGGAAGCCACTCGGCTCACTCTCACCCTCTCGCGGGTACTTCGTCGGGACAGCAGAACGGATATCTCATCCAATGATCGATTCAGGTGGTCGGTGGGCGCGACGCGCTCAGGTAATTCTCTTGGTGGTCGGGGCAGTGCTGGCCGGGGGAGGAGTCGCAGAGGCGAATCCGCAATTCCCACCGGCCTTTCCGTCGGACCAGAATCAGCTGCCACAGCTACCGTCGGAACCGCAGTTGTACGAGGTGCTGCCTGTGCCGGTCCCCGACGAGGATCCCTGGTACGACGACCCGTCGGATATCGAGAACTTGGAGCCTGGTGCAGTCGTGCGCACGCGTGAGGTGCAAACGCGCATTCTGGGTATTCCTTTTCCCGTCTACACCCGGCAAATTCTGTACCGGACATCGGACGTGCACGACACACCGACCGTGACTGCGACGACGGTTGTCGTTCCGGGAATTCCGTGGACGGGAAGCCCGCGACCCGTGGTGTCTTTCCAGGAAGCGATAGATTCCACCGACTCGTCGTGCAACCCTTCCTTCACCCTTCAGGTCGGAACGATGAAAGAGTCTGCGCTGCTTGCAGGGTGGTTGGCGCAGGGATTTGCCATCAACATTCCTGACTTCGATGGCAAGAACAACACGTTCAACGCGTACGACGAGGGCAAGATGGTGCTCGACTCGCTGCGGGCGATGAAGAACGAGATGAGCCTGGGGTTGTCGGAATCCGCGATTGCGCTGTACGGCTACTCGGGCGGCGGTTCGGGATCGTTGCGTGCTGCCGAACTTCGGCAGAGTTACGCGCCGGACATCGCGTTGAGTGGTACGGCGGTCGGCGGGACGCCCGGCGATCTCGTGACGCTCTCGAATTACGCGACCGAACCACAGACGGGAATTGCAGGCACCGGAAACTTCACGATGTGGCTCGGATTCGCTGCGCTCTCGCGTCAGTACCCCGAAGTCTTCGACAGCAGTGAATTGTTGACCGTGGAAGGTCAGCAGTTGGTGGCCGATCTGGAGAGCCGCTGCGTCTACAGCGCAGCCCTCACCGGCGTGTATCGGCCGATCAGCGAATACTTCCAACCCGGAAAAACTCTGGCCACCGCACCGGGAGTCCTGAAGGTGCTGCAAGACAACAGTCTCGGCCAGCACATTCCGGACAGTCCGATTCTGTGGTGGCACGGAGTGTGGGATGAGCTCATTCCGCAGTCTTCGGTTCTGCCGACGGTGGAAAAATACTGGGAGAGCGGAGCCGATCTCCGGTTCTACACCTCACCGATACCGGAACATCTCGTGAACTCCACAGTCGGTTTTCCGCCAGCGGTGGCATGGATTTCTGCCGTGCTTCGCGGACTTCCCCCCGGCCCGACCTTCAAGGCGGATTTCGCGCCACTGCCGGAGGGATTTCCAGGAAGTTGAGGTGGCGTTGGCTCGGTTGGTCAGCCGCCGTCGGCCCGTGTGTCAGCGGGGCGAATGCGCCTGCGGGGCAAGTGAGTTACCCGGAGCGATGCGGCCGCAGTTGCTCGGAGCGGGGCGATCTGCGAATCGATCCGTCAACCATGCCAACGCGCCGGGAAGCCACAGG
This sequence comes from Rhodococcus sp. 15-2388-1-1a, assembly GCF_002259145.1. Taxonomy (NCBI): domain Bacteria; kingdom Bacillati; phylum Actinomycetota; class Actinomycetes; order Mycobacteriales; family Nocardiaceae; genus Rhodococcus; species Rhodococcus sp. 15-2388-1-1a. The sequence goes on along the minus strand of NZ_NPFP01000003.1, from coordinate 146,418 downwards.
GCTGCACCGACGGTGTGGCTGATGGTGTCGTACTCGTCGTACTGAATGGACAGGCCGGCGTCGCAGTACTTGTTCATCAGGCTGCGGACGTCGCCGGCAACCATGACGCCGTCCCCGGGTCCGGTACCCATAGGCCCGGGAAGGGTGCCCTCGAGGATTCCGTTCGAGGCCTGCGCTACGAACATCGGGATGGTGGGAGTTGGAGCCTGTCCCATGTTGATCTTGTTGACCACATCGACGAACTCGGGAACCGAATTGGGGTCGGCGAACTCCGGGGTGACCACGTCCGCCCACTTCAGGCCCGGATATTGGAACAGCACGTTCAGGATCGACGCGTCGTCCACGTGCGCGAAGAGGTCGCGTCCACGGTCGTTGTAGTACGGACCGAAGTCGATGTCGTAGGCACGTCCGAGGCCGATGATCGCCATACCTGCGACGCCTGCCCATCCGATACTTCCTTCGATGTAGCGCAGGTTCTTGGCCGGATCGACCAGCAATCCGCCTTGGGCGGCACCGATCAGGTTGTCGTCGATGTCAGGTGCGTAGCTGGGGGCGAGGATGGCCGCCCAGTTGGTTGCGATCGCACCACCCGAGTACCCGATCAGCCCGATCTCTGCGTCGTCGTCGATGCCCGTCTCCGGTACTCGCTGGGACGCCCTCAGTGAGTCGAGAGTCATCTGCCCGTATTCGGGCCCTGCGGCGAAATTCGCTGTGGGGCCCTGGGTATCGGCAACGACGACGGTGTACCCGAGGAGGAGGAGAGGTGCCAGGATGGCAGCTTCACCCGATGCGACCACACCGCCGACCGCGACGTTGCGGCCGCTCGGCGTCAGACCGAGCAGCGGTGTGTTTCCGGCTATGGCGCGTGAGGGGCTGTCGTCGGGATTGAGTGAGTCGTAGGCGGATTGGTACGCGACCACTTTGTCGGGTTGCGCGTTCGGTGGCCGCAGAATGGAGGTGACGTTCGCGACGGGACGGCCCTGCGAGTCCGTCGATCTGTACAGAATCTGGATTGCTTGCAGAGGCGTCGGCACGTTCACCACGTGATACGGAACGGTCCGAGTCGCGAGAACAGCTCCGGGTTCGAGATCTGCGAGCGCAACCTCGCCGGAGTACCGGAAGAACGGATCCTGAACCGGCGCTGACGTTGCCGTCGGTGCGGCAACAACTCCGATAGCCCCCACACAGGCAATTGCCAACAGTCGCCGCAGCGTTGAACCAACCATTCGATCTCCCCCGACCCACACGCCTCCGAATGTGAGGCGCATCACGTGTTGTTACCGGTGGGTAAGATAGCACACGAATTTTGTGGATTCTGCCGAATCGACGCTCCGTCACAGTCTTCGGGATTGCGGGGTAGCGGCAGTGTGGTGTGGCGGGAGTGTTGGTTCTCTCCGAGGCTTCCCGATGCGTCGACGCATCTCGGCGGCCTCATCTTCCAGGCTGCTTCGGGAGATCACCGTGCCCATGCAGACGGCCAGCATGGTCGACACGACCAGCCATAGAAGAAAAGCGATGTAAACGACGAGCCACATCGTGCACCTTCTCTCGCTGCCACAGCATATAAGCCATCAACGGATGGTTCATTGATAACTGGCATGCTAGCAGGGTGCATGTCCGGTCGCATCGCGTGACCTGGGGAACCTCACGGCAGCACGCCCGGCTCGCTACCGCCGTTCGTTGTCCAACTGCACAACCGGATGCGACCGGGGGTACGCGAATGTCCGATGGACCACGGCGCTGTGCCGGTGATGAACTGAACGGGTCCTGTCACGCACTCGATGACGGGACCGAGCGCGAACGCGGTTGCAGCAGTTGATCGACAGAGACGGAGGCGTCGATGCGTAACTCGACCGAGGATGCGATGCTGCTCGATTTCGCGGCGCAATGGGAGCCGTACGGCGGTCCCGAGGCGTCCGAGATCTTTCTCCGGTTCGGCATCGGGCGCGGTGAATTCCGAGCCCGAGTCCACCGGGCACTGATACGTACCGGCGCTGTCGACATGGACATCAACGTCTATCGGAGCCTGCTGCGGTATGCGACCGGATGACGGCGAGATCGTCGTTCGCTCGGTCGTGATCCACAAGAGCTGCCCTGGCCAGTTCGACCAGGGTGTCGACGTACGGCGCGAAAGTGGCATCGGGCGAAGGTGCAAGTGCCCATTCCTGGGCAAAGATGTTGGCAGCACCGATAATTGCGAGAACGACCAGCCGATAGTCCCTGTCCGCCAGTTCCCCTCGGGCCGCCGCAGCCGATGCAAGTCCACCGAACATATCGACGATCACGTCTCGCTGGCGGGTTCGCCACAACTCGATATCGGTGCTGACGCCGACGACCTCGACGTAACAGACGCGAGCTGCTGTGCGGGTGTGGCACGTGACGTCGAGATACGCGCGAATCGCGGCTTCTATCGATGTCGTCACCGGTTGCGGGCCGGTCGCACCGATGGCATCACGCGCCGCGTCTTCGCCGCTGCGGTTCAGTGACGTGACGAGCAGCTTGAGCAACTCCGAGCGACTGCCGATCTCGCGATAGAAGTGTCGCGTCGAGACATTGGACTCGGAGCAGAGCATGCCTATCGTCGTCGCGGCGTATCCGTGGGTGCCGAACAGCGTCAGGGCTGCGTCCAACAGTCGGGTGACACGCTCGGATGCGCGCTCCTCCGCAGATCTGCCTGCATACTTCCTGTCGGACATGACGCGAGCTTACTGACCGGTGTTGTGGGCGGTCAGCTCGTCGAGCGCAGCCTGCACTTTTCTCGGGGAGCGCGCGCCGAGCTCGAGGCGTACGCCGCCGTGAGGGAACGTCGGTTGAAGTCCAGACCCGATCCCCTCGACGCGAGTAGGACGAGGGCGATGACTCCTGCGGCCCCGACCACCACAGGAGTCATCGGGTACTGGTTCCGGGCGCGATGGGGGTGCAGCCAACGGAGGGAGTGAAGTTCATGAGGGGTTCCTGTCTTCGGTATGCGTTGAAGACTGTCATTGACACCACCACTCGTCAATGGCACATTGTGTGATGTAAGTCGCGATCCGCTGCTTAGTCGGTCGACATTGCGATGGTGTTCGGCAAGACAGTGAGGCGTGGCGTGACGAAAAGCCCAGGTAGGTGGCCCGAGGTCGACGATACTGTCGACAACTTCAAGGACGTTCTCATCATCGGTGCCGGCATATCGGGCGTCGGCGCCGCATATCGCTTGCAGGAGATGGCTCCGGAGCTGAGCTACTCGATCCTCGAGGGCCGCGAGCGGGCAGGCGGTACCTGGGATCTGTTCAAATACCCCGGAATTCGGTCGGACAGCGACATCTTCACGTTCTCGTTCCCGCACACGCCGTGGCAGGGAGACACTCTGCTCGCGCACGGCGAAGACATCCGCAACTACATCGTCGATACCGCCTACGCCAACGGTATCGACGAGCACACGCATTTCTCGACCATGGTCACTGCGGCGAACTGGGATTCGTCGACGGACCTGTGGACGGTCGACGCGCTGACGAACGGTGTTCCCACTACCTACCGCAGTCGATTCGTGTTCCTGTGCACCGGCTACTTCGACTACTCGGGTGGGTACACCCCCGATCTTCCCGGGCTCGAGGAGTTCAGCGGGCAGGTGGTGCACCCCCAGCAGTGGCCGGAAGGGCTCGACCACACCGGCAAGAGGGTCGTCGTGATCGGAAGTGGCGCAACCGCAATCACATTGGTGCCCTCTCTGGCGGCCGACGCCGCGTCGGTGACGATGCTGCAGCGTTCACCCACCTACATCGCGTCACTACCGATGACCGATCCGTTCACCACGATCACCAAGCGCCTCCTGCCGGACTCGCTGGCGCACAGTGCATTGCGGTGGCGCAATGCACTGTTGATGGTCGGCTCGTACCAGTTGTGTCGACGGGCACCGAAGACGGCCCGCAGGGTGTTCCGGGCGATGACGAAGGCGCAGCTGCCGCGTGGATACGACGTCGACAAGCATTTCAAGCCGACCTACGCCCCGTGGGACCAGCGTCTGTGCGTCGTGCCGGACGGCGATCTCTTCAAGGCCATTCGTTCCGGTCGCGCGACGGTGGTGACCGACCGGATCTCCGGTGTTACCGCCGACGGTATTCGCGTGGAATCGGGAGAGGAGATTCCCGCCGACATCATCGTCACCGCAACGGGGTTGAAGCTCCAGGCCTTCGGCGGAATCGAGCTGTCCCTGGACGGAACGCGGTTCGAGGCGCACGACAAGTTCGTCTACAAGGGCCACATGCTCGAGGATGTGCCCAACGTTGCCTGGTGCATCGGGTACACGAATGCTTCGTGGACGCTCAAAGCCGACATGACGGCCCAGGCGGTAGCGAAACTGTTGGTGTACATGCGATCTCACGGATACACCCACGCGACCCCGGACCGTCAGGGCAAGGCCGTGGAATCTCGTCCGGTCGTCGATCTCGCCTCCGGCTACGTCACGCGGTCTCTGAACGAACTCCCCAAATCAGGGACGGAGCGCCCGTGGTCGGTACGCCAGAACTACATTCTCGACAGAATCGACGCGCGCTTCGACGATCTGACGGAATCGATGACGTTCGGCCGTGCGGCGCAACCGAAGGTGGCCGGATCGAACCCGTCGGGTATGGAGAACGTGTACCGCATCGAGTCGAGAAAGATTGGTATGCAGTGACTTCGGACATCGATGGGCTGACTCTGGCGCACACGATCCGGGGTGAGGGCCCGACGTTGGTACTCATCCACGGCATCGTGCACCGGCAACATGCGTGGGACAGTGTCGTCGAGACACTGGCACGGCACCGGCGAGTGGTGACGGTGGACCTGCCCGGCCACGGTGATTCGCCGGAGCTCCCCACCGAGGAGTTCGACCTCGGCCCGTGGATCGTCGCCGAGCTCGAGCGGTTCCTCGAGCACGTGGCGGTGGAAGGTGAGAAGCCACATGTGGCCGGGAATTCGTTGGGCGGATACTTCGCACTCGAACTCGCCGCCCGTGGGTCGGTCGCCTCGGCCACCGCGCTGTCTCCGGCCGGCTTCTTCCGCGGACACTGGGATCAGACACGTGCGCTGCTCGTGTTCCGATTGCTGCGCGCGTTGTCCCGAGCGATCAGTCCGATCGCACCGGCCGTGATGCGTTCGGTCGTCGGTCGCACGATCGCCAATGGCGTCTTCTACGCCAAGCCGTGGCGAGTTCCCGTGGCCACGGCCACCATCGACGCGCTCAGTATCACCACCAACCGCGCGATCGACGCGGCGGGTAACGCAGTGCCGCGCTTCAGCATTCCGGTTGACGAGTCCGTTCCTGTCACGGTCGCGTGGGGCCGTCGCGACTGGGTTCTGCCGGTGTATCAGGCACCGCTGGTGCGTCGAACATTTCCGCAGGCCGACGTGACGACGTACTCGGGGCTCGGGCACGTACCGATGTCGGACGATCCGGAACTGGTGGCGTCGATTCTGTTGAGGGGATCTCGAACCGTCTCGCAGTCGGCGTGAGCGTGCCGGAGAAGGTCGACGGGCGAAGTCTCCGGTGGCGCGATCACCGGATCACCCGGCGGCGTGAACTGCTCGACTGCACTCTGGCCGCGATTCGTCAGCAGGGGCACGACATCGGCATGGACGACATCGCCTCGGCGAACGGCGTCTCGAAAACCGTGCTGTACAAGCACTTCGCCGACAAGAAGGGCCTGGCGGACGCTGCGATGGCGCGATACGTCGAGACGGTGCTGGTGCCTGGTATCCAAGACGCGATGTCCGACGACCTCGACGAGTACCACCTCACCCGCGCAGTGATCTCCGCCTACGTCACGACTGTCGCCACCGATCCCGAGATCTACATCTACGTTCACGCCAACAACGCCGTCTCCGGCAACCGAGACGTCATCACCGCCGCGGAGGGACTGATCGCAGAATTGCTGGCCGGTGTCATCGCCGACAGATTTCGAGAGCGACAGTTCTCCACGGCCGGCTCGATGCCCATCGCCTTCGCGATGATCGGTGCCGTTCGGCTGGCGTCACACTGGTGGATCTTCGATCGGACCATGACGGTGGACGAGCTCGTCGACTACCTCACCATGATGGTGTGGGGTGGAATCGCGGGTATAGCGCGCGCCGCGGGATCCGCTGCGACGTTCACGTCGGCACCTCACTCGTTGACGCTGGAGAGCTGAGCGTCCTCGCCGTCGGTGATCTGTTTCAACTCGTCGCCGGTCGCGAATTGTGTTGCGCCGTTCACCTTCATTGCAGTCGGGGTAACTCGGCGAACGCAGTGAGGTCGGACATGACACGGCGGTCGATCTTGCCCGTGGTGGTGCGAGGGAGGTGGTCGACGAACACCACGTCGCGCGGAGCCTTGAAGCGGGCGAGTTCGGTTCGGATGTACGTTCGGACGGCCTCCGCAGTCAGAGTCGGATTCGATCGCACGATGACCGCAGACAAGCGCTGACCGAACTCGTCGTCGGGTACGCCTGTCACGGCCGCTTCTTCGATGTCGGGATGCGCGTACAACGTTGCTTCGATTTCGCCGGGAAACACGTTCTCGCCGCCGGAGACGATCATGTCGTCGTCCCTGCCGTCGACGAACAACAGCCCGCTCGAATTCCAATGCCCTACATCGCCGGTGGACATCAGGCCGTGTGCGAAGGCCTTGTTCCCACCGGACGAGTAGCCCTGGAACGAGATGGAGTTTCCGACGTGGATGGTGCCCCTGCGGTCAGGTTCGGACACCACGTCACCGTCGGCGTCGATCAACTTCACGACGATGCCGAGGGGTGGACGCCCCACGGTTCCAGGACCCGCCAGCCAATCTGCCGGAGTGGCGACAGTGGCCGTTCCGGTCTCGGTACAACCGTAGTAGTTGTAGATGACGGGGCCGAACTTCTCGATGGCGCGGTTGCCCAGACTCGGAGCGAGAGCTGCTCCTGAAGTGAAGATGACGCGCACGCTCGAGGTGTCGTGAGTGTCGATGTCGGGGGAGCGGAGAATGCGGTGCAGCATCGTCGGCACCAGGACGACGGCCTCACATCGGTGAGATTCGATCTGGCGCAGAGCCTTCGCGGCATCGAAACGCCCGTGAAGTACTACGGTGCATCCCAAATTGATGGCAATGATGAACTGAGACAAAGCAGTTCCATGGAAAAGGGGAGCGCACAGGAGAACAGTCTGACCGGTCTCCAGTGGCACTCTGTCGAGAAACTGCGCCGAAGCGAAAGGCGAGTCCACCTCACGCGGTGCGCCCTTGGGGGTTCCCGTCGTACCGCCGGTCAGCAGGACGAACTGCCCTTGGCGTGTGGGCAACGGTAGTGCAGTGTCCACCCCGCCCTGGTCGAGACCGTCGAGGGCGCTTCCGAGTCTGGTGATGTGCGGTGCCAGTTCGCCCGCGAGATCATCGAATTCCTCGTCGTTCACCACGGCAGAAACACGTTCTCGCACTGCAACATCCGCAAACTGCCGAGCGCTGAATCCGGTATTCATCAGCACCAGCCTGGCTCCGAGTTTGGCTGCCGCAATCATCGCGAGCACCAGACCGCGGTGATCACGGCACAGCACGGCAATGGTCGATTCTTCGCTCAGGCCACACGCATGCCAGTTGTGGGCGATGGCGTTGGTGGCACGGTCGACCTCCCGATAGGTCAACGGACCGGCATCGTCGATGATCGCGACCCGGTCTCCGTGCCACCTGGCTCCGGTGGTGATTCCACTGGCGATCGGTCCGAGAGTGCGCACTGCTCTGGACTTCTGCCGAACGCGCAGCGGACGCTTCAGATCGATGATTCCACTGCGCTGCATGACTGCGATCTGGCGAGCTCGCAGCACTGTGGACTCCAAGGCTGGGTATGTGGACATCGAAACGTGAGCCCCCTCGGTGTTTCCGTCGCATCGATGAGACGGGTGAATTCGGTGTGCCACCGATCTCACAGCAGCTCGAACCGTCCGCACAGTGACGATCCGACGATGCTGAACATCCACTGTTGTGCATAGTGCCAACGGGTGGAAGTGTGAACGGATGGACGACGATTCGGTGCCAGGTTCGGAGTCCGCAGTCAGCGAGCGCGTTGCGGCAGTCATCGGTTGGTACGCAAGCCAGGGCGGACCGTCGTATCGTCGTGTGCCCAGTGAGCTGGTGGCACACGAATTCTTCGACGGAATCGAGTTGAACGTCAAAGCACTGTTGGCGTTCATCGAGAGCGGAAAGATGCCGACCGCGCACGATCTTCGGCCGGTGACCGAACTCGCTATGGCGCGCTTGGCCAACGGGGCAAGTCTGCAGGAGGTGATCGGGTCCTACCAGGTGGTGTCCGCCGACCTCTGGCGTCGGTTCATCTCCGAATCCGACCCGTCCGAGCGCGAAGGCCTGCTCGAACTGATGCCGAAGGTCACCGACTACATCTTCAACGTCGTCACCCTCATCGCCACCGAAGCTGCGCACCGGTCGGCCGATCCTCGCTCCGAGGCACGCGAGCGGGACCGCGCGGCCGTCGATGCTCTGCTCGCCACCGGTGAGGCGACGGGGCCTTTCGAAATCGATCACCCGTGCTTCGTGATCGCCGTGTTCACGCTCGCAGGTTCACCGGGTGCCGGCTCGTCGGTCGCTGCACTCAAGTCCGGAATCGAATCGATTCCCGATGTGCGAATTCGACTCGACCTCAACGGATGGGTGGCGGTCCACTGGTCGGCGCAGGGACGCGAGGCTGCCACAGTCGATTTCAGGAACGCGGTCGAACTCGCGCACGACGCCGCGGCAGTGCGGTGCTGGGCAGGTATCGCAGCGTCGACCACCGCCCACGGCGTGCCCGACGCGTACCGCGTGGCGCGAGGCCTTTCCGGCGCGGCACACAAACTGGACAGACCCGAATTCGTCGCCGATCTGGCGCACCTGACCGTCGAATATCTGGGTGCCGCATCGGGGCCCGATCTGCCTGCCGTCGCAGAACTCGTGGAGCCACTGGCGAATGCAGATCCGATTTTCGAGCAGACTCTGCGAATCTTCCTGGACGAGAACTGCAACCAACTCGCCACGGCCCGTCGCATGCACGTGCACCGAAACTCGGTCACCTATCGGTTGGGCAAAGTGCAGGCATTGACCGGCTTGAATCCGATGGTGTTCAGCGAGGCATCGTCGCTGCACGCTGCACTCGTCGCCCGCGACATGATGTGAGTCTGTTGTCGAAGTGCACAACTGGGCACTGCCATTACTCATGCTTCGACTGTGGCCCCTCAGATCGGCTCGTGTTGCACTGGACGCACCGTCGCGCGTGGTAACTCGGGTAGTCGGCGTCGGGTGGAGCGATTGTCGGAGAGGATCTTCGATGGATATTTCAGGAACGACAGCAGTGGTGATAGGGGCGGCGTCGGGACTCGGTGCGGCGGTTGCTCGCCGGCTCGTCGACGGCGGAGCACAGGTGCTGGGGCTCGATGTGCCCTACTCGATCGAACGCGCCGGAGACCGCGTGCCCGAAGGCATCACCTTGGTCGCAGCAGACGTCACCAGTGAGGCGGAGGTGCAGGCGGCGCTGAGCGCGCTGACCGGTTCTGCCCCTCCGCTACGGGTGGTGGTCAATTGTGCGGGAGTGGGGTGGGCCGGTCGCATCGTGTCGAAGAACGGGCCCCACGATCTCGAGATATTTCGCACGGTGATGACGGTCAATCTGCTCGGGACCTTCAACGTCATGCGGCTGACAGCGGATCGGATGCAGTCACTCGACCCCGTGAACGACGACGGACAGCGAGGACTGATCGTCAACACTGCCTCGGTCGCTGCATTCGAGGGACAGGTAGGTCAGATCGCGTACGCCGCATCCAAGGGCGGCATCCATGCAATGACCGTCGTGGCGGCACGTGATCTGGCGCAGTTCGGTATTCGTGTCAACACCATCGCTCCCGGCACCGTCGACACACCGATGCTCGCGAGTATGGACGCCGGTTATCGAGCCGCGTTGGAGGCAAGCGTGCCGTTCCCCTCACGACTGGGGCGACCGGAAGAGTTCGCACAGCTGGTGCAGATGTTGGTCGAGCACGACTACATCAACGGGGAAACGACTCGAATGGACGGTGCGATCCGAATGGCACCCAGGTGAGGGCGGTCAGTCGGGCAGCGTGATGTTTCGCGCGAGGGCGGCGGCCGCGACCTCGTTGGGCAGTATGTTTCGGAAGAGGAAGAGATCTCGGCCCAGTATCCAGTCGGGAGCCAGTGTGGCCGAGTATCTTTCGAAGTAGCCCAGTTGTTTGCCGAACAAGACCAACTCTTCCGGCGTCGCGACGCCCCAGCGCCTACCGGTCTCGACGAGCGACCCCACCAGCCTGCTCAGATCCAGTCGGCCGGCACCTCGGCCGAGAACCGGCTCGAACAGCTTTCGCAACTGGAGGCCGATCAGTTTGTCGCCCAACGTCGTTCCCTCGGTGATGCCCAGCATGCGGATGCGTCGCGCAGCCTCGGTGTAATTACCGTCGAACAGAGATGCACGGAACATTTCGCGCAACACGTCGCGCCACTCTTCGGGCAGCTCGCCGACGATCCCGAAGTCGAGGAACCCGACCCGTCCGTCGTCCAGCTCCCACAGATTGCCCGCGTGCACATCTCCGTGGAACGGCCCGTGCAGCACAACGGCTTCCAGCCAGACCTTCACGCCCCGACGAAGCTGTAGCTCCGAGTCGACCGTGGCCGGATCGTCCGACATGATGCGGCCGACCGGAGTGCCGCGAACTCGCTCCATACAGATCACCCGAGGTCCGCAATGGCTCCAGAAGATCTCCGGAACCATCACGTGGGAATTGTCCCCGAACACGTACAGATTGTCGCGAAAACGTTCCTGGCGCAGCGCTTCTGCTGCGCTGTTGAGTTCCTGGGCCGTCAGGTCGTTGAGATCGCGGACGACGGCCGTCGCATTCGTTATACGGAAGAACTCGAAGAATCTCTCCAGCAACGCGGCTCCGGTGTATGCGACCCGGAGATCGACCCGCATGCGACGTCGAATCTCCGGCCGTTGCACCTTCACCACCGCCTCGCGGCCGTCGGGTAGCACGCAGGCGTGTACCTGCGCCACAGATGCAGCCGAGAGGGGCACGTCGTCGAACGACCGAAACAGCTCAGCAATGCTGCCGCCCAGGTCGCGCTCGACCGCGCGGCGAGCCTTGTGCGCCGGGACGGGTGGGACACCGTCGAGCAGTCGTAGACATGCATCGGCCAGAACCGGGGGAAACACGCCGGGCGACGAGGCCATGAACTGGCCCAGTTTGACGAACGTCGGCCCCAGCGCCTCGAACCCCTTCACCAGACCTTCGGCGAGAGCAACCGTGAAGCGACGGCGTTTGGAGAGCCAGGACACCGGCCATCGGATGACGGCTATCGCAGCGGCAGCAACGAGGACCACGGTGATCCAGGCGGCGCGGCCCAACTCCTCGAGTCCGAAATGCGTGAGGTCCGGGTATTCGATGTCGAGGGCTTCGGGAGGCGGGCCGTCCGAGTACGGCCCCGGGGAGAACGCGTCGCCCGAACTACTGCGCGGAGCTGGGATTGGCGACGTCACTGGTCAACCACCTACCGTCTTCCTGCTTTTCGAGCGTCATGACCACTGCATTCACCGCCTGACGCGGTTCGGTGACCGTGGCGTTCGATGCCGTCTGATCGATGATCACCAACACTTCCACCCGGTCGACGGCCGTGGACTTCGCAGCGATGTCGAGGACCTGCGCCGTCGATGTGGCACCGGCCTCCACCAGAGTCGCCTGCAAATCGCTGCTGGTCTCGGTAAACGTATCAGCCAATGACCCAGTGGCACCAGATAATACGTCGTCGACGTAGGTGTCGAACGTATCTGCACTGTAGGTGAACAAGGTGATCGCGAAGGTCCGAGCGGTATCGACGGCCTCGGCGCGGGAGGTGTCGAGCGAGCGTCGGTGTTCGAGCTGGTACGCGAAGACACCCGCACAGGCGATCGCGGCGATCAACGCCAGCGCCAGAGCAGACACCACTGCCGACGGCCGCCGACGTGCGCGAGCCTGCACCGCGGGCTCCTCGGGGGTCTCGTCCAGTTTTTCGTCGGGTATCGGGTCGTCGGTTCTCAGGTCGGTCATGTGTACTCCTTCGTTGGGAAGACGGTCGAGGGGTCGGTCAGCCGCCAGTCCGCTCCTGCCCGGTAGCGCCGGCGGGGGGACCGCCGGTGTCGTCGCCTGGTGGGCGAGGAACGTTCTGCGCGCCCCGAACCTGCAGCCCCGGGTCGATGCTGTTGCAGTACATGTACTTCAGCGGCGGAGTCATCGCGGCGATGGACGGCGAGACAGTGGGGTTGAGGTAGTCGCAGGTGGGTCTCGGATACGGGTCGGCGACGACATTGAGCTGGTTGTCGTGGCCGGCGAGTCCGAACGCGCCTGCGCCGGCCGACATCGCCGGGAACAGGGCCGCGATCGCGGGTGTGTGCAGGCGAGCGGCCCTGGCGATGCGGGCGAGGTTCTTCAGAAGATCCCCGCCGGCATCGCGATTCTCCCCGATGACCGCCTTGGCGGAATCGAGTCGAGCAGGGGTGTCGTCGAGCAGAGCGCGTATCTCGGCGTCCGACGCAGACAACTGCTCTGCCAACGCCGTGCCGCCGATCGAGAGTCGGGTCAGATCGGGTTCGATGTCGCCGACGGTCTGCAGCAGCGTCCGACCGGTGCGAATCAGGGTGATCGTTTCGGGAAGAACGGAATCCAGACCGGTGAGCAGTGCGCCGCCGCCGTCGATGATCGCTTGCAGTTCCGCGGGCCCACCCGCCGTCGCAGCATCGAGCTCGTCGATGATCGAGGACAGCTGCGCCGGGTCGATCTGGCTCACCAGATCGGTGACACTCACGAGCATCGTGGCGAAGGGGACCGGGGTGTCCGTTCGATCCTGTTCGACCACGTCGCCGTCGGCCAGGTACGGAGCATCGTCGGAATCGGGGCGGAAGTCGATGTACTGCTCGCCCGCAGCGGACAGCGCTGCCACCACGACGGTGCCGTCGGCCGGAACGCGGTGCCCGGCCGAGATGTCCAGTTGCGCTTCGACACCGTCGACGGTGATGTCGACAGCAGCTACTCGCCCGATTCGTTGCCCGCGCACGGAGACATCTCCGTTCGCCTGCACCCCACCGGATCCGTGGAGCCGCACGGTGACGCGGTAGTCGTCCGAGAGCGGATCGATGCGCAGCGCTCCGACGGTCAGGTATGCCGCCCCCACGAGAAGGACGAGCGCGAGTGCTGTGTTCGAGACGAGTACAGGATGTCGAGTCACCCAGTGGCGCAGTGTCATCGGCCGGCCCCCGTGTCGTCGGGAGACGGGGTGCCGGTGGGGGTCGGCAGTTCGACGGTCGGCGCGGGAGTGAGTCCCTGTCCGGTCACCCGACCGTACACACGGTTCAACGTGTCGGTGAGGCTGCCGACGAAGTCCTCGCCGTCCTGGGCCCCCGGCCAATGGCTCTCCGGATCGTCCAGCGCAGCCAGGCTCAGCCAGGAGAGCCGAACATAGATCGCGACGGAATTACCCTTGGTGTTCGAGGCCAGTTTCGGTGCGAGCTGCTCGAGTTGCTTCATGGCCACGTCGAGGTCGTCGCCGATCGCAGCGACCGACGAGAGCGTCTGCTCGGTGCCGACCAACAGATCACGCAGCGCCGGACCTGTTTCGTCGGTGAAGGTTGCGAGCTTGCCTGCCGCACCTCCGGCGGCGGCGATGACGTCGGTGATGCCTTTGCTGTTGTCGGCCAGCGTCTGGGTGAGTTCGGGTAGCTGCTGTGCGATCGCGTCTATCGCATCGGTTCTGGCACCGAGAATCGAACTGAGCTCCTGCGTTCGGTCCAGCATCGAATCGATGCGATCGGTGCGCTCGTTCAGGTCCGTCACCGTGGCGGTGAGCTCGGTGAGAATGTTCGACGCGTCGGCGCTCCGACCGTCGATCGCCGTGTCCAGTTCTGCGATGATGGTCTGCAGTCTGCTGACCCCACCGCCGTTGACGACGAGCGATGCCGAGGCGAGCAGTTCCTCGACACTGGCACCCGCGGAGGTGGAGGTGATATCGATGGTCGAATCGGGTTGCAGCCGAGGGGTATCGGGTCCTGAGCCGGGCGAAGAGAGAGAGACGAAGACATCTCCCAGCGGAGTCGCCTGTCGCAGTTCGGCCCGTACGTCGCTCGGAAGGTTCACGCCCGACCGAATGGCCATCTGTACCCGCGCCGTGTAGTTCTCGGCGTCGATCTCCTGGACCTGACCGATGTCGACCCCGCCGAGTTTGACCTTCGCCTGCTGAGGCAGGTTGAGTGCATCGGTGAAAACGGCGTCGATGCGGTACGAGTCGGCGCCGACCCCTGGGCTCGGCAGAGGCAGGTCCTCGAGGGTGGTACTGCAGCCGGCGAGAACCGCCGTCGCCGAGATCGCTGCGATCCGCATCGTCCAGTACTTCACGGCTGACTCAGCCCCAGCAGCGCGGCCGAGATGCCGAAGTCCGGTCCGAAGTCGTACACGCGGCCGGTACGGCAGCCCTCCGACTTCGACTGGATTCGCTGGCAGAACTCGTTGACCAGTTCGGTATCGAACAGCGTTCTGTCGGTGAGGAAGTGGACGCGCAGAGCTCTGGAGACCGGATCGGTGGCGTTCTCGAGATTGCGGAACAGCGTCGGTGCCGTGTCGATCGTCTCCGACAGTTCACGACTGTGATCGGTCAGCCCCGCGACCGTGGTCTCCAAGTTGGCGAACAGCGCCGGGAAAGAGTCTCGGTTCGCGTCGATCAGGCCCGTCAGTCGACTCGTCAGCCGATTGATCTGTGTGACGGTATCTCCGAGCGCGGCCGACTGATCACCTGCTTCACCGATCACCTGCGCCATGTCCGTCGAGAAACCACGAATCTGCGTATCGTTCTCTGCCGCAACGCGGGTCAGCTCGCTGACCGAGGTGATCAGGCGGGTCAAGGAGTCCTTGTTGTCCACCCCGACCGCCAACGCTGCGGACAGATCGTCGAGAGTGGACCGGATCTTGGCCCCGTTTCCCGTCAATCCCTCGTTCGTCACCGCCAGTAGATCTGCGATCGGCCGATTGCCGTCGCTGCTGTCCGCGAGAGCGGCCGACAGCTCGGTGACGGCGTCGAGCACCCTGTCGATCTCGACGGGTACGTGCGTTCGGGAGAGGGGCACATGCGCCCCGTCCTCGAGAACCGGCCCGTCTCCCGAATACGGTGGCGTCAACTCGACATGCCGATCGGTCACCACCGACGTCGAGATGGTCGCCACGTCCAGATCGGCTGGTAGCTGCACCGATTCGTCGACCGTCATACTGATGCGTACGTGCGAACCCTGCGCCTCGATACTGTCCACTGTTCCGACCGACATGCCCAACACCGCAACCTCGTTTCCCTCGTACAGTCCGGCCGCGTTCTCCAGATCGGCGGTGATGGTGATGGTCGAACCGGTCGCCGAGGAGAGCGGTCGAGGCATGCCGCAGCCGGTGCTCGTCAGCAGCACAGCCGACGCGCATACGGCCGCGGCGACCCGAATCCCGGCTCTCATCGGCAACCCTGAACCACGTGGGCCGAGCACAACCAGTTGTCCGGCAGCAACGACCACGGAGTGGCGATGTCGACGTAGGGACCGTTGCCGAAGGCGTTCGTCATCTGCCGCACGGTGACCGGCAGACTTTCGTACACCCGCCGCAGCGTGTCGTCGTTGTTGACCAGACCCTGACTCAGCGCAGTCAATTGCCCGATCAACGGGTCTATCGCAGCACGGTTCTCGGCGAACACGGTGTCGAGCTGGGCGGTGAGCGCATCGGTCGAGGCAAGCAAGTTCGCCACCGCGCCCCGCTGCGCGGCGATGGTGTTTGCGAGAGCCGCACCTTGGCCCAGCATCGACATCAGGGCGGCACTGTTGTCCGACAATCGCGCCGTCACCCGATCTGCATCGTCGAGCAGCGCCGCTATCTGATCCTCTCGATCGGCGATCACCCTCGACAGGGCCGAGATGCTGTCCAGTGCCTGACCGGTCAGTTCGGGAGTGCCTTCGAGTTGATCGGCGACCGTGGTCAGTGACTCGCGCATCGTTCTCGCATCGATCTGCTCGATCACCGGTGTACCGGTCTGGATCGCCTTCTGCAGATCGAAGGGAACTGTGCTGTGCGACAGCTCGATCGGACGATCACCCAGCGGGGCGTCGCCGTCCGGTGTGAGTGAGACGTAGCGCGACCCCAGAATGGTGGACAATTTGATCTCGGCTTTCGTCTCGGAACCCAACTCGACGGAGTCGTCCACATCGAGCACGACGTGAACGTGATCGCCTGCCAGCGCGAGAGAATCGACCTTCCCGGCGGAGACTCCGGCGATGCGGACGTCGTCACCGCTCCGCAGCCCGGCGGACTGAGCGAAGAGAACGTCGACGGTCCGATCGCCGATGCCTGCATGCTGATAGCCGAGCACTGCACCGAAGATCAGGACGATTGCCACGCATCCGGCGATACCGCGCCAGAAGTCACGGGGCATCGCCCGGGTCGAGGCCCGAACGCGGGCCGATAGCGACGTCATTCGAGGCAGACCTCCGACTGTGCGGTGCCGCCGACTCGACTGAAAACACCTGGTGGGAAAAGAAGTCCGGCGAAACTGACGTCCAGATTGCAGACGTACATGTTGATGAAGCTTCCGTTCTCGGTGATGCGCGAGAACGACGAGAGCACCGAGGGCAGCATCCCGATGGACGTGCTCAGTTGCGCGCCGTCGCGGTTCACCAGATCGGTGGTCGCACCGAGTCGATCGATGGTGCCCGAGAGCGTCGGCCGTACGTCGTCCACCATCTCGGCGACGGGACCGGCGGAATCTCCGATCGTGCGCACCGCGGTGGCCAGAGGTTCTGCTTGCGCATTGAGATCGGTCATCAATCTCTGCGTGGATTCGATGAGAGCCGTCGTATCGTCACCGCGATCGGCCACCTCGGCCAGTACCTCGCCCAGGTTGGCTACGATCAGACCGAGTATTTCGTCCTTCTCCGCGAATTCTGCTGCCAGCGAGGCGCTTTGCACCACCAGAGTGCTGATCGAGACGCCGTCTCCCTGCAGGGTGGCAACGATGGACTCGGACAACGAATTGACCTGCTGGGGGTCGAGCACGCTGAACAGTGGTTGGAAGCCGTTGAGGAGAGCGGAGACGTCGAACGACGGCTCGGTGCGCTCGATCCCGATGGTTGCACCCGGCTCGACCGTACCGGTGGATTGCCCGATGGTGTCGAGGGCGAGGTAGCGCTGACCGATCAGATTCTGGTACTTGATCGAGATCGTAGTGTTCTCGTACACGGTCTGGCCGCGCTCGAGGACGAATTGCGCTCGTGCGGTGTTTCCGTCGAGCGACACATCCTCCACTTTGCCCACGCGCACGCCGGCGATCCGGACGTCGTCGCCGCTCTGTAGGCCTGATGCATCCTCGAAAAGCGCAGCGTACGTCTCGGTTTCACCTGCCACCGAACGGCCGAGGGTGGTCCAGATCAGCGTGGTCACCGCGATGGCCAAGACCATGAAGATGCCGAATCCGATGAGGGGCCTGCGAATCGACGTCATGGTGCACCGACCCGATCGGCGTTGTCGATCGCGATGGTCTGCCCGCGCAGCAGCGGCCCGAGGAGAATGATCGAGGTGGGATCGGCCGGCCTACCGAGCACATCGCCGATTGCGGCCTTCTCCTCGTCGCTGCCGACGGATCCGATGTTGCCCGGCGAGTACGAGATCCCCTCCGCCGGAACACTCGTGCCGCCCAGCGCGTCGCCGACCGAGGCTCGCGACGGCGGTGCAGTGGAGCAGCTGGCTCCGGCCATGTCGCCGTAGCGGGGGCAGTCTTCCCGGGTGTACGGAGTGAATGGGGTGGCGGTGATGTCGATCGACCAGATCAGTCGCCCGTTGGGGCCGGTGAAGGCGCGGTTGAAGCCTTCCAACGTTCGGCCGAACTCCCGCACACCGGCAGGAAGGTCGTCTCCATTGACGGCCAGAGCCCCCATGACCGGGTCCAGGTCTCGAACCAACGAAATCGCCCCGGACAGGTTGGGTGCCAGCGCCGCGTCGAGACTCGACGTGGAACCGGCCGCGCTGGTCAGGAATTGCGTCAGCTGATCGCGCTTCTCCGCAATGGTCGCCGCGGGAATCAGCGAACTTTCCAAGGTGTCCAACAACAGCGGTGCCGTTCTGCTCAGGCTGCCGATCGAGGTGTCGAGCAGGTCGATATCGGAAGTGAGATCCGGCATTTCGGCTCGGAGTGTGGTCAGGTACTCACTGGCTGTCGAGATGGTGGAGCCGATCGATTCACCGCGGCCGTCCAGAGCGTCGGCGAGCGTGGACAGCACCGAACTCGACTTCTCGGGGTCGACTGCGGTCAGCACGTTGCGCAGACTCGTCATCGCGGTCTGCAGTTCCAGCGTTTCCTGTGAGGCGTCGCCAGGAATGGTTGCGCCCGCCTCGATGCTCCGTCCGCCGCCGGTGTCCACCAGTTCGATCGAGGAAACGGCGAAGATGTTGCTGGGCACGACCCGTGCGGTGACGGTGTCCGGGATCGTCTCGGCGCGTGCGGGATTCAACCGAATTTCCACGGTGCTGTTGCCGGTGGGATCGCTGTCCACCCCGGCAACCGCGCCGACCAGAACTCCGCGGAACTTGACGTCCGCATTCTGCGGCAGACCGTCTCCGAGTGTGGACATCGACGCGACGACGTCGACGGTGTTGCGCCAGACACCCGTGTAGCGCGCCAGCAGAAGCCCTGCGATGGTGCTGAACAGCAGGAACACGCACAGGCCCCGGATCACGAGCGCGGACATCGACGGTGCGCGCCCTCCCACATCGAACATCCGGGCCCCTATCCCGAGATCCTGATGCCGGGATCGGATCCCCACATCGCAAGGGTCATCAACGTATTGACGAAGATGACGACGATGATGCTGGTGCGAATCGCCTTGCCTGCCGCCACCCCGACTCCTTCGGGGCCGCCGGACGCGTAATACCCGTAGTAGCACTGGATTATCGTCGTGAGAAGAACGAAGACAACAGCTTTGGTCACCGAGTACAGGACGTCCTGGACGGACAGGAACGAATGGAAGTAGTGCAGGTACGTGCCCGCGGATTGGCCGCTCTGCACCCCGACCACGATTTGAGCCGTGAGGTAGCTCGCGCTCAGTCCGAGAACGTACAGCGGCAGAATTGCGATGACGGCGGCCATCATTCGGGTGCTGACCAGATACGCCAAGGGGTCGATCGCGAGTGACTCGAGCGCGTCGATCTCCTCACCGATTCGCATCGAACCCAGTTGCGCGGTGAAGCGACAACCGGCCTGGGCGGCGAACCCGATGGCAGCGATCAGAGGAGCAAGTTCTCGGGTGGTGCCGAACGCGGACACTGCCCCGGTCAACGGGCCCATGCCCAGAAGATTCAGCGCGGTGTAGCCCTCGATGCCGACGGTGGCTCCGGCGAAGGCTCCGAGGAGAACGATCACTCCGATGGTGCCGCCACCGACGACGATGGCACCGTTTCCCCAGCTCACGTCCGAGAGCAGACGCCACAGCTCGGGCCGGTACCGCCGCACCGTGTAGGGCATCGATCCCACGGATCGGCTCAGGAAGGTCGCCTGGTGGCCCAACGTGGCCAGGGCGCGCGTCGGTGCGGCGACCGCGGCGTTCGCCGCGCCGACGAGGGGGCGTAGCAGCGGCGGTGTGTAGCGAGTTGCCATGTCAGATCAACCGAGCCGGGAACACGATGGTGTAGAGCTGGGTGAACAGGACGTTGACAGCGAAGAGCAGGATCACCGAACTGACCACGGCCGCGTTGACCGAGTTGGCCACACCACCGGGTCCACCGCGAGTGGTCAACCCCTTGTCGCAGGCCACTATTGCCACGATCGCGCCGAAGACGACGGACTTGATCAGAGCCAGCACCAGATCACCGATGGTGGCGAAGGCCGCGAAAGTACCCAGATAGCTACCCGGTGTACCGGACTGAACGAACACGTTGAACATGTAGCCGGTGATGAATCCGACGAAGCAGACGCTGCCGCAGAGCAACACACTGACCAGCATCGCGGCGGCCAATCGTGGCACGACGAGTCGTTGCAGCGGCGAGATGGCCATGACTTCCATCGCGTCGATCTCGTCTCTGATCGTGCGAGAACCCAGGTCCGCGCACACCGCCGACCCGACCGCCCCGGCCATCAGCAGCGCGGTCACCAACGGCGCGCCCTGACGGATGATGCCGAGACCGTTCGCGGCACCGGCGAACGAGGTGGCACCGACCTGGCCTGCGATGGCACCGACCTGAACCGACACGATGACTCCGAAGGGGATCGCGACCAGCAAGGTCGGGATGACCGATGTGCTTGCCATGAACGCACATTGGCGGATGAATTCGGAGAAGGGAAACGTCCGGTGGACGATGTCCGAGGTCAGTGATCTCCCGGCCCTGACACCCATCCCCATCTGGCGGCCGAAAGTGGAGATCGCGACAACGGGGTGCTGCCGAAGGTAATTCGAGGCCATCCGGCCCATCGCGTTGGGCATCAGCGGTCGAACACCGCGCGGACCGTCTGGGACTCGGGCACGGACTGACATGCCAATCGCACCCCGTGTTCCATCTCGTGCTCGTCGAGCGTCTCGTTCGCGAGCATCGTCACGGTGCCTTCGGTGAGCGTGTAGGCGCAGCCGCCGCAGGTTCCTTCACGGCAGACGTACGGCGCGTCGAGACCGAGTTCGAGGAGGCGGTCGAGAAGTTTGGTGCCTGCACTCCAGGCGAACTCGGTCTCGGTCCCGTCGATCTCGACCCGAGCGGTGACGGAGTTCGCATCCGATTCCTGAGCAGTTGCGGTCCTGTCGTCCCGAAACGGGTTGGAGTCGAAGGAGGAAAAGACCTCTCGATGTGTTCTACGTGCGACCGTGCCGGTGCGGGCGAGCCACTCCTCGGCGACGTTCATGTACTGCGGGGGACCGCACAGGAAGGCCTCGCAGTCGGCCGGAACGGTCGCGCCCGTCGAGGCCAGTCCTGCAGCGGTGGGCAACCCCGATTCCGAGGCGTACCAGTGGTGCACCTCGAGTCGTTCGGGAAAGCGAGACTGCAGTTCGGTCAGTTGCTCCCCGAAGATCACCGAGTCGCGGTTCTGATTGGCATAGACGAGGGTGATCCGGTTGTCGTGCCGCAACAGGGCGGTCTTGATGATCGACATCATCGGGGTGATTCCGCTGCCTGCGGCCAGAAGGACGAAGTCGACGTCCCAGTTCTCGGGTCCGAACATGCCCGACGGCTTCAATGCCTTGAGCCGCATCCCGCGAACAGCATTGTCGTGCAACCAGTGTGACGCTACCCCGTCCTGGATTCGCTTCACGGTCACGGTGGGGTACGGGTCGCGTACCGGGGAGCTGGAGAAGGAATAGCAGCGGGCAACCGAGCCGCCGTCGGTGCACGGAATCTCGAGGGTGAGAAATTGCCCGGGCTCGTACCGAAAGTGCGGTTCCCGGTGCGCGGGAACCGCAAAGCCGAGGGAGATCGCATCCTCGGTTTCGTGGGTCACCTCGGCGATCTCCAACTCGAAGATTCTGTCCTCGTGACCGACGGCAGACGCATCGAGGTCTGCCGGTGCTGCGTTCCCGAACATCGTCACGTACTCCCTCCTTCCGGCTGGCTTCGTTGTGTCGGTCGTCACTCTTGCACACTGGACCACTAATTAATAGGCCATTGACAAATGGCGAATAGCCAGTGAAGGTGACGAGGTGACTTCCACCACAAACTACGACTACCTGCCTCGCGGTGCCTTCGCGGCGGGTTCCCGACGAACTCGGCTGGCTGCCTTGATGACTCGGCTGACTCTGCGTCCGATCACCAACCTGCTTCCGACGTCCCGAGGCGGCATAGAGTTCTCCCGACGCCTCGTCGCCACCTCGATGAACCTCTTCGGTCCCGTTCCGAAGGGAACGAGAGTGGACCTCGTCGCCGACGGCCCGGTGCGCGGGGAATGGGTACGCGCGCCCGGACTGGCCCCGGGACCCCGGGTGATTCTCTACATCCACGGCAGTGCATACGTCATCTGTTCGGCACGGACCCATCGTGGCCTGACCGCGCGATTGTCCAGCTCGACCGGCCTGCCCGTGTTCACGGTCGACTACCGGTTGGCCCCGGAACACCCGTTTCCCGCCGCCGCCGACGACCTCGAAGCCGCCTACCGCTGGCTACTCGGCCAGGGGTACGACGCGGCGAACATCGTCATCGCCGGGGACTCCGCCGGCGGTCACCTCGCCGCCGACCTGCTCATCGAGAACGACCGGACCGGAACGCCGCAGCCCGGCGCGATGGTGTTGTTCTCGCCGCTGGTGGATCTCGACTTCGAGCTCTCGGCGCGGATGGAGCGCACGCGCAAGGATCCGATGATCTCGGCGAAGGCAGCGCGAGGACTCGTGGCGCTCTACACGGACGGTCACGACTCGAGCTTCCCGCGGTTACGGCTCGATCTCGCCCGCATGCGCGATCTGCCACCCGCGCTCATCCAGGTGGGCGGAACCGAGATGCTGCGAGGCGATGCGCGGCACCTGCACACGATGATCGAGGCGGCAGGCGGACGAAGCGAACTCGAGATCTGGCCCGACCAGATGCACGTGTTCCAAGCTCTCCCGCGGCTGATCCCCGAGGCCGCTCACGCGCTCGAGCATGCAGCCGAGTTCATCGCCCACACACTCGACAACCAAGTAGTGCAACATGATTCGAAGGAACAGGTAGGTCGATGAGAAGCAAGACCGGAAAACCCTCGTACGGGTCGAGAGCGGTAGTGACCGGCGCAGGCAGCGGCATCGGCCGGGCCTTCGCCCTCGAGCTGGCTCGACGCGGAGGAGCCGTCATGTGCGCCGATATCTCGTTGCCGCGCGCACAGGAGACGGTAGCGATGGTGAACGCCCTCGGTGCCACCGGATACGCCGTCGAGTGCGATGTGTCGGTACGCGAGAACGTCGAGGAACTGGCGCTTCGTGCCGGCGTCGAATTCGACGGACCCACCACGGTGCTCATCAACAACGCAGGCGTCGGAATCGGCGGAAAGCCCGTCGGAGACATCGGTTTCGAAGACTGGAACTGGGCTCTGGGGATCAACCTGTGGGGCGTGATCCACGGCTGCGAGGTGTTCACGCCTGCGCTGCGGGCAGCCGGTGAGGGCGGAATCATCAACGTCGCCTCCGCCGCAGGCTTTGCCGCCGCGCCGCTGATGGGTCCCTACAACGTGGGCAAATCCGCGGTGATGTCGCTGTCGGAGACGATGGCAGCGGAATTGTCGGGTACCGGTGTGCGGATATCGGTTCTGTGCCCCACGTTCGTCAAGACCAACGTTGCCGTCGACGGCCGGATCACCGCGAGTTCGTCACGGCTGGCCGAGTTCGCGATGCGCTGGACCGGACGCTCACCGGACAAGATCGCTGCCCGAACACTCGATGCCTTCGACAAGGGTCGGCTCTACGTCGTTCCCCAGTTCGACGCCAAGGCCGTCTGGCGATTCAAGAGACTGCTGCCCGCGGTGTACGTGCGTTTTCTCGGGTTGCTCAATCGTGTGATGCCCGCCGAGCAGGAGCCGGCGAAGAACGAATCCCTCACCTCGACAACCACAGGAGCCTGACATGGCAATGGATTTCGAAGACATGTTGACCAAGATCAAGGACCGTCAATGGGCGCTGGCCGATATCGACTGGGACGGTCCGGGTGCGGAGACCATCAGTCCGGAACTGCACGCCAAGCTCAAGCCCTTCATGTCCGATCTGATGTGGATCGAGAACGTCGGCGCTCGGGGCTTCGCGGCCATGGCGCTCAAGGCCCCGAACGAGACGCTGGCAGAGATCTACCGCTATTTCCACGCCGAAGAGCAGAAGCACGCCAATGCCGAGCTCGCTCTCATGCGACGCTGGGGCATGCTCGACGGTGACGAGATGCCCGAGCCCAACATCAACGTCAAGCTCGTCATCGACTGGCTCGACAAGCACTCGGACGGGCTGTCTCTGGCCGTGCTGGGAACCGTGATTCCCATGCTCGAGGTCGCGCTGGACGGTGCATTGGTCAAGTTCATCATGGACGAGATCGACGATCCGGTGTGTCAGGCAGTCTTCAAGAAGATCAACTCCGACGAATCACGGCATTTGGCAGTCGATTTCGCCGTGATCGAGCTTCTCGGGCATTCGCGGATGCGCAAGATTCTGGTCGACACCGTCGGTGCATGGATGAACCCGGCCCTCATCGTCGGCACGCTGCGGTACATCCCGCTGCTGAACAAGATGCGCGACAACATCGTCGAGATGGGCGTCGACGAGGAGCGCCTGTACACCGCGATGAAGCGATTCCGCAGTGTCGGGCAGCGTAGCCCCGAGGCACTGCGTGTGCCGATGTACCGAATAGTGCAGTGGCACGGCAGCATCGTCATCAATCGCAAGCACCCGTATCACCTCCTGGCGGACGGCCTGGTGAAGCTCACTCGCCGGTACCCGAGCAAGACTCTCAATTCCGAGCCGACCTGGGCCAAGGAACTGACCTACGAGCCCGTCGCATGAGCGAGCTCGATGCGCGCGAAGGTGTCCTCGACGCGGTGATCGTCGGTGCGGGCTTCGCCGGAATAGGTTCCGCTATCCGACTGCGCAACAAAGGTATCGACAACTTCGCCATCCTCGAACGCGGTAGTGCGGTCGGGGGGACCTGGCGCGACAACACCTATCCGGGCGCAGCCTGCGACATCCCGTCCAGGTTGTACTCGTACAGTTTCGCGCCGAATCCGAACTGGTCGCACACCTACTCCGGTAGCGGTGAGATTCTCGACTACATCCACACCATGGTGGACGAGTTCGACATCGAGTCGCGTATTCGATTCGGGCACAATGTGGTCGACATCATCTGGAACGAGGCGGCCGGGCATTGGCACCTGAGCATCGACGGGCACCCCGATGTTCGAGCGCGCACGGTGGTGATGGCGTCGGGGCCGCTCGCCAATGCCAGCCTGCCGAACATCCGGGGCATCGACACCTACGAGGGGCACAAGATCCACAGTGCTCGGTGGGATCACGACTACGACTTCGAGGGTAAGAAGATCGCCGTGGTCGGAACCGGGGCGAGCGCGGTGCAGATCGTTCCGGAACTGGTGAAGATCGCCGACACGGTGAAGGTGTTCCAGCGCACGCCCGGTTGGACGCTGCCGAGAGTGAACCGAAAGACACAGGGCGGCACCAAGCGTCGATACGCTCGGTACCCGCAGGCTCAGACCATCGCGCGTTCGCTGTGGTTCTGGGGCCACGAGTCCGTCGCCCTCGGTGTCGTCTGGAAGACCCCGCTGACCCGCATCGTCGAACTGGTCGGTCGCGCCCATCTGCGGCGTCAGGTTCGCGATCCATGGCTGCGGCGTCAGCTGACTCCGCGGTTCAGGGCCGGCTGCAAGCGACTGTTGATGACCAGCGATTACTACCCGGCATTGCAGAAGCCGAACTGCACGCTGGTCACATGGCCGATCGCAACGCTCTCGCCCAAGGGCATTCGCACCGTGGAAGGCATCGAGCATCAGTTCGACGCCATCGTGTTCGCCACCGGATTCGACGTGTCCAACACCGGGACGCCGATCCCGATCACCGGGCGCGACGGTCGGGTGCTGGCCGACGAGTGGAGCGCAGGGGCCAAGGCGTACAAGAGCATCGCTGTGTCGGGCTATCCGAACATGTACTTCACCTTCGGCCCGAACTCCGGACCGGGGCACAGCTCTGCCCTGGTGTACATGGAGGCCCAGATCGACTACCTCGTCGAGGCGATCTCCCTGGTTCTCGACGGCAATCTGCACAGCGCCGACGTGCGCCAGGACGTTCAGGATGCGTACAACGAGGAGATGCAGCGCAAGCTGGCCAAGACGACCTGGAATTCGGGTTGCAGCAGTTGGTATCTCACCGAGGACGGCTTCAACGCAACCATGTTCCCCGGTTTCGCCACCCAGTACGTCAACCAGCTCAGAGGCGTCGAGCAGGGCGATTTCACGATGGTCCCGCGCCGCGTCGAACGGCCGCGGGAACCGCTACGGGCCGTCGCCCACTCCTGATACTCGAGAAAGAAGCGACCATGGGATTTCTACCCAAGAATCCGGCCGATCTGATCGGCCGTGCCGACAAGGCGCTCGGCAATGTCGACGACGTGCTCGGCCGTGTCGACGGAACTCTCGACGAGGTGGCGGTGACGTTGGCGAGAGTGCAGGAGGTTCTGACCATGCTCGACGCCAAACTGGGAGCACTCGATCTGGTCGAAACCGTGGCGCATCAGGTGAACGCGTTGCACGAGAGCATGCTTCCGTCGCGATGACGTTCGGGTTCGGGTCCACCTTCCGCCGCGTCGTCGACGTATATCCTGTGGGTCGACGCGCGGCGGAGGTAGGGAGATCGGTGGAGTATCGAATCGACGACTTGGCTCGAGAGGCCAAGACGACCACTCGTAACGTGCGGGCGTACCAGGAGCGTGGACTGCTTCCCCCGCCCACACTCCGCGGCCGAGTCGGCATCTACGGCGACGATCACCTGACGCGGCTGAAGGTGATCGATTCGCTGCTGCAGCGAGGTTTCACCTCGGTGCACATCGCCGATTTCCTCTCGGGCTGGGAGCAGGGCAAGGACCTCGGTGAGATCCTGGGCCTCCAGGAGATCGTGACCCGTAAATGGTCGTCGGAAGAGACCACGGTCATTCCCCTCGAACTGATCGCCCAATTTCTCGGCGAGGACAACGACGCCATCGTTGCCCGACTGATCGAGGCGAAACTGATCAGGATCGACGGCGACCAGTGCGAGATTCTCGACCCCACTCTCCTCGAAGTCTTCGTCGATCTGAGTCAGTACGGCTTCACGCTGGAGCAACTGCTCGATCAACACGAGAGGACCGCGTCGAAGATGAACGCCATCGCCGAGTCGATGGTGGGGAGCGTGACCGACCACTTGATCGCGCAACACGGCCCGGGTTGGCTCCCCAAGTCGGGGGAGGTGGCCGAGACCACCGAGATGTTCGAGAAGATGCGCAGCCTGGCGATGAAATCTGCGCAGGCGGAGCTGGCCCGCGCCCTCGATCGCGTCCAGGAACAGGCGCTCAGTGACTATCTGTCGCAGACTCTGTCCAGGCAGAACGACCAATGATGGTTTGAAGACTGCAACAATCGGACATACCTGGCTCCCGACAGCCGAACGGCGGCTGACGATCGAGGGGGCACCATGAGGTTCGTAACGTTGATCGTTCTCGTCTGGCTGATCATCGGCGCATTCGCGTCGTACCAGCGCGGAGACTTCGAGAGCGCACCCGAGAACTGCGCCGGAGCGGGCACCATCGCCCTCACCGTCGTCGCAGGACCGCTCAATTACTTCGGAGTCAACCCGGAGGTCACGGACTGCAACGTCAACGTGCCGCAGCCGAGTGAGTGATTCGAGTCTCTGACCGCGCGCCCGCGGTACACCTTCCCTAACCTGGTGAGGTGTTCCGCGGACGCTTACTGCTGTTTCTGGCCTTCGCGATCCCCGTTGTCCTGGTGTCCGCGATCGGTGTCGGCGGCTATGTCGCGTTCACCAAGGCCCGCGTCGATCCGCTGACCACGGCCGACGCCATCGTCGTACTGGGCGGCGAACACGACGGCCGCGAGGCCTACGGAATCTCGCTCGCCGAGCAGGGTCTGGCGAAGACGGTGGTGCTCTCCGATCCCTACGGGTCCGGTGACTCGACCATGAAGAAGGCGTGCGCCACATCCTCGGAGAAGTTCGAGGTGCTGTGCATTCCGCCGGTGCCGTCGACCACGCGCGGAGAGGCGATCTTCACCGAGGAACTCGCCCGCGAACGCGGGTGGAACCACGTCATCGTCGTCACGTGGCGATATCACCTACCGCGCGCCCGCTACATCTTCGATCAGTGCTTCGACGGAACCGTCACCATGCGTCCGACGCCGCGCACCTACGACTTCTCCCTCGTCGAATGGGAGTTCACCTACCTCTATCAGCTCGCGGGATTCGTCAAGGCCGGAGTGCAGGGGCCGTGCGAGGACTCGGCGAGCGACTGACGGAGCCGAGTCAGAAGATCTTGTGATAGAGCGTGATACCGGACTTCCACGCCAGGAATCCGAACATCACCGCGGCGATACCGCCCACCACGTTCGCAGCAAAGAACGCTGCGGCGCTGCGGTACTGCTGGTCGCGAGTGAGCCGAAGCGTAGCCAGCACCACCGTGGCCATCGGAGCCACCGACGCCAGAAATCCGATGCCCACCAGCGAACGAAGCCGGTCCGGTGGATCGAGGGCGAACACCAACCCCAACGCCGCGCACGCCACCAGGTTGAGCGCGGACAACCGTCGCCGAGACCTGATCGCGTGCGAGAACACGAACTGCCCGAGCGCGGCGAGCCCGCCTCCGGCGGCCACCAGGAGCATGGTCGTCATCGAGCGCTGCTCGATCTCGGCGTGGTGATCGCCGCGCCGAGTGCCATGGCGATCAACGCGATCACCGGCGTTCCCACCAGATACATCACCGAATTCCAGGCACCGCGATGCGTCACGGCCTGGAACGCGTACAGGCCGAACGTGGTGAAACCGCACGCCAGCCCGAAGAGTCCGGCTCGGGCAACCGGGGCGTGCCGTCCCCACAGGTAGCCCAGGGCAGCGCCGACGACAAGACAACCGAACACGTTGACGCCGAAGGTGCTCATCAACAGCCACCTCGGCGTTGCCCGCCACGTCCAGACCTCGTACCGCAACGCCGCACCGACAGCGCCGCCGACCGTGACCGCGACGTATTCGCCGACCGAACGACGACGGTCCGCTTGCTGCAGTCCCTCGATCACCGGAGCGAGCCTAGTGGGAGTCGAGCAACTCGGCCGAGTGGAAGAAAGTCGGCCGGGGTGGGCCGGGGTAAAGTCGGCATGTGACTGCGGACGACACGGGCCTCGGGCCCCAGCACTTCGATGTGATTGTGGAATGGCGTGATCAGGACGTGGTTCTGGCGGTGTCCGGTGAACTGGATCTGGTGACTGCTCCCGATCTGTCCGAGTCGGTTGCTCTCGTGCTCGAGAAATCGCCTTCGGCTGTGGTGATCGACCTCAGTGATGTGGGATTTCTCGCCTCCGCCGGCATGTCTCTGTTGGCGTCGACACATCAGCAACTCGGCGGCGACGCCGGGTTTGCGGTGGTCGCGGATGGTCCGGCCACCGGTCGTCCCCTCACTCTCGTCGGTCTGGACGAGGTGTTCGGAATCTATGCAACGGTCGACGAAGCATTCGTTGCACTTCGTAAGGGTAGATCCTGAACTTTTGGGTAGACGGGATTCATGATGGCGACTCTCTTCGGAGGTGACGACTCACGTACCGACAGTTCGATCTCGACGGCAGGTGCGCGAATGGAAGAACTGCTGTTCACCGGCGAACCTGCCGACGCCGATCGAGCGTCGGAGCTTCGTCGTGAGCTCGGTGACTGGTTGGGCAAAGTGGGCGTCGACCCCGATCGTGCGTACGACGTGGTGTTGGCCACGTACGAGGCAATAGCGAACAGCGTCGAGCACGCGTACCGAGACCACACCGATCGCGGGACACTCGACATCCGGGTCTCGCGTGCCGTGGAGGGTCGAATAGAGGTGAAGGTGACCGATCGCGGGGATTGGGCGTCGCACAACTCCGACCCCAACCGCGGGCGGGGTGTGCCTCTGATGCGGGCGCTTGCCGACAGCGCCGCAGTGACCTCGGACCAGAACGGTACGACCGTGCACATGATCTGGGACGCGACCTAGAACGACCGCCCTGACCTCCCTGTCCGGCACACTGGTGCCATGGTCGACGTGCAGATCGCTACAGCGGAGAAGAAGAAGATAACTGTCCCGAATCTGCGCGTGCTGTGGCAGTTCGTCCGGCCGCACCGTCGGACACTGTCGCTGGGGCTGACACTTGGCCTGATCGGAACCGGAGCCGCACTGGCTACCCCGATGGTGGCCAAAGGAGTGCTCGACGGCCTCGGCACCGACGCGTCACTGATACAGCCGGTGCTGATTCTGGTGAGTCTGCTCGTGGTGGGTTCGCTGGTTCTGTATCTGCAGTGGATCGTGCTGGGGGTGCTGGCCGAACGTGTGGTCCTGGACGCCCGCAAATCGATAGTGCGCAAGTATTTCGGTGCCACGGTGGGAAGTCTCGGCACTCGGCCCACCGGAGAACTCGTCACCCGGGT
Organism: Rhodococcus sp. 15-2388-1-1a; assembly: GCF_002259145.1. Lineage (NCBI taxonomy): Bacteria > Bacillati > Actinomycetota > Actinomycetes > Mycobacteriales > Nocardiaceae > Rhodococcus > Rhodococcus sp. 15-2388-1-1a. Next base: position 116,275 of record NZ_NPFP01000003.1, on the reverse strand, counting down.
CACCTCCGACACCGTGCTGCTGCGCGAGGCCACGTCGAATGCGTTGGTGGCCATAGTCAACAGTGTCGTCGGCCTCGTCGGTGCACTGATTCTCATGGCCGTGCTCGATCTGGTGCTGCTCGGCGCGATCGCCTCGGCCATCATCGCGATCGCGGTGTTGTTCGCGCGACTGATGCCTCCTATCGCCGTCGCACAGCGGCAATCCCAGGAAGCGGTGGGCCGCCTCGGCGGAATTCTCGACGGCACGCTGCGGGCGATTCGTACCGTCAAGTCCAGCAGAGCCGAGGCCCGCGAATCGGAGCGAGTCATCGCCGAGGCGCGAATCTCCGCCCAGCACAGCGTCAGGGCGGTCAAGATCTCCGCGCTGGCATGGACGTTCGCCGGGGGCGGAGTGCAGTTGGCGATCATCGGCATCCTCGGTCTCGGCGGCTACCGCGTCAGTACCGGGGCATTGGCCGTGTCCAGCCTGATCGCGTTTCTGCTGTACGCATTCCAGGTGATGGGGCCGGTGTCCACGCTGGCCACGAACATCACCGCACTGCAGGCCGGAATGGCGGCGGCTGCCCGTATTCGCCAGATCGACGACCTGGTCACCGAAAAAGGCGAGACGGGTCCCACGCGTTCGGTGAAGACCGAAGCGCCCGCTCCGGCTCTCGAATTCCGCAGCGTCACAGCCCGATACGCGCCGGGCAGGGAGCCGGCCGTGCGGGGTATGGACCTCGAGGTGCCCGCGCGTGGGCACACCGCGATCGTCGGCCCGTCGGGAGCAGGCAAAACCAGCGTCTTCTCGTTGATCCTGCGTTTCCTGACGCCCGAGGCCGGCGAGATCCGGCTCGGCGGCACTCCATACGACGAGCTGACCATCGACGAGGTGCGAGCCCGGTTGTCGTACGTGGAGCAGGAGACGCCGGTGCTCCCCGGATCGATCCGCGAGAACCTACTGTTCAGCCATCCCGATGCCAGCGAAGACGACATCTGGTCGGCGCTCGAGTCGGTACATCTGGACTCGGCGATCCGCGCCCTGGACGAAGGGTTGGACACCGACCTGATCGGATCGACCGTCTCCGGTGGGCAGCGTCAACGAATTGCGTTGGCCAGGGCGATCGTTCGTCGTCCGGAGATCCTTCTGCTCGACGAGGCCACGGCTCAGGTCGACGGCCGAACCGAGGCGGCAATCCACGAGGTGATCCGATCGATCGCGACCGACTCCGCCGTCGTGACCATCGCGCACAGGTTGTCCACCGTGCTCGACGCCGACACGATCCTCGTGATGGAGGACGGAGTGGTCCGCGCCAGGGGCACGCACTCCGAACTCATGAACACCGACTCGCTCTACCGAGAGCTGGTGGCCGCGTTGCGAATCGGCGACAACACGACATTGACGAAGCCCGGCTGAGAACACCCGGCCGGTGTCTAACGCCCGGAGTCGGATTCGGACTCGGTGGTGGTGCTCTCGTCGTCCGAATCGTTCTCGGCGGTGGTGGTGGTCGTCCGGTCCGAGGACGGGGTTCGGCGCGGGCTTCGCGTCGTGGTCTCGGGGCGATCCGGAGTGGTCGTCGTGGGGCGAGCGGTGGTGGGTACTGCGACCTGCCAGGTGGGCGACGGCGGGACGATGACGATCGTCGAGCTCGGCGTCGCCTCGACCGAACTCAGGCTGTCCGACTTCAGAACGGGAGGACGAACGGTCTGGCTCGTGTCGTCGAACGCGCCGCCGAGAGCGCCGATGGTCAAGCCGACTGCGACTGCCACTCCGGCGCTCGCCACTGCTGCCGACGCGATGACCTTGTCGCGCATGCACAGACCCTAACGCCGTGGCCGGACCCGGATGGTCGGCAATGATGCGAGAACGTTACCTCAGGGAGCGACACGGTGAGAGGTGGACGTTCACTGCGTCGACAACCGCAGAACATGGGGCAGTGTCTGCGCGATCAACTCCCCGGCCTGCTCGTACACCGAGTGATCGCGCCGATACGGATCGCCGATGTCGAGGGTGTCGACCCGGTGCACCGCCCGTGCGTCGGCCAGGGTCGCGATGGACTGCGCACCCGACGCGGCCGCGAGACCGGACGCCTCGAGCAGCGTGAAGGTGCGACGCATCTGCCGCGGTGCAAGTGCCAGGACGGCATCGCGATGGGCCGCCGTCATCGTCAGAACCAGGTCGGCGTCGGCAGCGATCGCAGGCGTGAGGCGTCGGGCAACAAAACCGTCCGGATCGCCACCGAGCTGCGTCAGCACCGTCGCGGCCGTCGGGTCCATGGCGTGTCCGGTCAAGCCCTGCGTTCCGGCGCTGCTCGCGGTCAGCTCGAAGCCACCCTCGCGCGCGAATGCGGCCGCAAGTCGCTCGGCTGTGGGCGATCGACAGATGTTCCCGGTGCAGACGAACAGAACGCGCATGCCCGCAACCTTAGTGCTGTGGTCGGGTCCCGCACTGTGCACCGCGGGACGCGCTACAGTGAGCCATTGGTAGGGGGATCGAGACTCGTTCGTGACATCGAGTCTCGGCGTGTGTTCACGGGGAAGTCGACCGAAGGCGGGTAATGACCGAAGTTCTCGGTGTGTCGGTGGGGGCCAGTGCCGTGCGCATGGCTCGTCCCGACGCGCGCCCTCAGGATTCGGGTCGCCTCGATTTCCACCACGACACCGTCGACGCCTACTGGGACCGCGCGGAGGAATTGGCCGCCGAATCGATCGGCGTCGTGCTCTCGCAGCCGGGCGACGGTGGACCGGTGCAAGCGACAGGCGTCGCGTATCGGGACCAGCAGCAGTTCGGCGAGATCCAGCAGGCGATGGCGAGTCAGCGCCTCTACAACTACCGACTGGTTCCCGAGGCGCGCGCGGCCTTGCAGTACCTCGAGGCGTCGGGCGAGCTGGGGCACTTCGGCACCATCGCTCTCTACGATCTCGGCAGCTCCGGATTGACGATCAGCGTGATCGATCGCGGTACCGGGCAGGTTCTGCTCGCCGAGCGCACCATCGACATCAGCGGCGACGACTTCGATCGCCTCATCTCGGACAATCAGCTCGCCAAGCAGGGCGTCGACATTGCCGACAACCAGGAACTGAGCGAGTTCACCGCGCGGTGCCGCGTGGCCAAGGAGCAGCTCTCGACCAGCGGCGCGGTGTGCCTGCCCGGTGACGGCGGCGTGATCCTGATCTCGCGTGAGTCGTTCGAGTCTCTGGTGACCGTTCCCATCGAGTACTCGGCGCGGTTGGTACGTGACGTGATCGGTCGTTCACCCAAGCATGTCGACGCTCTCTTCCTCATCGGCGGCGGGGCACGCATTCCACTGGTGGAGTCGATTCTCAGTGCGTGGATCGGCCTTCCCGTCGTCACCCCGGCGAACCCGGAATCGGTGGCCGCACGCGGTGCGGCGCTGCTCGCGACTCCGGTGGCCGACGCACCGCGTCGACCGAGCCAACAACCGGGCGTTCGACAGTCTCCGTCCGACCCCGCATCGCTGACCGGGGCTCCCGATTGGTTGAGCCCCGAGCCCGCTGCCGACAAGCCTGCCGACTCCAAGCGCAAGGTCCGCGGCGCGGTACTCGTCGCAGGTGGCCTCGTCGCCATCGCTGCACTCGGGTTGTCCCTCGGTTACGGCGGCAGTTCGACGGAACCGACTAGTGCACCGGCCGAGACGAGCGCACCTGCCACTGCAGTGCCCACGACGCCGAGGACGACCGCGCCACCCACCACAGCGCCGCCGACCACCACCGTGCCGCCGACCACCGAGGCCGCTCAGGCCCCGGCTCGCACCTACTCCGAGCCGGAATACGTGCCGCCCGCTGAACCCGCGCCTGCTCCCGCCCCGGCGCCGCTGATCCCCGGCCTGCCGCAGATTCAGCTGCCGCAGATCCAGCTGCCTCCGGCGCCGGTGATCGAGTTGCCGCGCTTCTAGCTCGCGTCGGTGCCCGCCCGGATCAGGGCAGCTGCAACTCCGCGAGAACCGCCAGGTGATCGCTGTCCGGGATCGCCAACGGCTCGACCGACCGAGCGCGGACGTTCTCGCTCGTCACCACATGGTCCAGCCGCGCGAGCGGACGCTCCGACGGGAACGTGCGGAACAGGCCCGCGCCTGCCCCGTCTGCCGCGTCGGAGAACGGGGACGATGCCAAGGTGCGGAACTGCCGGTGGTCGTTGGTGGCGTTGAAGTCGCCCGCGACGAGCACGGTGCCCTGATAGGTCTCCATGATGGACCGCATCCTGGCCAGGTCGGCGTCCCACTCGGTGGTGTGGCGCGGTGTGGCAGGCGACATCGCGTGGAAGGAGACGACGGTCAGATCCTGCCCGTCGACGGTGGTCTTCGCCTGGACCGGTACGAATCCGAAGTTGTCGAGGCGGGTGCCGTCGGTCAGCGGGGTGCGGCTCCACAGCCCGGTGCCATCGGCCACCGGTAGGGCAGCAGTGAAGGAGAACGGCAGGAGGTCGTCGATGCCGGCGGCCTGCAGATCGGTCACTTCTTCCGGGGTCAGTTCCTGGACCGCGAGAATGTCGACGTCGTGGGTGCGCACCGCGTCGACGATGGACGCTGCGTCGGCGTCGCCGTGTGCGACGTTGATCGTCAGGACCGACAATTCGGGTCCGGTGTTGTCCGGGCCGTCGGACAGGTACATCGGCACCTGAACGCCGACGACGGCGACGGTGATCAGTACTGCGACGGCCGACCCGATGCGGGAGCGCGCTGCGGCGAACAGGATCACGGCGGCGATCGAGGCGACACCGAGGTACGGAGCCCCGACGACGAACGCAACAAAAGTGATCTCCGTCACACCGATCTGGCGAACGAGGAACATTCCGAAGACGACGGCGAGCAGAGCCCAGCCGATGACCAGCGCTGCGCTGGATGCGAATCGGCGCATCGTGCTCGTGCCTCCTATTGCGTGCCCGAGTTGGGCGTGGATGTGTCAGGTGTTGTCTACACTCGGCATGTGCCCAGCTCAGAGCCAGTATGCAAGTGTCATCACGAACAGGCTGCGCACCGGCATTACCGGCGCGGAACCGACTGCTCGCTCTGTGACTGCCCCCGTTACCGGGGTCGGATGTCGCTGCTGTCGAGATGGTGGCCCTGGAAGTAGTTCGTGCGGGCAAAAACAATCCTACCGTCCGATCGAGTGCGAAGAACAAACCGATTCGTTAGGATTAGGGGCCTGGATACAGGCAATACGGACAAATGCGGCTCGGGGACCGTCCGACATTCGATCCGGTAGGAGAGGCTTCATGTCGAACGATGCAGTGCTGGACAGGCTCGGGACCAGCCTACGAGTCCTGGAACTCGACCCCATCAGTTACCGACCACACCCGATACACAATCACGACCGCATCTGGACCGAAACCAACTGTTACGTCGACCTGTGGATCGAAGTTCTGCACTCGTTCGGTGCAGATCCCACACCCGCTCTCGCCTTCGTGCTGAGCGCCGGCTGTGACGGGCGACAGTGGGACTTCGTGAAGATCGCGCCCGAGGACCTACGCACCCTGTACGGCATCGGCGTCGCCGAGATGAACGTGTGGCGTCCTGTGCTCGAGCACGTCGTCGAAGGCCTGGAAGACGGCATCCACGTCACCGTGGAGGTCGACGGCTTCTGGCTGCCCGACACCGCGGGGACCAGCTACCGCAACCAGCACACCAAGACCACCATCGTGCCGAACCTCGTCGATCGCGACGGCAAGGTGATGGGGTACTTCCACAATCGCGGCTATTTCGAGCTCACCGGGGCCGATTTCGACGGGATCTTCAATCTCGCTCCGGAACCGCACGCCGAGGTGCTGCTGCCCTACGTCGAGCAGATCCGAGTGGACTCGACAGTTCTCGACGCCGGTTTCGGTGACCGTGACCTCGACGTCGCTCGCGCACACCTGGCGCGCCGCGCTCCGGGCAACCCCGTCGACGCGCTGGCCCGCCGCATCATCGCCGACATCCCGCTCGTGCAGACCGCGGGACCCGACGCCTTCCACCTGTGGTCGTTCGGCCTGCTCCGGCAATTCGGTGCCACGGCAGAACTGGCGGCCAACTACGTGCGGTACCTCGAAGGTCGCGGCGTGACGGGAGCCGCCGCCGCGGCGCCGCACTTCCTCGACGCCGCCTCCGGTGCCAAGGCCGTTCAATTCCGGATGGCGCGCGCCGCACGTGGCCGCGATGTGGTGCTCGACGAGCCGCTGATCGAGATGAGCAAGAACTGGACGGCCGCCATGGACATCGTTGCAGGTGCATTGAGCACGTGATCGATCTGCTCGACGGCGCTCGGTGGCGGCTGGCCCGAACCGACGCCGGTTCCGTTCTTCACCCCGAGGACCTACGCGAGGATCTCGACTGGGTCGACGCAGTGGTGCCGGGCACGGTTGCCGGCGCGCTCGGAGACTCACTCGCGGTGAATCCGGACGATCACGACTGGTGGTTCGTCGCCGACGTCCCCACCGGTGGCCATCGCCGGGTTCGAGTGAGATTCGATGGCATCGCGACCCGTGCGCAGATCTGGATCGATGGTGTCCAGCGCAGAACCGTGGCGTCGATGTTCGTTCCCGAGACTCTCGATCTGACGGACTGTGGTGACACCGTCGCTATCGCCGTCCACGTCGAATCGCTGGCAGCACATCTGAAGTCTCGACGCCCCCGCGGTCGGTGGCGATCGTCACTGATCGCCGCGCAGGGGCTGCGACACGAGCGGACGACGATGCTCGGTCGCGCACCCGTGTACGGGCCCCTTCCGGTACCCGTCGGGCCGTGGCGTCCGGTGTCCATGACGGTGATCCCGGACGTTCGTCGCGTCGACCTGAGGACGTCGGTATCGGGTACGGACGGCGTCGTCACACTGCGCGCCGACCTGGATGCTCCCGGGGTGGCTCGAATTCTGATCGACGACAGGGCCTTCGAGCTCGGAACCGTCGAGCGCATCGACCGGGCGGTGACGTTGCCCGACGTCGAACTCTGGTGGCCGCACACGCACGGCCGACCGCGAACGTACCGCGTCGCACTCGAGGTGGACGGCATCGTCCATCCCATGGGATTCGTCGGGTTTCGCACGATCGAGCTGGACCGTACTGCAGGCGGCGCAGTACTGACGGTCAACGGCGAGAACATCTTCTGCCGCGGAGGAACGTGGACCCCGCTGGACCCGGTGCGGCTGTGGTCGCCGGAGGCCGACCTGCGGGCTGCTCTCGAGCAGCTCCGATCGGCGGGCCTGAACATGGTGCGCATCGTCGGCACCCTGGTGTACGAGCAGCCCGAATTCTGGTCCCTGTGTGCAGAACTGGGCATCATGGTGTGGCAGGACGTCATGTTCGGCACCATCGACCCGCCCACCGACGACACGTACACCGCGGCAGTCACCCGCGAGCTCGACGCGTTCGCCGACATCGTCTCCGCCAACCCCGCCCTGATGGTCGTCAGCGGCGGAAGTGAGACTCAGCAGCAACCCACGATGTTGGGTCTCGCAGCCGAGGATCAACGAATGGAGCTGCTGGACAGCGTTGTTCCTGATTTTTTGGCAGATCGCCTGCCCGCTGTGGCGTATGTGACATCGAGCCCGTCCAGCGCTCAGGGGGAATTGCACACCCATGTGGGTGACGGCATCGCGCACTACTTCGGGGTGGGCGGATACCTGCGCCCACTGTCCGATATCCGAACTGCCGGAGTGCGTTTCGCGGCAGAGTGCCTGGCCTTCGCGGTCCCCCCGGAACGGGCGCAGGTGGAGAAGTTCTTCGGGTCCGCGGCCGTCGCCGGTCACCACCCGGACTGGAAGGCCGCCGTCCCACGTGACCGTGGCTCGTCCTGGGACTTCGAAGACGTGCGAGATCACTACGTACGCACGATCTTCGGCGTCGATCCACACCTGATCCGGCGGGACGACGCCGAGCTGTACCTCGATTACGGTAGGGCGGCGATCGTCGAAGCGTTCACCGAAGCGTTCGGCCACTGGCGTCGAGCATCCTCGGGGTGCGCCGGAGCCCTCGTTCTGACGTTGCGAGACACGGTGCCCGGCGCAGGCTGGGGCATCGTCGACACCGCCGGTGTGCCCAAGGCACCCTTCTACGCGTTGGCGCGGGCCAGCGCCCCGGTGGCACTGCTGTTGTCCGACAACGGACTCGACGGCTACTCGGTGGAACTGGTCAACGACGGACCGGCGCGCTCGGGCAGTATTCGAGTGGTGTTGCACGCCTTGCGCGGCAGCCACGAGTTCGAGCGCACGGTGAACGCCCCGGCAAATGGATCCATCGCACTGACGGTGGATTCCATCGTCGGCACCTTCACCGACGTCAACCATGCCTACCGCTTCGGCAGCCGAACCTACTCCGCCGTCACCGTTCTGTTCCTGGACGACAACGGCATCGAGGTGACGCGAACCACCGCACTCGTCGGCGCGCAGAGCCGTCAGAACACGGTGGGATTGACCGTGGATGTCGTCGAAAAGGATTCTGGGACATGGGAACTGACCGTCCGGTCCGACTGGCCGGCGCAGTACGTCTGCGTCGACATCGAGGGCTTCGAGGTGTCCGACTCGTGGTTCCACCTGGCACCGAACGAACCTCGCACGCTGACTCTCGTCAGTCGTGGCGCGAGTGCACCGCGGGGACATGTGCGCGCGCTGAACTCCATGGAGCGTGCGTCGGTGGCACCGAAGGTCGTGAGCAGAAGTTCGTAGTGGGCTACGAATTCAGTCCATGGCCCGAGCCGTGCACGTGCCGCTAGCGGCTCGTGCTGAGTTTCCCTCGGGCATAGCCGATTCCGGCTGCGCCGACGCTTGCCACCACGGCCATCGCACCCCAGGCGCGTACCGGGTTGCCGCGCGCAGCAGCGCTGGTCTCCCGGCCGACCGCGCGAGGCAGGATCTTGGCGGTGTAGGCCCGCTCCGAGGACAGGGCGTCCTCGGACCCGATCAACCGGGCGATGGCGGCCTTGGACACGCCCTCGGCGTAGCTGCGCGTGATGAGATAGCGCGGACGAGTGCGGTCTGCACTGACCGTGTGATCGACGACGATCGAGGGATCGAACACGATCTGTGCATCGGGATGCGTTTGGCGCAGACGGATGCACAGCTCCGTCTCCTCGCAGCCGAGCGGGACGCGTCCGATCCGGCCGATGCCGGAGACGAATCCGCCGAGTGCGACGACGGGCTCACGGCGGAACGACATGTTCGCGCCCATGAGATTGCGGACCTGAGCGGTTTCCGTCGGCTGCCCGCGGTAGGTGCACCCGACGACCCAATCGAGTTCGCCGGGTTCACCCACTACCTCGGCCGGTAAGAAGGCCGGACGCTTGTCCGGCCATACCGGGTATGCAGAGCCCCCAACGGCGTACACGGCATCATCCGAGTAATGGGACAGAATGGCTCCGAGCCATTCCGTGGTGCGCGGTGAGGCGTCGTCGTCCAGGAAGACGACGATCTCACCGGTCGCGAGATCGAGCGAGGTGTTGCGCGCTCCGGAGAGGCCGCGAGGGTGGTTGTTCTCCACCACGTTCACGGTCCGGTGCAGCGGCGAGAACTCGTCGTGTGCCCGTTCCGCCAGTTGCGCGTTGTGATCGATGACGATGATCAGTTCGTCGGCAGGCACATCCTGGTCGAGGACGGCCGTCACGGCGGTCCGGAGTTCGGACCATCGAGCCAACGTGTATGCGCAGATGACTACCGAGGAAGTCGGCAGACTCACGCCGTCTTCTCGCGAAGTTCGAGAACCTCGTTGTACGACTCCAGAGCCTCGAACTCGAGGTCCATGTCGGTACGGGCGTCGATCGACTCCCGCAACGGGCGAGCGATGGACTTGCGCTTGATCCTGCGGGCACGCATGCGTTCGGTCATCAGAGTGCGCAGCACCCGGAAGCCGTCGGAGAAGGTCCGCAGGTTGCTCTGACCGTAGATGCGAGCCAACTCGACGCTCGGCACCTCTTCGATGCGCACGGACGCCTCGGCGAAGCGGCAGTTGATGATGGTCTCGATCTCGAAACCGTCGCCCCAGAGCATCATGCCCTCGGCACCCGGCTGATCGACGACGGGCAGGTCGAGGACCGGCACCAGATCGCGCCAGAAGGCGTTGTAGCCGTAGCAGAGATCCGAGAAGCGAGTTCCGAAGAGCGTGTTGGCCACGAGGTGCAGTCCACCGTTGCCTGCGCGGCGCAGCGGCGTGATGTCGTGGCTTCCGCCGCCTTCGCAGAACCGGCTGCCCTTGGCGAAGTCGGCACCGGCGATCAAGGCGTCGACGAAGCGCGGGATCTCGGCAGCATCGGCTGAGCCATCGGCGTCGAACATGACGATGATGTCGCCGGTAGCGGCCTCGAAGCCGCAGGCGAGCGCGTTGCCCTTGCCCTTGCGGGTCTGCTTGATGATGCGAATGTCACCGCGGATCTCGCGAGCGGCGTCGATGGTGCCATCGACGGATCCACCATCGACCAGCACGAGCTCGTAGTCGTGTGAGAGCAGGGGGAGGACGTGACGAAGGTTCGCGGCCTCGTTGAGCGTCGGGATGACGACACTGACGCGGGGATTCTGACGATTCAACATATCCATTCCACATGGGTCGAGTGCGATGGGCAGATGTCTCCGAGCTCCGTGAATCGACCCCCGCCGCATCCACAGACAGTGCCTCGCGATCGTTCTGAAGCGCAAGAACCTGTTTCCTTTGACTGAAAGCAAGCTTAAAAGAAGCTACGAGTTTGTCAAGCTGCAAACAAACCAACTGGGAGATTGTTTGGAGATACACGTCATAGTTTGTGACGCGAATCAACGAGATCGGTATTGGTAGACGATCGTATTGACGTCCTGATACCGCACCGACCACGCCGAATTTGTCGCGAGCCACTGGCGGAAACGAGCGACCGCATCGTCGGCGACGAACCCGTAGTACTGCATCGCCTCGAGTGACTGACGGGTGAGGACCATGTAGGTGGGTGTGTCGCTGATCGACGCGTTGTAGTCGATCTGGCCCAGCTTCTCGGGCGTCGGGAAGCCCTCCATGTACTCGGGGCCCAGCGCGTAGAGCGGTACGTCCCAGTACTCGTTCGCCTCGGTCAGCCGTCCGTAATCCGACGTCGACCGGGCCGGGTAGCCCGAGGAGTACAGCATCGTGATCGAGGTGCCGGACGGCGACGCCGCGGCCACCGCTCGGGCGTCGTCGATCTGTTCGCGATGTTCGAGCACGATCGGCCACAGGCCGAAGTAGCTCTGCAGGCCCAGCACGGCGGAGCCGAGGGCCCCGGCCGTGGCGACCGCAACCGATGTCCGTGCGGTGAGCCTGCGGGCTCGGGACGGGCGATCCTGGGACGGTGTGCGATCGAACAGTGCGAGGAACATCGGCGTGATCAGCAGTACGCAGCCGGGGATCGCGTAGAGATACACCCGGAAGATCGCCTCGCCGCCGTAGCTCTGCCCTGCGAGCAGCATGATCGACCCGAACGCCATCACCATCGGTGCCCAGAACGTCTTCTTGGTGCGCCAGGCGTAGATCGCCGAGGCGAACGCCAACACGAACACCCCGCCGGACAGTGCGCGGCAGACCAGTGACGTGATTTGTTTGCCGAGCACGCCCTCCGCCTCGACGTTGCTCGCGGCGTTCTGCACGGGGTCGAACCCCTGGAAAAGTCCGTACGGCGCCACGATCGGCAGTCGCGGATACAGGTATCCCAGCAAGATGATGCCGAGCGGAATCATCAACCACCACGGCTTGGCTCGTCGCGTCACCAGCAGTACGCCGGCGACGGCCATCAGCCAGTACGGCGTCAGCTGGTGCGTGGGGACCAGGGCCGCGAACGGAACGATCGACAGGAACGCCGCGGCTCGGGTGAGCGACGAGGACATCAACAGCGCCAGGAAGCCCACGGCGAGCAGTAGGGCCCAGGCCTGCGGTGAGTAGTAGTCCTGGCCGACCCAGTTGATGACCTCGGCGAGCATCGCCGCCGTGATCGCTGCGCGTTTGTCGAACTTCATGACCCGCGCCAGTCCGTACACGGCTGCCGCGAGCACCACGTGGATCATCGGCGCGAACACGTGCGCCAGAGACAGCGTGTCGTATCCGGTGACGTGTTGGAACCAGGCCGAGACGAGGAAGAAACTGGGCCACTCGCTGTAGATGTCGACGCCGCTCGGAGCCAGCCGGTTCAGATCGAGCACGAACTCGGTGACGGCGACGTGCTTGTACGTCCAGTCGTAGATCGGAGCGGAGGTGACGAGGGTGACGGTGAATCGCTGTACCGCGATGGCCAGCCCGATGGCGACCAGCATGGTGCGCAGCTGATGACGTCGCAACGCGATCAGGAACGCCGCCATGATCAGAACCATGCACAGCACCAGTCCCGGGCCGGTTCCGGCGGTCAACAGTCCGAACTGCGAGTACGTCGCGCGCTCGAGACCCGGCAACAGTGGCAGCCACAGAAAGAACGCCAGCGCCAGAATCAGGCCGGCAACGTTGCGTCGCAACGTCTCGCGGTCGGTCAGGACGAATTTCACGGAGGCGAGGGCGGACGTTCGCGACGACGGTGAGACGACCTCACGGGCCCGCGAGAGCCACACCGGCAGGTCGGGACGGCCGTGCTTGCGGTACCACAACACCGACGAGCCGATCAGGGCCAGACACAGCCACAACGTCCACATCCGGGGCGACCAGCGGTATCCCCACATCGCCACCGACACCATCAGTGTCACCACCGAGATGCTCAGGATCGGCAGGGCCGCAGGAACCGCGGTGCGCGGGATACGCACCCACGACAGGATCGCGGCACCGGGTCCGAAGAACAACAGGACCGTCAGAAGCACGACGCGAACCAGCGTCGGCAGCGCGATCATCGAGGCCAGACCGGACAGGGCGGCGAGAACGCTGATGTCGGAGTAGCGCAATCGGCTACCCGCACGCCGCCGAGTGCCTGCAGCGGAGTCGGTGGTGCCGACGGGCCAGTCGACGGTCCAGTCGGACGGGACGAACAGCTTGTGCCGCAGATCCGCGATGGATCGGTATCCGGAATCAGTCGAGGACAGGTTCACGGCTCACCCCCGCCAGAGGAGTGCGCTCGCGCCCTTCGCGTCTGCTGCGCCGGATGGCCGCGGGGCCCTTGGCGATGGACAGCAGTTCCATCCGGCCGATGCCGTCGGGCAGGTCGGCAGCGAGATCGTCGGGAGGGGAGGCGACCTTGCTCATCTTGGCCGACAACCGAACTGCGCTGCCGAGTCGGCGGACGGCCACCGTGGCGGCCAGCGTCGCCGATCTGCGGTCGGTGGCGACCGTGTACAGCCACGCACCGAGCCCGAGCCCGTACCCGCGCGCCTGCACCGCCAACGCCTCGGAATCGGCGCGGTGACGGTGCCACACGATGGCCGCAGGTTCGTACACGAGCTTGTCGCCGGCCATCAAGACCCGGAAGAACATGTCGAGGTCCTCACCGCCGTTGGTCGGGGATCCCACTCCCAGTGCCTCGTCGAATCCTCCCAGATCGAACATCCGGCCGCGGTCGACCGCAAAATTGGCTCCGGTTCCGTACATCCCGACCTGGAACGGAAACAGCGGCACGTCGGCCGGGGGGTTCTTCAGGTCGTAGACCCGAGGCGTCACCGAACTCGCCCACCCGACACGACGATCGAAATACGCCTGCGCCTGAGTTCTGATCTCCCCACTCGGCACGATGCCGGACACACACGTGACCCGATCGGCCCGCCCGAAGCCGCGCGCGATGCTGCGCAACCACCTCGCGTCGACGGCGACGTCGTCGTCGGTGAAGGCGACGATGTCGTGTCGGGCCGCCCGCAACCCCGTGTTCCTGGCCCTGGACAGACCTGCCGTCGGCTCGGACACGACACGAACACGGGGGTCGCCCAGCCCGCGAACGTACTGCTGTGTGGCATCGGTCGGGGATGCATTGTCGACGACGACCACCTCGAAGTCGGGGTAGTCCAGAGCGGACACCGACGCGAGCGCACCCTTCAGATGGTCGACTCGGTCGCGAGTACAGATCACCACGGTGATCGGCGGCAGCGCCCGATCGGGGTCGGGCAGAGCGTCGGGCATCGGAACCTGGGCGAGCGACATGGCCGCCCGTCGCGCGTCTTCCGCCGCGATCGCGCCGTCGACGACATCGAGTTCGACGAAGCCCAGTGGGTCCAGTCCGCGTCGGATCAACAGCCGGGCGCGGCGGTAACCGTCGGAATCGTCGAGGGCGAGAGACTCCGGCAGATCCTGCTCCAGGTCGATGTCACCGATCCACACGGCACCGTCCCATTCGGGAGACTGGAGTCTGGGGAGCGCGGGAGGTAACACGGGGAGGGTCCTTTCGGGGTGACACGTACGGGCAGGTGGAGCGGAGTCTCAGTCGGCGCGATACCGCACCCAGTCGACCGTCATGGTCGCCGGGAACGGCGTGGAGTTGTCGGTTGGACCGGGCCAGTCGCCGGCGACGGCGACGTTGAACAGCAGGAAGAACGGCTTGTCGAAGACCCAGTAGTCGTCGCCGCCGATCAGGTCGTCAGGAGTGACGGTGGCCAAGGTGGTGCCGTCGATACCGGTGGTCACGCGACCCGGTGAACGCTCGACCCAGTAGGTGTGGAAGTTCTCGGACAGCGGCTCCGGCGGGATTCCGCCCGCGTCGACCTTCTGACTCGTCAACGAATCGGGTTGGGGGGCATGGATTCCGGTGTGGTACTGATCGGCCTGGTTCAGCGTCTCCATGACGTCGATCTCGCCCGAGAGCGGCCAGCCGACGGAGTCCAGGTCGGTACCGAGCATCCAGAACGCCGGATGCAGGCCTGCTCCGGCGGGCATCTTGATCCGAGCTTCGATGCGGCCGTAGGTGAACTCGAACTTGTCCTTGGTGGTCACTCGGGCCGAGGTGTACCCATCACCGTTGCGCATGGCCTTGATGACCATGTTGCCGTCGCCGTCGAGAGACGAGTTCTCGGTCGAATCGGTGTAGTCCTGCTTCTCGTTGTTGCCCCAACCGGTCTGTCCGACATCGTGACTCCACCGGTCGTCCGCCACCGCATCGCCCGCCGTCCCCGAGAAGTCGTCGTAGACGGTGAATCCGGGCTTGGTGGCTGCAGTGTTGGACGCCGACGTCGTGGAGGTGGCGTCGACTGTGCCCTGCGCAGTGCCGCCGGGATCGGAGCGGTGCGTCATCCCGTACACGGTGCCGGTCACAACCAATCCCAGGACGATGAGGAACGCCAGAACGGACGGCCAGCGCCGTCGTGGAGGCTCGACGATGAGCCCGGTTCCGGGTAGCCGCGAAACCTCGACGGTCCCCGCTCCGGACTCTCGGCTCGATGCGGCGTGACGACTCACGCGGTCTCGTCGACGTTCTTCGGTACTCGCGTCGCGTTGAACTGCGAGACCGACAGCACGACTATGCCCACGAGAAGGGCATAGGTGGCGATGCGTTCCATGGTGCCGATGCCGAGGCCGAATTCGTGCCCGCTCATGTAGGCGAAGTATCCGGCCAGACCGACGGCACCGAGTGCGGTCACGACGGTGCGAATGCTGCGTCGCAGACTCCGATGCCCGCCGGCGATGACGAGGCCGAAGTTTCCGAAGACGAAGAACGCGGTGGCACCGAACGAATGGATCGGGTAGTTCACGCCCTGGTTGACGACGCCTGCGGTGATGGCACCCACGCCTGCGACGAGGAAGAACGACGCGGCTCTACCGTCGATCCGGCGGACGATGTACCAGGATGCGCCCACTGCCGCGATCGCCACACCGAACAACACCATCGAGGCGTTGAGCAGGACGTAGAGCTGGCTGCACGGCCAGTTGCCGGTGGGACCGCAGAACGGGATTCCGAGTTCGCTGATGTAGTTGTTTCGGTAGCTGTAGAGCCCGCGCCACGTGGCCGAGACGATGTACTCGACGAGGACGAACTGCACCACCGACAACCCTGCCCAACGAGCGACATGGGCGACGAAGCCCGATCGCACCGGTGCCTGCGTGCTCGACGATGGCCGGTTCGCTTCGGGTTTCGTGGGGCGCTTCGCTTCGGTGGTCATGCAGTCTTCTCCTGAGGGGCCAGCAATGCGAGGGGGTTCGCTGCTACGAGATCGAGTGCGGATTGCACGGTGTGGCTGTCGAAAACATTGTCGTGGAACGACGCCGAGACGAAGACGACCGAATCGATGGTCTCCATCGTGATCATCACCGACTCCGGTTGGCCCGGATCGGCGATCACGAAGAAGGCGCGGTCGGCGGGCTCGGCAACCCAGGAGATCTGCTCCAACTGCCTGACTCTACCGAGATCGGA
Organism: Rhodococcus sp. 15-2388-1-1a; assembly: GCF_002259145.1. Classification (NCBI taxonomy): domain Bacteria; kingdom Bacillati; phylum Actinomycetota; class Actinomycetes; order Mycobacteriales; family Nocardiaceae; genus Rhodococcus; species Rhodococcus sp. 15-2388-1-1a. Next base: position 100,073 of record NZ_NPFP01000003.1, on the reverse strand, counting down.
GTACATGAGCTGGACCTTCGGATCCACCGGGACGCGGTCGCCGAACACCCCGGAGACGGCCTTGTGTTCGCGCTTGTACTTGATGGTGCTGATCGTCGCGGATGCGATCGGACGGCCCTTGGCGATGGCACCGGACAGTGCCCCGTGCACCTCCCCGGCCGAGGTGGGATCGATGTCCGAGAACCGGATCCCGGCAGCGAAGTTACCGAGCACGACCGCCGACGGCGGTAGGTAGCGGCGGCAGTCGAAGAGAAAAGCTGCGGAACGATCGAGCGAGAACGATGTGCGCGCGAACGCCGCGGCCACGGCCGCGCACATCACCGCGCTGACACTCGCGCCGGGCAGGTGGGATTCTCGCCACTGCCGGATCGCATCGGTGGTACCCGACGGCGTCACCACGGTGGCCACCGCAGCGGACGGTGCCCACGGCCGAAAAGCCGTCGGCGATGCGGTGTCGGGTGCGGCGGCCATGACCGTGGATTCGCGCTTCGAGCCGGGACGTACGCGGTCGTAGAGCGTGTCGACGACGTTCCTGGGATTTCGAACGACCCACCGCAGCAGTGCTTTTCGAAGTGGATGGCCGTCGACGGCACTGTCTGCCCACGTCGGAAGCGGTGCGTCGGGGCGTGCGTCGGCCAGGTACGCGAACAGATCGACCGGCAACAGAGCGTCGCCGAGACCGTGATTGAGATCGAGGAACAGGTAGCGACCCGCCAGACGAAGTCGAAGAGGAATTTCGGGCACGGACGCGTGCGAGAACACGGTGAGTTCCTTGGCCAACTGCTCGTGACCGACGGCGGGTCCCTCGGCGATGTGCTCGAGTACCCGCTCCGGCTCGTAGACCCAGCGCGCCGAAGATTGGTCGGCGCGCAGACCCAGCCGCGTCGCAGGACCGATCGAGGCCAGGGCCAGTACCCGGCTCTGCACTCGTGCAAGATCGCCGAAGTCGGCGGGTCCCAGCACGGTCACGATGCGCGAATCGGACCGCAGCATGTCCAACGAACTGGCGCGATATGTCTGAGTCATGGTGCCGTCCTGTGCTGGGCGTGGACAGGGATGCGACGCGGTGACGATTCGTCGAGGGGCGGCGGACCGTCCTGTGGCTCGCGGCGAGGCGGTTCACGGTGTCGAGGTTCGGCGTGTCGGGGCTCGCCGTGGCGAGGCTCTCGATGACGCGATCGAGGTGCACGGGCGTCGCTGTCGTCGATGGGCCCGCGGGGTCCGGGGGAGCCCGACGGGCCCTGGTCGTCACCGGACTCGCCGGAGCTGCCTGCGGACAGCTCGCGGATCCAGCGCACGAGCGGCACGATCAGCACGACGGCACCGAACGCCTCTGCGGCGAGGTACGCCCAGCCGACGGCCGCGATGCCCATCGACGACGACAGGCCGATCGATCCGCCGATGATGATCGAGGTGGCCACGACCTGCACGATCACGGCCAATCGCATGCGTCGGCGGACCCGCGCCAAACCGTCGTAGAGGGAACCGACGACCGAGAGCGGGATGGTCAGCGCGGCCAGCTGCACGATGATGGTGCCCTGGTCGCGGTAGCCCTGGCCGATCAACCCCAGACCGAACGGTGCGAAGAAGGCCAGGAAGATCGACCCACCCACCGCGACGATGCACACCAGGGTCATGAACCGCTTGGTCAGGCGGTGGAACTGTTCGGGGTGGGCGGCGACCTCGGCCACGTACGGTCCGATCAACACGCTGATCAGAATGTACAGAGCGCTGACGATCGACCAGGTGAGCGAGAAGTAGGCGTTCTGCTCGGCGCCGAGGGTGGCGACGACGATCATCGGCACCAGCAGCGGAGCGAGCGATCCCAGCGCGGTGATGCCGTATGCGGAGCCGAAGTAGGCCCACATCTCACGCCGGGGCGGCAGATCCGGCTTGCCGGCGTACCGCTGTTCGGTGCGGACGTTCTTCATGATCGCGCGCAGGACGAAGATCGACGCCACGATCGCCGGGACCGCCCAGGCAGAGATGATCGAGGTACTGCGCTCGGTTGCGAAGAGCGCCAACAGCATGACGAACTTGAAGACGGCGTGGAAGACGTTCTTGGCAGCCGCCCAGCGAGCGACGCCCAGGCCGGACGACGTCTGATCCTGCAGCGCGAACACCGCGAGCACGGCGACGAAGAACGGGAACGAGACGATCTCCGCGGTGTTGGTGAACATCTCGTCCACCGGCGCAACCAGCAGGAAGCCGCCGCCGAGCACGAACGCGAACGCGGTGACGGTGAGGTAGCCGCGCACGATGAACGTCTTGGCCAACCGGCCCGAGATCGGCAGGAACCGCTCGTACATCGAACCGAGGCTCAGATTGGACAGCGTCGAGAGCATCACCGCGGAGGTGATGACCGCCGACGCGCTGCCCACCTCCGCCACGGGATAGAGCCGGCCGGCCGCAGCCCAGAACAGTAGGCCGAGTGCGCCGGTGATGGCCGTCGAGAGCATCAGGGCCATCGAATTGAGCGCAAGGTTGCGATCGGACGCCTTCGATCCCGGCCCCGTCTCGGGTGCCGGGTGCCGGGTGGACTCCTCGGCGACCGGAGATACGTCGACCGAGTGCACGGCATCGTGCCGAGGCACGGTCTGCACCGGCATCGTCGGGCTGTTCATCAGACCCAGGTCGAACCGAGCCGGTTCGACCGGATACCACCGAAGCTGTTCGAGCTGTTCGTGCTTGGGCGGCAGGATCCTGGGAGCGCGGTGCTTCACAATCGAACCTTCCCCACCGGCACGGGAGGCGACGGTGCGGCGATCTCGATGTCGAAGGCAGCAGCAGTGGCCGCGAGAAGTTCGGCGCGCACGTTCTCTCGCAGATCGCGACCGTAGAGCGAGTGATCACCGGACTCGAAGGAGGTGACGGTGGGTACGGACGATCGGCGCTGGAGCCGGCGCATTCCCTCCGGGCCCCGGTTGGTCTCGAACCAGGCGGTGTCGCTGGGGGAGAGCAGAACTCGCGTCTGCACCTGACGGTCGCTGAGAATGCGCAGCGAGATCTCGGGAACCTGGATCAGTCCGCGTCGCCCGAGCCAGATCCACAGGGCATACGGAATCCGCGGCTGCAGTGCATTCTTGGTCGCCACCCCCCAGTGATGCAGGCGATCGAGTGCGCGAGCCCGCAGTCCCGTCTCCTCGGTGTGCATCGACGAGCGTTTGACGAATTCGAGACGACGAGTGGTCCAGTCGAGGGTGTTGAGCAAGACCGCGGAACGAACCCCCAGTTCCCGGGCGGCGAAGCTGGAATACCATGAGCCGGAGCACATTCCGGCCACCAGGACGTTGTCCGGGGTGGTGCCGGACTGTCGGACGGCGGTGAGAGCGTCCTCGTTGCCCTCGTCGCTGTAGAGCCGGGTCAACTCCCCGTCGCAGACGCTGCCGCTCTCGCCGGTGCCGCGTCGATCGAAACGCACCGTGGAGACCCCGAATCGAGGCAGGAGCCGGGCCAGTTCCACCCACATGCGCACCGGACCGACGCGGTGCTCGTTGGCGGTGGGGTACAGCACCACGGTCGGTCCACCGGCCCGGCATCGATCCGAGGTGGACCGAATCGCGAAAAGCTGTTGGTCGCCCAGGTATTCGATGTTCTCGTGAATTCCGTCGACCACGAACCGCGACCGACGCTTCACCTCGAGCTCGGCGGCGGGTACCGCCGGGAACTTGGACGCCGTCCACGTCGCGAGGTGCGCGATGTCGGACGTCGGGATGATGACCTCGAAATCGCTCGGCTCGAGAAAGTCGTCGTGCGCGGTCAGCGTGTGCTCCTGAGCCGAGAGAGCCTCGACGAGCTTGCGTACCGGCTTGGTATCGCCTCGCTCGGCGCGGGTGGCGACCAGCACCGGCGCATCAGTCTGCGTCTTCGCGGCGTCGAGCGCGGAGAAGTCCGCGGCCGAATCCGGATGCAGCACAGCGCCGATGATCGACACCCTGGGATCTGCGTCGGAGTCGGTGGTCACGCTCACCGAATACAGTGCGCGCTGCTCGTGCAGATACGACCGTCCTTTGACGACCGGATCCCACAGCGTCATCGCGGTGAGCGGCCCGCACTCGGCGGCGACCGAACACGCCAACAAGGCACCGACGCGCAAACCGACGAGGCCGACCTCGGTCACCCCGCAACCGCGAACGTAGTCGACGGCCTCGACGATGCTCCGCTGCCAGTGTGCGACCGCGCCGGGCTGATCCTGATCGCCCCACGAATCGCCGGTACCGCGGTAGTCGAACCGCAGCACCAGAAGTCCCTGCGCACAGAGCTTCTGCGCCAGCAGGGTCATGCCGCGATACGAGTCGACCTGCTCCTTGCCGAGTGGCGGGCACAGAACGACCCCGCCGCGTGCCCGACCGCCGGACGGCACGTGGACGGTGCCGAACAGCGGTGAGTCGGACGGGCCGAACCACATCGGGTACTTGCCGCCTGCCGTACGCGAAGAGGACTCGGCGGGAACTGAGCCGATGCGCCGGGGCGCGGTGCGGGAGAAGTTCACTTCAATGAGTCCTTCGTGTACGTACACGGGTGGAGCGGTGTCGGTCAGTTGCGCAGTGCGGCAGGCCAGCCCGATCGATCGAGTCCGTGGGTGCGGAGCATCGCCAGTGCGATGCGTTCCATGCCGAAACCGACGCATGCGCTGTGGGCGGGTTCGCCGTCGGCGGTCTCGATGCCGAAGGTGTGCCCGAAGTGATCACGGTGGCAGTTGCACGAGACGACCGCGGTGCCCTCGTCGAGATCTCCGTAGAGCTTGACGACCAGCTCGGTCTTGAGGTTCTCGTTGCGCTGGTTCGCCGCGAGCATGCGTCCGGCGCGACCGAAGAAGGGGTCGTTGGCGATGACCGCCTCGGCTTCCAGTCCCAGATCTGCCAGTACCTGGAGGCCGCGCGGTACCCAGCGTTCGCGGTGTGCGACCGCCTCGTCGGGGGTGCCGACTCGAACGAACTCGTGCATCCGAAATGCTTGCATCCGAGCCGGATCCACCGCGGGCTCGTGCCGGAAGCAGTAGCCGTAGATGTCCATCAGCGTGCCCTCTTCGGGCAGCGTGCCGGTGAGCATCGAGTACGACGGATGGCAGGCGGCCGAGACCAGCATGGTGCCCGCCGAATGCAGAAAGTGATCCCAGTCCTTTCCGTCGGACCTCTCCGCCAACAACGCTGCATGTTCCTTGTTGTCGCCCTCGAACGTGTTGATGGCACCGGTGAGGTTGGGGAACGACGCGATGTAGTCGGTGCGCTCGAACGCTTCCCGGGGGAAGACCGGAGCGAATCGGAACCGCGTGGCCTGACGGCCGTGCTCGGCGACCCCGGCCTCGGTGACGCGGGCGTCGACGAACTCGATGATGTCCTCGAATTCGCCACTGCGCCCGTACAAACCGGGGATCGAGCTGGGTACCAGCAAGCCGGCGTCGATCAGCTCGGCGCGAAAAGACGCTCGGGCGGAGTCGAGTTCGCTGATGTCTGTCTCCGGTGCGGAGTGTGTGGTGGTCATTATTTTCCCTTGTAGACGAGGGAGAGCTGGGCGTTGTGCCCCAGGATGCGTTCGTTGCTGACCATGATCGCGGACCCGTGCGCGTCCCGAAGATGACGGCCGATGCTCATCTCGCCGTCCTGTCGGTACCCGGAGATGCCGCAGATCTGCAGTGCCTTGCCGACGATGTCGATGACGAGCGTCGACGCGGTGACCTTGACGTTGTTGATCTTGAGCGCGAAGCCGATGGCTCCGAGCTCGGCCGGACTGTCGGCGACGGCCTCGAACTTGGCTGCGGCACCGAACACCGTGTCCACCAACTGCTCGTGCACCACCATCAGCTCCGCGAGACGAAGCGCGCTCGGCGGCGGCGTTCCCGGAGTCTTGCGTGCGGCCTTCTGCACCGACTTGCGGGCCTTGGTGACCGCCGCGTCGGCGATGCCGAGCCACGCCGATCCCCACAGCACGTGCGCAACCGGAAGCATGGTCTGAGCGGAGATATCGCCGTAGTTGTCGCCCAGGATGTTCGACGTCGTGGTGCGTGCGTCCAGCATGAAGCCGGGGCTGCAGGTGCCACGGAAGCCGAGGGTGTCCCAGGTGCCGGTCTTGACGAGCGTCACGTCGGGCTTCTCGCACACCACGAGCACCTGATCGCTCGGCGGGCTGTCGACGCTGCGCCGCGCCGTCGCCAACACGATCTGTGCGTACTCGCCGTACGAGATGACCGGTGCGTTCTTGCTGAGCGTGATCTGCTCACCGTCGTACTCCACCGCACAGCTGCTCGAACGTACGTCGCCACCGATGTTGATCTCGGTGGTGGCCGACGCGACCAGTATGCGATCGGTCACAATGCGACGCTGCAGGTCTGCCATGGCGTCGGACTTGCCGTGGCGGACGATGCTGAGCACCTGCGACTGGTGCATCACGAAGATCATCGCCGTCGATGCGCACTCGGCACCGAGGGCGCGCGAGATCCGGGCGATGTCGGTCAGTGTTGCCCCGCCTCCGCCGAACTCCCGCGGAATTCCGACCCCGAGCAGGCCGGCGTCGCGCAGCGCATCCACCGATTCGGTGGGAAAACGGGCATCGCGGTCGACCTCGTCGGCATAGGTCCGCAGTACGGCCAGCACGTCGGTGATCGACTGGTCGATCGAGCTCTCGTAGACGGTGGTCATGGCCTCAGTCCGTCAGCTGGGCGATGGCCGCGGCGATCGCGCTGATGCTGCCGAACGTCGACTTCTGCAGCATGGTGTCGGGGAACTCGACGTCGAATTCGTCCTCGAGCGCGATCATGACGTTGACGCTGGCGTGCGAGGTGAGACCGCTGTCGTAGAGATCGGCGGCCTCGTCGATGCCCTCCACGGGAACCGGAAGCTTTCCGAATTTCTCCAGCACGGTTCGCACTCGAACCACGTCGTGAGCATTGAGCGTCTGCATCGAAACCTCCACCGATCGCGTTAACCACGAGACCGGACGGCCTCGTCGTCGACTCAGGGTCGGCTGGCTGTGCGCCTTTTCGACCCAAAGTCTCCCCAGACCCCTCCAAACAATATCGTAGATTGTTTAGTAGCGTTACCGGGATGCCCGCATCGGGCTTCTTGACCGCCGTACACTTCGAGTGGAGCGGGGGCTCGTACGGGCGCCGGATCGGGCGTCGAAACACAATCTGTGAAGGACTGTCTGGTCGATGGGTGGAGTCTGCGGGGTGTCAGTGGGTACTGGTGCCGTGCGCATCGCGTACATCGCCGACGGCCGCCGCGTCGAGGACTCCATCGATGCCGAGGGCGCACACGACCTGCTGCCAGGCAAGCTCGTCGACCTCGGGCCGTTCGAAGACATCGTGCTGGCCGGATGGGACACCGCAGCGGTGACGGCGCTGCTGGAGACCCTCGGCGACGGCACTGTTCCGAAAGCCCGCATGGTCGAGGAGTCCCGCGCCTTGCTCGCCTACGCCCGGACCGTTCCGGAACTGGCCGACAAGGACTACGTGCTGGTCGTCGACCTGGGCAAGAAGGGGCTCTCGGCAACCGCACTCGATGTCGCGGGCGAGTACGTCGAGTGGACCGCACGCACCGTCGACATCAGTGGCGACCGCTTCGACGAAGTGGTTCGAGGCATCGTGATGGCCAAGGGCATCCTGCCTGCTCCGGTCGGACCCGAGGGCGATCAGGAATATCAGGCCTTCTTCCGCGAGCTCAAAGAGCTGGTCAGCTCGTCGGTTGGCGTCCGGGCACCCAACCGCGGTCCGATGTTGCTCAGCCGTAAAGAATTCGAGCGAGAGATCACCCCGCTCGTCTCCGATGCATTGGACTGGGCCTCCAAGCAGGCCCCCGACGCAGTACTGCTGATCGGCGGCGGTGCAGGCATTCCCGCGGTGCGCACCATCATCGAAGACAAGTGGAACGTCCCCGTCCACGTGCCCGACGCGCCTGCGATGGCCGTCGCCAAGGGGGCGGCACTCGACGAAAGACCCGTCGAAGCCCCCCTCGACGCCGATGTGGGAATCATCACTGTCCCGGACGATGCGTCGGAACTGCTCGATGCGCCCGAGGTGCTCGCCGCACCCGACACGCTCGATGCACCCGACACACTCGATGCACCGGAGACGACCGGCCTCGACACCGTCGAGGAGTGGATGGTCGACGGCCTGACCGTCGACCAGCTCGCGACCGAGGATCTGACGATCCCGTCGACCACCTTCGATACGGACCCGGCAGCCGTCGACCTCGACGAACCTGCACTCCTGCAGCCCGAGGTACTCGAACCCGCGGTTCTCGAACCCTCACCCGAGCCCGGTGTCGTCGCCGAGCCGGTTCGCCGCGGCTCACGCACCTGGTCGGTGCGTGATGCGTCCGTGCTCGTCGCCGTGAGCCTGTTGATCGTTGCGGTGGTGGGACTGGTGTTCACCAGGGGAAACACGCCGCCGCCCACTCCTCTGATCGAGCAGCAGGTTCCCGTGGATTCCACGTTCGCCGCGCAGCTCTCCGCCGCCGCCGGTCCGGCCGACGGGGCCGCTCCCGGTCCCGCCGAGTTGCCCGTCCTGGGGCCGGCCCGACTGTCCGACGCGGACCTGTACGAGCGGGTGTTCACCTACGACGGCGAGTTGTACCTACCGGCTGTCGATGCGGAGCTGCCGGAATAGACCGCGGGTTCGGTTCGTGCCGGCCCTAGGGGGAGCGAGACGGGTTTCGTCACGTCCGGGTGCGCCCGCCTCCGGGGCGCGCGCCCCGCCGATTCGGCCGAAGCGGTAGCCTGGCGCTCTGGACGAGCTGTTTCGCGTCCGAAGACAACTGCCGATCGAAGTGAGGCCGAAGACCGTGACTGTGCTGCTTGGGGTGTCCATGGGGACCCGGGCCGTGCGCACGGCGCAGCCCCGAGCCGAGCAGTTCGGGGCACCCGTCGCCGACCCTTCCGGCCTGGTCACCGACATCGACCGGCCTCTGTTCTTCCGCAACGAACTCATCGACAGCGTCGGCGGAGACCTTCCGCATCTGGCCGCCGAATCGATCGGTGCTGCAGCCGAAACCGAGCCCGAACTCTCCACCGGCGTCGCGTACCGCGACCCCCGCCAGGCCGACGCGCTGCATGCTGCCCTCGCCGGGGCGCACCTGCACAACTACCACCTGGTCCACGAGGTGGAAGCTGTCGTCGAATACCTGGCAGCAACGGGCGAAGCGCGCAACTGCAGCTCCGTCGCCCTGTTCGACCTCGGAAGTTCCGGACTGACCGTCAGCGTCGTGGACTTGGTGCAGCGCACCGTCATCGCCTCGCAGCGATCCGGTGAGTACAGCGGGGATCTGTTCGACGCCTACGTGCGCAACAATCAGCTCCAACGCCTCGGCAAGCAGTCGACCGACTCCGACATGGCGCTGTTCGAGAAGCGCTGCCGAATTGCCAAGGAACGCCTGTCCACTCAGGACGCCGTGTGTCTGCCGGATGCGAGCGGCATGATCCTGCTCTCGCGTGAGAACTTCGAGCTGCTGATCACCGACCTGCTCGACGAGGCCGTCGAGTTCGCGCGCGAGGTGATGATCGGGGCCAACGTTCCCATCGACGCCGTCGTACTGATCGGCGGCGGTGCCCGCATGCCGATCGTGCAGAAGCGCGTCGGACCGCTGCTCGAACTGCCGTCGATCGTGCCGACGGAGCCCGAGACCGTCGCGGCACGTGGAGCGGCACTGTCCGCTCGGCCGCATTCGCGCACACGCACCGTGACGCGACGCGTACCGGACGCCGTCCGGCCGGTGGAGTCCACAGCGTCGATCGCAGCCGAACCCGCATCGCGGGTGCGCTCGGAGCCGGTGTCGGCTCCGGTGCCGCCTCCGCTACCCGCGCCGGTCCGACCGGTTCCGGCTCCCGCGGCAGCGCGTCCTGTCCCCGCCCGGCCCTGGATCGCGGCGGCGCAGGTCGAGGCACCGCTCACCGAGGGCTCGCATTCTCGGGACACGGTTTCCGAGATGCCGGTCGAGCCCGCCGGTACGGCGGCAGGGTTCGCATCCTCCAGATTCACCGACTCCGCCGAATCCGTTGCAGTCGATTCGGTTCCGGACACGTCACCGGTAGTGGAAGATGTTCTCGACGACCACGTGCAGGGGGCGCGGGTCGACGGGGAGGTCGTTGCGGTGAGCGCGAACACGGGGGATCCGTCTGCCGAGGGCTCTGCTGCCCGGACCGAGGCAGAAGACGACGGCAAGCCGGTTCCGTTCCAGCTGAAGAACGTCTACTGGCTCGACGCCGATTACGACGACGACGACGGCGAGGACGATCGCACCCGGGCTCGGCGCAAGCTCCGCACCGGAGGCGTTCTCGCGCTCGGTCTCGCGCTGGTGGTGGGCGTCTCGGCGTTCATGCTCACCCAGCAGAACACACCGCAGGTGGTCGACACCTCGGTCAGTCGCAGTCAGACCCAAGCTCCTGCTGTCACCACCACGGCACCGCCCACGTCGGTGACACCCGCTCCTGTCCTGCCGCCGCCCGCGCCGGCACCCACCACTTCCGTCGAACCGACCACGGTGCCGCCGGAGACCGAGGTCTACCAGGAGCCGTGGACGCCGGAGCCGACCACGACGACGGCCGAGCCTGCTCCGCCGCCCGTCGAGAGCGTTCCTCCGACGACGCAGCAGCCGCCTCCTCTGATCCCGGGTTTCCCGGACTTCACGTTGCCGGTGTTCCCACCGGTCGCTCCTGCTGCACCCTGATCGAACTCACTTGTCCGCGTGTGTGTTTCGCGGTCGGATGTGCTCGAAGATCAGGATGGTCTCGGTGGCGGCCACAGCGGGGTCGGCGCTGAGATTCTCGACGACGAAATCACGAAGCGTGGCGGTGTCGACGGTCGCCACATGCACCAGGAAGTCGTCCGCACCGGCAATGAAGTAGATGTTCAGCGTCTCCTTCCGTGAGGCGATCTTCGATCCGAATTCGCTGATGCGTCGTCGAGCATCTGCTTGCAGCCGAACCGAGATCATGGCCTGGATGCCCTGGCCGAGTGCCTCGGGATCGATCTCGGCGTGGAAGCCGCGGATGACGCCGCGCTCGACGAGCCCGCGAACCCGCGCCAGTGCGGTCGACGGTGCAATACCGGCCGCAGCGGCGAGTGCGTTGTTGGGTGTGCGAGCGTCGCGACGGAGCTCGTCGAGCAGGATGTGGTCGATCCGGTCCAGTGGAATCGACCGAACATCGTTCGGCTGAGTGCCCGCTCCACCCGTCTCGAATGAACTATTGCTCGCCATTCGGCGATCGTACAGAATTTTGTTCACATCCGTTGCAGGTATTTCGTAGATAATTCATAGTTGGCCTACACGGATGGAGCCACGGCTTCACGTCACCCACCACCGAGGAGGCCGCCATGAAGATCGGAATTCCACGCGAGATCAAGAACCACGAATACCGGGTGGCCATCACCCCGGCGGGCGTGCACGAACTGGTCTCGCGAGGACACGAAGTGATCATCGAAACCGAAGCGGGAGCCGGTTCGTCGTTCACCGATACCGACTACAAGGCAGCCGGTGCGCAGATCCTCACCGATGCCGCCGAGGTCTGGGAATCGGCCGAGCTGCTGCTGAAGGTCAAAGAACCTATCGCCGAAGAGTATTCACGCCTGCGCAAGGGGCAGGTGCTGTTCACCTACCTACATCTCGCGGCGTCCAAGGCGTGCACCGATGCGCTCCTGGAGTCGGGTACCACCGCCATCGCCTACGAAACCGTCACTGCGCCGGACGGTTCGCTGCCGCTGCTCGCGCCGATGAGTGAAGTCGCCGGACGCCTCGCCCCGCAGGCCGGTGCCTACCACCTGATGTCCAGTGAAGGCGGCCGCGGAGTTCTGATGGGCGGAGTTCCCGGAGTGCGACCCGCCAACGTCGTGGTGATCGGAGCCGGTGTCTCCGGAAAGAACGCCACCGCAATCGCTTTCGGCATGCACGCCGACGTCACCGTGCTCGATCTCGACGTGAAGGCGCTGCGCGCCATCGACGATCAGTACCGCGGTGCCGTCAAGACTCTGGTGTCGAATGCGTACGAACTCGAACAGGCCGTTCTCGCAGCAGATCTCGTCATCGGCGCAGTGCTGGTGCCCGGAGCCAAGGCACCGAAACTCGTGTCCAACAGCCTGGTTCAGCGCATGAAGCCGGGTTCGGTTCTGGTCGACATCGCCATCGATCAGGGCGGCTGCTTCGAGGATTCGCACGCCACCACCCACGCCGATCCCACCTACAAGGTGCACGAGTCGGTGTTCTACTGCGTCGCCAACATGCCCGGTGCCGTACCGCGCACCTCCACCTACGCACTCACCAATGCCACCCTGCCGTACGTCGTCGCACTCGCCGACAAGGGTTGGGAAGCTGCCTGCGAGGCGGACTCGGGTCTCAAAGCCGGGCTGAGCACGCACAACGGTGCGTTGCTCTCGGAGACCGTCGCCGCTGCCTTCGCCTGACGAGCGGCAGCGGCTCTACGCACTGTGGCGGCCGGAGCCCCGGGTCTTGCGGGTGGGTACCGCGGCCCGGCGCTCGGCGCGGTTCGAGGTTCCGGTCACGGTGATGGGGCGCGCCAGTAGCACCGCGATCGCCGTGGTCAGCGGAACCGACAACGCCAGCGCCACGCCGCCCACCGCGGAGCGGACGATCTCGATGGCCACCGAATCGCCGGTGAGCACGTCCTGGATGGACCGATCGGCGACGCTGAAGAGCAACAGCAGTGGGAGCGCACCACCGGCGTAGGCGAGCACGAGGGTGTAGACGGTGCTGGCGATGTGATCGCGCCCCACCCGCATAGTGGCGGTGAAGATCTCGCGTCTCGATGCCGTCGGGTCGACCGAGGCGAGCTCGAAGGCCGCCGACGCCTGGGTGATCGTCACGTCGTTGAGCACGCCGAGCGAGCCGATGATGAAGCCGGCCAACAACAGACCGGTGACGCTGACGTTGCCGATGTACGTCTGGACGGCGGTGTTCTGTTCCTCGGACAACCCGGTCAGGTGGGTCATGCGGATGGCGACGTAGGACAGCACTGCCGCCACCGCCATCGAGGTCAGAGTGCCCAGTAGTGCCGAGCTGGTGCGCAGATTCACCCCGTGCGCCAGATACAGCACGGCGTAGAGGATCACCGCGCCGGCGACGAGGGCGACCGGAATGGCGGGTGCACCGTCGAGCAGTGCGGGCAGCATGAACACCACCAGCACGGCGAACGCGATCAGCAGACCGACCAGCGCGCGGAACCCCCGCCAGCGGGCGACGATGCAGATGACCACGGCGAACACACCGACGATCAACGCCAGCGGCAGGCCGCGGGAGTAGTCGTTGAAGGAGTAGCGGACTCCACCGGACGGATCGGTCTGGAGGACCAGCCGGATGTCGTCGCCTGCGCTCAGAGTCGGTTGTCCGGGGCCCGGCGCGATCTCGAGTACCGTCCGTTTGCCTGCGTCCTCGCCGGTGGTGATGTCGACGATGCTGCGTTGGCATTCGTACGAGTCGTTGACGGCGGGTGTCGGGTTGCCGGTGAACGCCCGACCGGCGTCGGGGCTGCCGCAGGTCCCTATGCTCTGCGAGGTGATGGTGCCTGCCTCGGTGGACACCGCACCTCCGCCGGAGGTCTGGAACGGCAGCGGGATATCGACGTTCTGCTGGCTGGGCCACAGAGCGATGGCACCGCCGATCACGGCAATGGCAATGGCGACCAACAGTCCGACGACGACCTTGGCTGCCACCGGTCCCAACGGCACCGGTGCGTCGCTGTGGCCGTGCCCATGACCGTGACCCACATGAGATCCGAGGCTCGGCCTACTGCCGTCGGGAGTACTGCCGGTTGATTCCACGGTGCCAGGCTAGTACGGGGCCGGGCCGTTGCCCGATGCGAGGAGCTCGGTGGCGGGGAGCAGGGGGGGCGTCCCCCGCCACCACCTGACCGACCCGGGGGGGGAGGGGTACGACCAGGGCTCGCGGGCACCGAAGTGCCGTCCGCCAATGTACAGATCATTCGCCGTTCAGGCGTGAGCACCCCGATGTTTTGTGCATCACTTTCAACTACTTTTCGGTAACTTCGCGTCTCATTGCTTGTACGACGCGAGGAAGTTACCGAACCTCTCGATCGCCACGGCCAGGTCTCGGGCCCACGGCAGCGTGACGATGCGCAGGTGATCGTGGCCGGGCCAGTTGAAGCCGGTTCCCTGAACCACCAGGATTTTCTCCTGCAACAGCAGATCCTGGACGAGCTTCTCGTCGTCGTAGATCTCGTGGACTTCGGGATCGAGTCGTGGGAACGCGTAGAGCGCACCCCGCGGCTTGACGCACGAGACGCCGTGAATTGCGTTGAGCTTCTCCCACGCGACGTCGCGCTGCTCGAGCAGACGACCGCCGGGCAGGATCAGATCCTCGATGCTCTGATATCCGCCGAGTGCGACCTGAATGGCATGTTGCGCAGGCACATTGGGGCACAGTCGCGTCGACGCGAGAAGGTCGATACCCTCGATGAAACCTGCGGCGTGCGCCTTCGGTCCGGTGATCGCGAGCCATCCGGCGCGGTAACCGGCCACTCGATACGCCTTGGACAGTCCGTTGTACGTCAGGCAGAGCAGGTCGGGAGCCAGGCTCGCCAGCGAGGTGTGCTCTGCGTCGTCGTAGAGAATCCGGTCGTAGATCTCGTCCGCGAGCAACAGCAGCTGGTGCTTGCGCGCCAGATCGACGATGCCCTGCAGCACCTCCTTCGAGTACACCGCGCCCGTCGGGTTGTTGGGGTTGATCACCAGCAGTGCGACGGTCTTCGGGGTGATCTTGGACTCGATGTCGGCCAGATCGGGATTCCACCCGTTCTCCTCGTCGCACAGGTAGTGCACGGCCTTGCCACCGGACAGCGTCGTCATCGCCGTCCACAACGGGTAGTCAGGGGCCGGGATCAACACCTCGTCACCGTCGTCGAGCAACGCCTGCATCGTCATCGTGATGAGCTCGGACACTCCGTTGCCGAGGTAGATGTCGTCGACGTCGAGCTCGGGGAAGCCGGGTTCGAGCTCGTAGCGCGTCACGATGGCCCGACGAGCCGACAGGATGCCCTTGGACTCCGAGTACCCCTGGGCCACCGGCAGCGCCGCGATCATGTCCCGAACGATCACGTCGGGAGCCTCGAATCCGAACGGTGCCGGATTGCCGATGTTGAGCTTGAGGATGCGGTGGCCCTCTGCCTCGAGGCGCGCGGCATGGGCGTGTACCGGTCCGCGGATCTCGTACAGCACGTTCTGCAGCTTGGTGGACTGCTGCAACGTGCGGTAACGCGGCTGGGAGTGGGTCTGCGGAGTGGTCACCCGTCACATCGTGCCAGGTGGGCGGTATCGGTTTCCACAAGGTTGTTTCGCGAGGTCGTTTCGCGCGGGGTTTGTTCGAGCGCGTTGTCGGTGGCGAGTGGAACAATCTCGTTCCATGTGCGGACGGTATGCCAGTACCCGGAGTGACAGTGACCTGCAGGCGGTGTTCGACATCGCCGAGACCGTCGGTGCGGAGGTGCCGCCGTCCTACAACGTGGCCCCCACCCAGACGGTGCGGACGGTGCTCGAACGAGCACCGAAGGACGAACCCGAGGCCGACGCCGTTCGACAACTGCGGTCGGTGCGTTGGGGCCTGATCCCGTCATGGGCGAAGGACGCGAAGATCGGTTCCCGGCTGATCAACGCCAGGTCCGAGACCATCACCGAGAAGCCGTCGTTCAAGAAGGCGGCAAGTCGGCGACGATGCATCGTCCCCGCCGACGGGTACTACGAGTGGGAGAAACGCGACGGCGCGAAGGTGCCCTACTTCCTGCACGAGGGCTTGGATGATGGTCGTTCCGCGGGCTCCACTCCTGGAGTGCTCGCGATGGCCGGCCTGTACGAACTGTGGCGAGACCCAACCAAGGCCGAGGACGACGAGGCGCGTTGGGTCTGGTCGGTCACCGTGCTCACCTCGCCAGCTGCCGATGCGCTCGGGCACATTCACGATCGCTCGCCCGTCGTGCTCCCACCGGATCTGCGCGCGAGCTGGCTCGACCCCGCGGTGACGGACCTCGGTGACGTTCGAGACCTTCTCGCCGCGATCCCCGAGCCACGGCTCGAGCCCTACGAGGTCAGCACCGCGGTGAACAGTGTGAAGAACAACAGCCCGGAGCTGTTGACGCCGGTGTAGCGGTGACTCAGGCGAGTCTCGTTCGGCAGATCTCGGCAATCGCGGCCCGCTCGTCCGGCGTCAGCTCCTCGGCCACCGGCGAATCGAGGATGCGACCCAGTCGTTCGAAGTAGGTACGCGCGTCGACGCCGAATGCCACGTAGATGTCCTCGTCGCTGCCACCGCCGTACCCACGCCAGGTTCGGCCGAATGTCAGAATCTCGTGGTCCACCGATTGGGTAGTGGTCCGGCGCATGGTGTCCCCCTAGTGCTACTTGTCTCCCATCATCCGGGTCACGGTTGAAGGGCCGGTGAACAACGCGTTACGTGCACGTCAGTTCACTAGGGTGGACGGCGTGACTGCCCTCGCATTCGGATCCTGGCCCTCGCCCATCACCGCAGCCGATCTGTCCTCGGCGGGCCACCCCGTCGAGGGTGGGTGCTTCGTCGGCAGCGAGATCTGGTGGTCGGAACTGCGGCCGGCCGAACAGGGCCGAACGGCCGTCTGCCGCCACGTCGACGGAGAAGTGCAGCCCGTTCTGCCCGCACCGTTCAACGCCCGCACCCGCGTCCACGAATACGGCGGGGGAGCCTGGACTGCGACGGCAGACGGCGACCTGGTGTTCGCCGAGTTCTCCGATCAACGCGTCTACCGACTCACCCCCGGCGGCGCACCCGTCCCGCTGACTCCGAAACCGGCTGTGGCGTCGAGCATCCGGTACGCCGATCTCTCGGTGGTCGGCACCGACGTGATCGCAGTCCGCGAGATGCACGACGCAGGCGCGGTGTCACGAGACATCGTGGCCATCGATCTCGGCGGCGGCGGGGTGCGCTCGCTGGTGGCGGGCTCGGATTTCCTGGCGTTCCCGAGACTGTCACCCGACGGCACCCACATCGCTTGGATCGCGTGGAACCACCCCCAGATGCCCTGGGACGGAACGGAACTGCGTGTGGCTTCGCTGGCCGATCCTTCGTCCTGGACGGTGCTGCTGGGTTCGACCGAGGAATCGGTGATGCAGCCGGAATGGATCGACGACGGATCGCTGTATGCGATCGGTGACCGAAGTGGTTGGTGGAACCTGTATTCGGTCACCCTCGACGGTTCGGTCACCCCGCTGCTGACGCTCGACGCCGACTTCGGGGCTCCGCTGTGGCGGCTGGGATCGAGTTGGTACTCGCTGCTCGACGACGGAAAGCTGCTCACCGTGCGCACCGTCGGCACCGACACCCTCGCGGTACTCGATCCTGCGTCCGGCGCGCTGGAGGACATCGCGATCGACGGTGTGACCTCGGTGGGACTCGGTGGGCGCTCCGGGTCGACCGTGCTCCTCAAGGGTGGCGGAGCCCAGGTCGCAGGTGGATTGTTCGCCCTCGATCTGGAATCCGGCGAACTGACCTCGGTACGTTCGGGTTTCGAGTCCGTACCCGACAACGCATATCTGCCCGAGGGACGTCAGGTGACGTTCCAGGGGCCGAACCGCGAGGTGCACGCCATCACCTACGCGCCGCGCAACCCCGATTACGAGGGGTTGGACGGCGAAGTCCCGCCGTACGTGGCCTTCGTCCACGGCGGCCCGACAGCGCACGTGGCACCTGCTCTGAACCCGTTGTTCGCCTACTTCACCAGCCGCGGCATCGGCGTCGTCGATGTGAACTACGGCGGGTCGAGCGGATACGGCCGCGAATACCGCAACCGGCTGCGTGGGCAGTGGGGAGTGGTCGACGTCGAAGACACCATCGCCGCGGTGCAGGGGCTGGCCGACAGCGGACTCGCCGACCCGCGCCGGTTGGCCATCGAGGGTGGCTCCGCAGGTGGCTGGACGGTGTTGGCTGCGCTGACATCCTCCGACGTGTTCGCTTGCGGCGCATCGTACTTCGGTGTCGCAGAACTGGAATTGTTCGTCGCCGAGACCCACGATTTCGAGTCGCGCTACATCGACGGGCTGATCGGACCGTTGCCCGAGGCAATCGACCTGTACCGCACCCGCGCGCCGGTCAACAACGTCGACGGACTGTCCTGCCCGGTGCTGTTGCTGCAGGGGCTCGACGATCCGATCGTGCCGCCGTCCCAGGCCGAGCGGTTTCGAGACGCCATGGTGGAGAAAGGAATACCGCACGCCTACCTGGCATATGCGGGCGAGTCACACGGATTCCGCAAACTGGAAACACAGGTGAACGCACGGGAATCCGAACTGTCCTTCTACGGCCAGGTCATGGGCTTCACGCCGCCGGGAATCCCCGAGCTGCAGCTGTGGCGTCCCTCTAGCTGAGTGGTGGGTGCGCGCGCTTCGCTTCCAGGAACTCGAGCAGCGCGCTGGGGATGGCGCAGTACTTGCTGTTGCCCTCGGACAGCTTGCTGCCTGCCTCGAACGCTGCCTTCGACGGGCCGTCGTTCTCGAGGATGAGTGAACAGAGGCGCTCATCGGTGCGGCCGGACTCGCAACACGTCTCGACGTGCGCTCGGTCGTCCGGGGTCAACGCCGACCACCACTCGTCGTAGCGTCGCCAGAGCTTGTCCGCGTCGTCGGTCATGCCTGCTCCTACTTCTCGGGTACGCCGTGCGTTTCCGACCATACTCACGGTGCCCGATTCGTCCACGTCGCGGGGGTGGTCCGGGGGAGCCTCACACCGCTTCTGCAGGGTGCGCGTCTGTATTCGGGCGCGACGAGGGGCGCGCGGTCGATAGAAAGGTCGCTCGGTTGCGTGGTCCCGCTCTGTGGGCGGCATCGCGGATCATCCGATCGACGAGCTCGGGGCGATCGAGATCCGACCAGGCGATTCGCACCACCTGACGGCCGGTTGCGCGAATGCGATCCTCGCGACGCTTCTCTTCCCACAACACATCGGCCGCCGACTTTCCCTCGGGCACGTAGCGTCCGTACTTCGCCTTGCCGTCGAATTCGAGAACAGTCCCGATGTCGGGGAGGTCGAAATCGACCCGCCCGACGACTCCGCGGGAATCTGTGATCGTCACCTGCAGCTGCGGGGTGTAGCCCAGATGGTGCAGCAATACTCGGGCGCGTGATTCGCCGACGCTCTCGGACCGACCGTCCGTGAATTCTGCGACTCGACGCGCCATCCGATTGCCCGGATGATTCGGACATGAATCCAGTGCTGCGACAACATCTTCGGCGGTGAGTCCGCGTGTTCTCGCAGCGAGGTCGGCGATACAGACAGCCGTCTCGAACGGGAGAGTGCGAGCGCAATCGGCAACAGTGCGCGCCAGACCTGTGACGCGCACTCCGTCGAAGTCCACGACTTCTTCGTCGGTGTACGGCGAGGTGTGTACTGCTCGAACGGCGCTGCCACGACCGCCGCCACGGGCGCGGTTGCGCGTGATGTGAACTCGGCCGAGGTCCGCATTCCATACGTCGAGACCATGGAATATTGCGGCGCTCACATGGCTGACAACGGCATCCGGGGCTGTGGTCGCGTCGAAGACGGCCTCGGCGACGACTCGATGCTTGTCTTCTCTCGACAGGGCATCGAACTCCTCTCTGCTGACGAACCGTCCGGGACGGAGTCGCCGCCACGCTCGCGTTCGGCAGTAGCGCTGCAACTCCGCGTCGGAAATTCCGCGGGAGAGTGCGTCGGATCGCGAGACGATGCGGGTCATGGAGAAATGCTCTCGGGCGCAGTCGATCTCGACAACCCCCACGCGGCCGATTGTGGATAACTCGGTGCCTGTGGATAACTCGTGGGAGTGGACCTCACACCCCTACTGACGACTGCGCGCCCCTGCTCTGAAGTGAGCGGGGGCGCGCAGTCGGTAAAAAGGGTGTGAGGTTACTTCCGGCGACCCGGAACCTTGGCTCCCGGAGCGAATCCGAGTCCACCGGCCTTCGGCTTGGGCGGAGTCCGATCATCCGATTCACCCGCAGTGTCCGACGCTTCTGCCTTCGGCGCCTCTGTCTCAGGCGCCTCTGCCTCCGGTGCCTCGGCTGCCGGTGCGTCGGCGACCGATGTCTCGGCTTCCGGAGTCGGCTCGGCCTTCTCGGGCTCTGCTTTCTCCGGCTCGGCTGGGGTCGCTGCCGGTGCGGACGCTGCACCCGGCGTACGCGCACCAGGCTTCTTGAATCCGGACTTCACGGCCAGGCCCTTGGGCTGGACGGTCGGCTTGGATTCTGCTGCAGCCTCGGTGGCGGGTGCCTCCGACGCCGTGGCCTCGGCAACCGGTGCCTCAGCAGTGGGTGCCTCTGCCTTGGGAGCCTCTGCCGCAGGTGCTTCGGAGACCGGCGCTTCGGCGGCCGGCTTACCCGGTGCCTTGGCGCCTGGCTTCTTGAATCCGGACTTCACGGCCAGGCCCTTGGGCTGGACGGTCGGCTTGGATTCGGTTGCAGCCGAAGCCGATTCCGCAGGTGCGTCAGGCGTTTCCTGGGCAGGTGCCGACGCCGTAGTGGCCTCGGCAGCAGGCTTACCCGGTGCCTTGGCTCCCGGCTTCTTGAATCCGGACTTCACAGCCAGACCCTTGGGCTTGACCGAGGGAGTCGACTCCGAGGCCTCTGCGGTGGCAGGTGCTTCGGTCGACGCGGGAGTGTCGGCAGGTGCAGGTGCAGGTGCAGCCGCCTTCGCGCCGGGTGCCTTGCCCTTCATCTGCAGACCCTTGCCGCCGGGTGCCTTGCCCCCGGCCATGCCGAGACCCTTGGGCTTGGCGGCGGGTTCTGCGTCGGCACTGTCGGCCGGTGCAGCGGAACCGGGTGCCTTCGCTCCCGGAGCCTTGGCCAGACCCTTCATCTTCAGACCGCCGCCGGCCTTCGGAGCCGGAGCTGCCGGAGCGGACTTCGCCTCGGCCGGCTCCTCGACGGGTGCGATGCGCTCGGCTTCTTCGACCTCGGCAGCGTTCTCGGTCGCCAGTTTCTCCTCGGGAGTGCGCTCGCGAGGAATGACCTTGATGTTCTCGCCCAGTACCGAGGACTCGACGCGGGTGATCGACTCGAGCATCAGCTGCGCGACGTCGACGACCTCGACGCCCTCGTGTGCGCCGCCTTCCTGACGTGCGGTCACACCGTCGGTGAGCATCACGCGGCAGAACGGGCAACCCGTGGCGATCTTCTTCGGGTTGGTCGCCAGTGCTTCGTCGACCCGGTCGATGTTGATGCGCTTGCCGATGTTCTCTTCCATCCACATGCGTGCGCCACCGGCACCACAGCACATGGACCGCTCACCGTGGCGCGGCATCTCCTTGAGGTTGGAGCCCGACGCGGCCATGAGCTCACGCGGGGCGTCGTACACCTTGTTGTGACGGCCGAGGTAGCACGGGTCGTGGTACGTGATGTCCTGGCTGACCGAGGCCACCGGGATCAGCTTCTTCTGTCGCACGAGGCGGTTGAGCAGCTGCGTGTGGTGGACCACCTCGTAGTCACCGCCGACCTGCGGGTACTCGTTACCGAGCGCGTTGAAGCAGTGGGCGCAGGTGACGACGATCTTGCGCTTGCTCTGCTCGACGCCGTCGAACACGTTGTTCAGCGTCTCGATGTTCTGCATCGCGAGCTGCTGGAACAGGAACTCGTTGCCCGCGCGGCGAGCGGAGTCGCCGGTGCAGGTCTCGTCCGCACCCAGCACCATGAACTTCACGCCTGCAGTGGCGAGCAGCTCGGCGACGGCCTTGGTGGTCTTCTTCGCGCGGTCCTCGTAGGCACCGGCACAGCCGACCCAGAAGAGGTACTCGTAGTCCTGGAACGAATCGGCGTCCTGGCCGAAGACCGGGATGTCGAAGTCCATCTCGTTGATCCAGTTGAGGCGGTCCTTCGAGTTCTGGCCCCAGGGGTTGCCCTTGTTCTCGAGGTTCTTGAACAGACCTGCGAGCTCGGACGGGAACTCCGATTCGATCAGCACCTGGTAGCGGCGCATGTCGATGATGTGGTCGACGTGCTCGATGTCCACCGGGCACTGCTCGACGCAGGCACCACAGGTGGTGCAGCTCCACAGCACCTCGGGATCGATGATGCCGCCCTCGATGGCGTCGGCGACGAGCTTGCGGTCGGCTTCGTCGCGGGCGGCCTGCGGGATGGCGTCGAGCTTGGCCTGATCGACGTTGCCCTCGGAGTCGACGAGTCCGACCTCGTCACCTGCCATGTCCTTCTTGCCGCCGGCCAGCAGGTACGGGGCCTTGGCGTGGCTGTGGTCGCGCAGCGACATGATCAGCAGCTTGGGGGAGAGGGGCTTGCCGGTGTTCCACGCGGGGCACTGCGACTGGCAGCGGCCACACTCGGTGCAGGTGGTGAAGTCGAGCCAGCCCTTCCAGCTGAAGTCCTCGATCTTTCCTGCGCCGAACGCGTCGACGTCGGGGTCGGCCTCTTCCATCTCGAGGACCTTGCCGCCGGACATCATCGGCTTGGCCGGGCCGAGGGCGACGGTGCCGTCGTCCATGCGCTTGAAGTAGATGTTGGGGAACGCGGTGAAGCGGTGCCACGCGACGCCCCAGTTGATGCGAGAACCGACGATGTAGAGCCAGATCATGCCGGACATCAGTTTGATCAGCGCGAAGATCGAGACCATGTTCGAGTTGGCCGGCAGCAGCTCGGCCAGGCGCATCGTGAAGAAGTCGGTGTACGGGTTCGCGTGTCCGTACGTCGCGATCTTGCCTGCCTTGACGAACACCATGCCCAGACCCTCGATGAGCACAACGGCCTCGACGAAGTAGGCGGCCTTGAATCCGGAGCCGGCGAAGCGGGATTGGCGCTCGGGCTTACGCGGGTGGTTGAGCTGACGGATGATGATCAGCGTCGTGATGCCGATGACGGTGCCGAGTCCGAGGAGCTCGTCGATCAGGTGGTAGGCCGCGGTGTTGCCGACGATGGGCCAGTGGAACTCGGGGTTGAACGTCTGACCGTAGGCCTCGAACCAGACGATGAAACCGAGCATGAAGCCGATCATGACCAGCCAGTGCGCCCAGCCGACGGTGCGGAACTTGACCATCTTGGTGTGGGCCAGGAACTCGACGAGCATCTGCTTGAAGCGAGGCACTATCGGTCGCCAGCGGTCGGGTGCCGGCTGGCCAAGTCGCACGATGTTGAACATCCGCAGGCCCCCGCGAATGAAGACGTACCAACACACAAGGCTGAGCAGAGCACCGACTGTGCCCAACGTGATCGTCAGGGCGTTCATGTCGCGGCCTTTCGTTCAGGTGGCAGCTGGGGGCTACCGCGGGTTCAGCCCGTCGAGCCGGCTGACGGGCTATGTTACTCGCCAGTAGCAGTTTCACCGTACTGATGGGTAACTTAGCATCGCCGGTTGAAGCGATGCTGGTGGGTGCGGAAATGAGGCCGTCCGACGGGTGGGCTGAACTCGTCAGTAGGTTGTCTCGCAGATCACCGTATGCGTAGGCCGTCGAGGTGCTGTCGGGAAGGCAGTCCTTACCTGCTCTGTGAACGCGGCGGGATGTCACCTGAAGGCCGGCCGAGGCCGGTGGGATCACGGGCCCGGTCTTCCTCGATCGGTCGAATGATCGACATCTCCGATCCCAGCATGACGTGACTCGGGCCGCTGTGCTGCGAATATCCAAAATGTTTGTGACAGTGGGTAACTGACAGGTGGCGGACCGGTCTCAAAAGGACAACGACCGGTCCGATTCGTACGCTACAATTCGGGCGCACCAAAAGTCGCAAAAGCGTCATCGGGGTGACTTTGCGTTTGACGGTTGCCTAGCGGTACTGCCAAGCATTCAATGCACAGAAACGGAACTGAACTCCACATGAAACTCAGCAAACTGGTCGTCACATCGGCCCTCGTTGCAGTCGCGATGGGCCTGGCCAGCGGAACCGCGTATGCCCAGCCCGTCGATGAGACGGCCCCCGGTGACACCAACTACACCGTCGATCTCGAAGATCGCACCATCGTCACCACCATCGACGCGGGTGTCTTCAAGGTCGCCGACGACGGCAAGACGGTCGACGTCCTCGACGCCGCCGACAACACCCTCGTGACGCTCCCGCTGTCGTTCAACCTCGGCGGACTCAACTTCCCGTACGAGCAGAACGTCGACGACAACGGCAAGACCCTGCGCCTGGTTCCGAACCTCGACTTCACGAAGGCATCGGCCAACTCGCGCAGCATCGGCGCAACGACCGTCGCCTCGCCCGAAGAGAACCTCAAGGCGCAGCAGAACTTCTCGTCGCAGCTCGGTATCGCGACCGCGATCGGTGGCTTCACCGGCACTGCGATCGGTGCCGTTGTCGGTGGACTCGGCTTCCTGGGCGGACCCGTCGGCTTGGCGTCGGTACCGCTCGGTGCAACGGTAGGCGGCATCGCGGGCACGATCATCGCCGGTGGCCCGACTCTCGTAGTCGCAGGCATCGACTTGATCAACACGCTGAACGCGGCACCGGGCACCACGGTCTGGGCCAAGTAGCCTTCAGCTCATGCGCCGAGCAGGGCCCGCACTCCACGAGAGTGCGGGCCCTGCTTCTTTCGAATCCGTCAGGCTCCGTGGATGGTGGCGAGCGAGAGGCCCTCGACGACGATGGTGTACGCGTAGCCGAAGAGTGTGAATCCGACGGACAGCAGTTCGTTCATGGAAGGTTCCGCCTCAGCGGTAGAAGGGTCACTGTTCGAGCGCGACAATGCGGCCCGCAGCGATGGACGCGTCGGATCATACGGAGCGTGGGTGTGTTTGTCCGAGTGGACGCCTACGACGTCCGGATGGTCAGGCCGGGGTTCTCGGCGAGTATGTCGTTGATGGGGGTGGCGAACAATTCCGGTCGCTGACCCTGCAGCATGCTGACGACGGTCGCGACCTCGCAGGAGGGCTGATCGCCCACGTTCGATGCACTCGAGATGCCCACGGCGAGGGTGCCGCTGACGATGGGGCCACCACTGTCGCCGCGCAACGCGCAGATGGACGTGGAGAAGCTGCGATCGAAGACGTTCTCTCCCAGCGCGACATGCTGACCCGTGGCAAGAATTGTGCCGCAACTGAATCCGGTTCTGGATCCGGATTTGCAGACCGGTGCTCCCACGATCGGATCCACTGTTCCGGTGACGTGCAGGGGAGCAGCCCAGGGGACTCGCACCGCGTTGCTCTCGAATTCGCCGACGTTGGCGTCGTCGATGTCGATCAAGGCGTAATCGTTGTGCGACCGGCTGGTTCGGTAGAACGTCCCGAATTTCGAGCCCACAAGACTGCCGTACATCGGATACGCGCCCGTCAGTGCCGCGGAACCGGTATCGGCGATATTTGGATTGCAGTGTCCCGCAGTGATATTGACGGACCCGTGCGTCGGGTCGACGGCATTGAACCCGAGTGAGCATCGCTGACCGAGGCCGGCAGGCGTGCCCGCCAGGTAGCTGTCGCCGCCGAGATACGAACTCGGGCGAATCGGGCCTGCCGTCGGTGACGGATCGAACGGGAGCAGGTCCACCAGAGGTTGGACGACATCGAGAACTGCCGGCGGGATCTCGATGGGTGATGCATCGACCTCGAAACCGCTGGCCGACGCGGCATCGGCCACGTCGGCGTGGGTCGGTCCGTCTGCCACCGCGACGACGGGACGCCCGTTCTCGTCGAGCCACGCGCTCGTGACCCCGCCGGAACCGATGGTGGCGGTGAACTCGGCCAACCGCCGCGCCGCGTCCGCTCGGTCGAGAAACTGCTGCGGATCGAGCCCGAGGTCGCGGGCCACGGCGTCGGCCAAGGCCGCGGGCAATACCGCTTCGGCCGCCGGATCTGCCGCTGCAGTGGGCGTGGACACGGCCAGCGTCACCAGAAGCGGAACTGCGACGATCGACAGCCGAAACGCACGGCGACGCATAGAAACCTCTCCCCCGGGCATCAGAAGATGTGATGCCGTTCACCCTGTTGTACGACTATAGGGGGTGAACGCCTCCCGAAGTAGCCACTACTCGGTGCGCAGTGTGGCTCCGGTCGCGCGCGTGACCTGATCGATGGGAATGCCCAGGCTTGCGGTGCCGCCGTACTGCGCCAGCGCCAGGTTGGCCTCGTTGCAATCGGGTGCGCCGCCGCTGTTGGATCCGCTGGTGATTCCGAGCGCGAGTGTTCCGGTCACGATGGCACCGCCGCTGTCGCCGGCGAGAGTGCATGCGGTGCTGGCGAATCCGCGAACGGTGCGGGACGTGCCGTCCTCCATGTAGAGCTGTGTCTCGACGCGATCGGCCGCAACCACTCCACAGGTGAACGACGACGACTGCCCGGACTTGCAGACCGGCGCTCCGATCACAGGAGCCGCGGTTCCGGTGACGGTGACGGTGCTGCCGTTCGCTCCACGGACGGTGGGGCGGTCGAGTCCGGACGCGACGCCGGTGTCGTTCAAGGCGATGACCGACCAGTCGAGGCCGTCCGCCGCACCCAGGCTGGACCGATCGAACGACCCGATCTGCGTGCTGCGCGAGATGTCGGCCGGATCGGGAAGGTAGACCGGTGCGCCGCCGGATCCGGTGGCCTTGTCGGGGTTGCAGTGGCCCGCGCTGAGATTGACCGCGGCACCGGAGGGGTCGACGGCGTTGAAGCCGAACGAGCAGATGCTGATGTCGGTGGCCGGAGCGTCGGCGATGGGTCCCGAGGTGGTGACGTAGGTGTCACCGCCCATCGGAGTCGGGTCGACCGGCTTGTTTCCGCCGGGGGACAGGATGACCTTGATGTTCGCCAGCAGTGTCGGCAGATTCAGCGCGCTACCGATCGGACTGTTCACCAGGTCGATGACGATCTGATTGTCGATGAAGTCGATGGCCGTGCCGTTGATCTGCTCGGAGATCTCGCGGGGGAGGCCTGCGATCCAACTGTTGAGGTCTGCCAGCGACTTCTCGAGTCCGTCTGCCGACACGGGCGACTGCGCGGTGGCGTATCCGTCCTTGGCGACGGCCTGTGCCGCAGCAGGCGAGGTGACGGCGACGACGGCATTGCCGTCGGGTCCGATCCAGGCACCGGCGAAATCTGCGGGACGGCTGGCCCGGAAGTCGGATGCGTAAGCAGACAGTTCCTGCGCACGGGCAGCACGGTCGAGGTACTCCTGCGGGGAGATCTTCAGATCTCGCTGCACGGCTTCGACGAGCTCGCGGGGAAGCTGATCGGCGGGTGACTGGACGACGGGTTCGGCTGCTGCTGTTCCGGAGAACGAAGCAAGAAGAACAAAAGCCGTCGAACACAGCACTGCGGCACGCAGCGCCCCGGTGTTACGCATGAAATCCCTTCATCGGGTGCTTGTCGTCAGCGACCCACCCTAGGGCATCGGGCGCAGAATCAGTGTTTGCCCAGCTCAGAGCTAAGCAGGGGGAGTCGTGGTCGTGTCCGCCGTCGTGGTGCTGGTGGTCGTAGCCGGAGTCGTGGTCTCGACCGGGGTGGTCGTCACCGGAGTCGTGGTGACCACGGGCGTCGTGGTGGGTACCACGGGCGCAGGGGCGGGCACCGGCGCGGGCGCGGGAGCAGGCAGGGGGGCAGGTTCGGGTGCGATGTACGGCTCGTCCGGCGTCTGTTCGACGACCTCGGGTACGAAGACGGGCTCGACGGGGGTGGCGGTGGTGGTCGCGGGTGCGCGCGTCGAGGTGACGATCGGCGAGCCGGCATCGGTGACGGTCGGAGGTGTCGCGGCCGGAGCATCACCGAACACTCCGCTCACTGCCGCGATCGCGAGGACGATGACCACGCCTGCCGCTGCACCGGCAACGATCGTGGCGATCGTCCGCGAACGCTCGCTGCGTTCCTTCTTCGCCCCGACCTGGGCGGCGGCGGCCGGAGCGACGGGTGCGTACGCGGTGGTCGACGCGTTCTCGTCGACCGGAACGATAGGTTCGGAGCGAAATTCCGAATGGTCGAACACCGGAGCGACCGCGGGAATTGCCTCGGAGAACGCGAGGGACGGCTCGGGTGCGACGACCGGGATGGCGTCGGTGTCGAGGGACTCCGTGCCGTCGTTGCGGGTGACGACCGGCGCGGCACCGGTCACCAGGGAGTTACCGTCGACATCCTCGACCTCGGCGAGCAGCAGTGCGCCGCGGGTCGCGGCGAGTGGCTCGACGATCGTTCGGCCCGACGAGCGTTCGCCGATGCCGGTCGCCACCGACGGGAGTGCGGCGCTGCCGCCGGTGAGTATCACGGTGCCGGACCCCGGCACGTCGAGTCGGCGGAGCAACGGCGCGACGAGGTTCGCGAACTCGGCTCGTGTGACCGCAATGCTCTGCGAGTCCCCGGGAAGTTCGACCGAGATCGTGGCGACGTCGGCCGTGCTCAGGGTCTGTTTGGCCGCCTCGCACGAGGCGACGACGCCTGAGAGGGCCGCCAGGACTGCCGCGTCGGACAGGTCGATGTGCTCGCGATCGGTGACCACGTGATCGAAGAGTGCGTCGGTGAAGGCGTCTCCGCCGACGTCGGTGCTGCGTACCGTCCCGCCTCCGGGATAGGTGGAGATGTCGGTGCCGGTGGCTCCGATGTCGACCACCGTGACCGCAGCTCCCGGGCTCGGCTGCGCGTACGCGCTCGAGGCTTTGGCGTCGGGAACCAGGGCAACCTCGGTGAGGCCGGTGTGATCGAGGGCGTCACGCAGCAGGGCGACGGCGGCGCGGGTCCACCGCGTCGGGTACGTCATGGTCGTGACGGGCATGTCGCCGGACGCCCCGGCCTTCGCAGACACCATGGTGACGAGGCAGTTGGCGGCGTTGGCCATCAAGTCCTCGGCGCGGTAGGCGTCGGCGTCGGGCTCGAGATCCTCCTGCTGACCGACGAGATCGACGAACCGGGTGAACGGGGCCGTGTCGACGGGTTCACCGAGGTGGGCTCGGCCTTCCTCGTCGAATCGCAGGGTCGTCGGCAGGACGACGATCGTCGGTTCGTCCTCGACCGATGCGCGGTAGGCCGCGACGGACCTGGTGTTGCCCACGGTGATTCCGAGATGCCCGACACCGCTCATGGAGTTGTCCCTGCCGATCGGTTGTTCAGCGCGGTCTGCTCGGATGCGGTCTGGCCGTCGTCCGTGTCGGTTTCGGGAGTCTCGGTGGACTCGTCGGTGGGCTCGACCGGCGATTCCGACTCGACCGGGTCGACGACGATCGGAGGCTTCTCGCCGTCGTCGTCCTCGGGTGCCTCGTTCGCCGGGCGCGTCTCGATGTCGGTCTCGGTCGGTTCGATCCGCGGGCGGTCGGAGGTTTCGGGTGGGGTCGACTCTTCCGCGGTGGTGGTGGTCGCAGGCAGCGGAGCGACGGTAGCGATCTCGGCGGCCGGCTCGACGACGACGGTCGGGAATTCGATCGGGCCACCCGAACCGGAGCCGATCGATGACGTGGGCACCACCACCTGGGCGTTGTCGATGGTGGGCACTTCGGTATCGGTGGACCCACCGAGTTGGAGCGCGACGAGCGCGGCACCGACGGTCAACGCCGCCGCGAACGCTGCCGCAGCGAAGAGTGGGCGACGGTCGGATCTCGTCGGTCCGACCACCGCGAACCGCTCGGTGACGGCGTCGACAGGGAACTGTGCAGCCAGAATCGCAGCACCGCGCGCGGCGGCGACGGCGGTGTCCTTCTTCTGCAAGGTCTGCAGGGCCGAGGCGTTCCACGCGGCGAGCGCCTCTGCTTCGGCGACCAGCGACACGTGTGCCAGCCCGTGCGCGTTCATCGCCGAACGCAGCGCGAACACCTGCTCGGCCGTCCACCCGGCGGGATAGGTCGCCGCCGCGGCGAGATCACCTGGCCGCAGACCGATGGACGACGCCACCTCGGTGAGCAGGCACAGCAGGGCCATCGACGTCAGTTGCTCGGCAGGGAAGACGGTGCCCTTGCTGCCGGTGACACCCACACCGTCGGCGAGCGAGTCGAGAAAATGTGTGTAGGCCTCGGAATCGTCGTCGGTCACATCACCGAGCGAGACGGTGCCGTCGGGATGAGTGTTGAGCACGGTCGAATGCAGCGACGCCAGGTGCAACGACGGTCCAGGCGCAATCGGATGGGACACGGCGGCGACGGCGCGCTCGTCGTCCAGGTACAGGCCGACATCCGGCGCGCCGACTCTCGCACTGCCGGGCTGCTCGGTCATGGGGCTGCTACCTGTTCTCGATCGGGGACTGATGGTCGGTCGTTATGTCGCTCCCGGTCCTCGCACAGTTACAGGGTCGACGCTTGCGCTGGTCGAGGCCCCGTACCCCATGGCCCGGAGCATCGAGATCAGCTCCGACCGCGACTCCGCCCCGAGCCTGCGCCGGATACGGGCCACATGATGCTCGACGGTTTTCGGGGAGATGTAGAGCCGACTGCCGACCTCGCGATAGGTGACTCCGAGTACGAGCAGTTCGGCGACCTCGGCCTCGCGTTCGCTCAACGAGCCCGTCGGCTGCGGCGTCGATCTCGGACTGTCGCGCTGAGTCGAGCTGGGTTGGCGCAACGACCTGGCGATGTGCAGCAGCGAGGTCGCCGTCGCAGTGTCGGTGACGGTCAGGGCGGCCTCGCTCGCCAGTCGGGCTCCGTCCCAGGGCAGTCCGAAGGCGGTGAGGGTGCGTGCCGAATTCTCGACATCGGTCGCGTCGGGTCTGCCCTGCAACACCCCGAGCCAGGCGCGGCCGGCAGCGGCGAGCGCGGCGCTGTACGGGTGAGTAGGAGCGGCGGCGGCCAGAGCTCTGGCGTGCGGCACCAACGCGTCGGGAGTCTGGGCCACGATGGCCGCCTGAACCTGGTACCAGTGCAGCGCCGACGCCCAGACGGGTGGATCGCCGAGCGCCGCGACCAGATCGGTGGCCTCCGCCACCAGATGCTCGACGCGGTCCACCTGGCCGAGTCGAGTTGCGGCCAAGAGCAATTCGCCCAGGGGTAGCAGCGCGAACAGGTCGGTGGAGTACTCGGCGACGACGTTCTGCGCCTGCGTCCATGCCGTGATCAGCGACCCTGCATCACCGGACCTACGAGCCAGGCCCACCCGAATCGCATGCAGGAACAATTGATTGCGCACGTGCGACACCGGAACTCGCAGTGCCTCGATCGCGGCACCCGCATCGGCGGTATCCCCCCGCAGCATCGACGCCCAGGCCCCGACGAGGGTCAGCCTGGTGTGGGCCTCGGAACCCGGACGGTGTTCGGGAAGAGCTCGCGCCACGATGGAATCGACACGGGGCAGGTCGCCACAGTGCACCGCGTGCAAGGCCGAGATGGCAGCGGGAGTGTCCGGGGTGCACGAGCGATCGGAGGCATTGCCCGTCAACGTCATTGCCCGCATCAGCGCATTCGCAGCGGAACTCGACGCTGCTGCGCTCCGCGAATCGATGGACCCGATCACTCCGGTGACGAGCAGACTGCCCGACGCCGTACTCGACGTCGGCGGGAGAGCGGACACGGCCGCCATCGAACGGTCGGCAGCGCTGCGATCACCGGCGGCCGCCGCCGAGAGGGCAGCCCACACGGCGTCGGGTCCGAGCCGATCCTCGCCGAGCCAGGCAAACAATTGTGCACTGCGCGAGGTCATTCCGCGTTGCGCGGCAATCGACGCCGACACGCGCACCGCTGTCCGCAGATCCATCGCATCGCACCCGGTAGCGCTGTCGAGAACCACATCGGCGTATCTCGCCGCCTCGTCCAGGTTTCCGGTGGCAGCCGCGACCTCGGACCGTCTCGCAGCCAACTTCGCCGAGTCGAATCCCGCGTCGACCGCCGCGTCGTACAGGGCGCCTGCGGCATCGACGGGAGCCGAATCTGCCTGCTGAACAAGGAAATCGGCGAGTCCGGCGTGAACGACGCCCCGCTCCGCCAACGCGCGTGCTGCGGTGGCGTCGAGCAGGCGGGATCGGGTGGCGACATCGGCGATGGACGAGAGCAGGACGCGGCAGCGCCCGTCTCCGATCATCTCGATCAGTGGAGCCTCGGCGGCCGGAATCAACGTGCCCGTGGTGTCGAGCATCCCGGAGCTGTAGGCCAGGTCGACGATCGACTCGACATCGGTCGCGCGCGGCACGATCTGCGCGGCCGATGCAGGGTCGGGTGTGACGCCGAATCGAGCGGCGAGCAGCAGTGCCCGCGTGTCGTCGGTGGTCTCGATCAGCATCCGACGGTGCTGTTCGGCAACGGATTCGGCGACCACACGCAGTGGAGTCGGATCGGAACGGTCGCCGCCGAGCGCGCCGAGGGCCGCGTCGACAGCGGCGAGAACTCCCCCGGTCGCCTTGGCGACGGCACCGGCGAGCGACGCCGAGATCGGCCGAACAGTCGCTGCTGCCCGCGCCGCGATGGCGACCTTGTCCAGCGGAACCAGCGTCAACCGGTTGGAACCGGCGGAGGCGATGAGCTTCTCGATGCGGGAATCGAAACTGCGCGGCGCGGTGGCGACGATCAGGGTGATGTCCGATCGTGTTGCAGCCGCTGCGATCTCGTCGAGACGCTGCTCCGACAGCAGGTGCGCGTCATCGACGAGAACGGTCGAGTCGGACGGCGCGTCTGCGATGGTGCCCGTGTACACGTCCACCGACGCGGCCACGGAGTCGAGAACCACGGATCGACCGGAGCCGTTCACTCCGACGACGATATGAAATCCGGTGGCGAGGAGGGCATCACGGACGAAGCGATCGGC
Organism: Rhodococcus sp. 15-2388-1-1a; assembly: GCF_002259145.1. Lineage (NCBI taxonomy): Bacteria > Bacillati > Actinomycetota > Actinomycetes > Mycobacteriales > Nocardiaceae > Rhodococcus > Rhodococcus sp. 15-2388-1-1a. Next base: position 67,502 of record NZ_NPFP01000003.1, on the reverse strand, counting down.
GCGCTCGACGCCGAGGAGTCCGGAACGGGTACTGGTCACGGTCGGACTATCGGCCGGTCAGGCCGCCGAGGGCTCCGCCGAGTCCGTCACCGACGCCGCCGACGACACCGCCGAGCCCGTCACCGACGCCGCCGACCACTCCTCCGAGTCCGTTACCGACGCCCTGGCCGACATCGCCGAGGGTGGGACCCTGATAGCTGGGAACCTGCACGCTCGGTGCCTGCGGAACCTGTACGGCAGGCGGTTGGTAGCTGGGAACGGTCGGAGCAGCGACCGACGGGACGGTCGGCACCGTGGCCGCGCCGTTGTCGGCCGGAGCCGGGGATCCCGCGACCGGAGCACCGGTGGCGGGGTCGATCTGCGTCACCGTGCCGTCGGCGTTGACCACCGAGGTCGGTGCGCCCTCGGATCCGGTTGCGACGGCACCGTTCTCGCCGGTGGCAGGCGTCGTCGTGGCGGCATCCGCCACCGCCGCGGTGGTTCCCGGTGTCTCGGTGCTCGAGATCGAGGTTTCCGCGTTCGATTCGGCCGGAGTGGTGTTGTCGGAGGTCAACGCCGTTCCCACCGACAGGCCTCCACCGGCGAGAAGCGCGAGGACGAGGACGGATCCGGCCACGACGCCCGCCTTCTTGCGACCGGACATGCCCGAGTCCGATTCGACGGCGGTGGGCGTCGGCGCGGGCCGGGGAGTGGGGCGAGGCATCGGCGCAGCTGCTGCAGCGGACGCGACGGCCGTGGTGGGTGCCGCAGCCAGAGCTGCGGCGTTGTCGGAGGCGGTCGCGTCGGCGATGTCGCTGCCGAGAATCGCGGCACCGATCGCGACGGTCAGTTCGGGCCGCGGTCCGGCCACCACTGGTGCGCGCAGTTCGGACGACATGAGCTCGGCGACCAGCGGGATGGCCGAGCTGCCACCGACGAGAACCACCTGGTCGATGTCGGTGACGTCGAGGCCCGCGGCCGTGACGGCGTCGCGTACCACCCCGATCGACCCCAGCAGTGATGCGCGCACCAGTTCCTCGAGCTCGGAACGGACGAGGCGCACCTCGGTGTGCAGGCCCGGCAGGTCGACCGTCAGTGACGTCGACGTGTCGTAGGAGAGCTGTTCCTTCGCCTCGCCGCAGCGGGCCCGCAGTTCCACCAGCGCGCCGACGGTGTCGGGATCGAAGGGATCGAACTCGAAGGACTGGCTTCCCGAGACGGTGTCGAGAACGTATTGCATGATCGCGTGATCGAACTGCGCTCCGCCGAACTCCTGCGAGTGAACTCCGGTGCCGACGGTGCCTGCCTCGGAGCCGGTACGCATCAGCGTGACGTCGAGTGCGGTCGCACCGAGGTCGTAGACCACGGCCAGGCCGTCGGACTGCGGCCCGCGCGTGACTTCGAGCCACCGCATCGTGGCGACGGACTCCGGTACCAGCGTGACGTCGGCGAGCCCCGCGCGGTCCAGTGCCTCACCGAGGACCTCGGCTGTGTACGCGGTCCAGCGAGTGGGATGGGTGACGACGACGGTGGGAGCGGCATCGGTTCCGGCGGAGACCTCGGCGACGAGTGCGCGAGCAGCGGTGGCGTACAGGTCCTCGGCCCGGTGACTGCGGCCGTCGTCGTCGATCAGTTCCACCGGATCGCCGACGCGGTCGGCGAAACCGCTGATCAGGTTCCGCGTCGAACGGTCCCACAGCTCTGCCAGACGCGGGGCTTCGCCGGGACGGAGGTCGAGTGCCGAACGCTTGACCACCGAGGTGACAGGATCGGTGTCCAGTGCAGCCACTGCCGTCACCGAACCGATACGTATGCCGAGCCCTGCGTTCATTGTTGTGTCGCCGCCTTCGTCTCGCCCTGCCGTCAGCACTACTGCCGTCACTCGCACTGTCGGCAGTCGCCAAATATTCGTTACGTCTCACAGCAGGTTAGAGCGCATAACGAGTGAAATCCCCCAAAGCGCCCAGATCCCCTAATCGAAGTCCCCTGGCAACCCCCGGGGGAGTAGGGGGATCGGCCCCGTTGGGCAGGGGCTCTCCGATGCATAGATTTGTGATCAACCACGAAGCACCACTCGTCAAGGAGACCCACGATGGCTACCAACGCCGTACTCGATTTCATCCTCAGCCTGCTGCGCGACGACCAGGCTGCAGCTGCATACTGCGCCAACCCCGAGATGACGCTGGCCGCCGCGGGACTCGGCGACGTCACCCACGCCGACATCGTCGCGGTGGCACCCTTGGTCGCCGAGTCGGGACTGTTCGCCGGTGCGGGCAGCCAGCTCTCGGCCATCCTGGGCGCAGGCGGTTCCGCAGGCCTCGACGGCGCACTCGCCGGAGGTGCGAGCCTCGGCGGCGGACTGTCGGCCGGGCTCGGACTGGCAGCCGGTGCTGTCGCAGGCGGCGGACTCGCTGCAGGTGGCAGCCTGACCGGCGGAATCGACGTCACGGGTGAGATCGCTGCATCCCTGCAGGCTGCACTCGCTGCAGCGTTGGCCGTCGGAGGCCAGATCGGTCTCGAGCTCGGCACTGCCTTCGGCGGCGCACTCGACGCGCTGATCGGTGCAGGCGCAGGTATCGGCGGCGGTCTGGATCTCGACCTCGACGGTCTTCTCGGCGGAACGGTCGGACTCGGCGCTGCCTTGACCGGATTGATCGGCGCAGGCGCAGGCATCGGTGGCGAGATCAGTGGAGACATCGCGGCACAGCTGCAGGCAGCACTCGACGCCGCTCTCGGCGCGACCGGTGCCGTCGATCTCGGCGCACTGGCCGACATCCAGGGCGGCCTGGCCGGCGCTCTCGGTGCAGTCTTCGGAGTCGGCGGAACCGTCGGAGCCGAGCTCGGTACGGCCCTCGGAGGAGTCTTCGACGCCGTACTCGGTGCCGGAGCCGGACTGGACATCGCGGGTGACCTCGGTGCCGCACTGACCGCGGGAATCGGCGGCGCACTCGGCGGACTCGGAACCGTCGGAGCAGATCTGACCACCGACATCGGCGCCGCATTGGACGGAGCGCTCGGTGCCGGAGGCGCACTGGTCGGCGACCTCGCCGGTGGAGTCGGCGCGAGCCTCGGCGGTCTCTTCGCTGCAGACGGTGCCATCGCAGGATCCATCGGATCCGCACTCGGAGCCGTCCTCGACGCAGGTGCGCTCGCCGACCTCGATGTCGACGCCCTGTTGGCCGCGGGTGGCAACATCGGCGCAGCGGTCGGTGGCGCACTGGGAACCGCACTCGATCTCGACACCAGCGCAGTCGGCAGCCTCACCGCTGCTCTCGACGCCGCACTCGACGGCACGATCGGCGCAGGTGCCGGCATCGGCGGCGGTCTGGTCGGCGGACTCGAAGGCGGAGTTGCAGGCGGCCTCGAAGGCGTCCTCGGTACGGCATTCGGCGTCGGTGGAGCAGCCGGAGCACAGCTCGGCACCGCCCTCGAATCGGTTCTCGACACCAGCGCTGCACTCGACCTCGGAGCCGCTCTCGGAGCCGGAGCCGACGTCAGCGCAGGACTCGTCGGGGCGATCGACACAGCGGTTGCCGCCGGAGCAGACCTCTCGGGAACCGTCGAAGGAGCACTCGCCGGAGTCGGCGGAGTGGGCGCAGGTCTGTCGGGCGGCCTGGCCGGACTCGGCGGAGTGGGCGCGGGCCTCACCGGAGGACTCGCGGGCCTCGGAAACGTCGGTGCTGATCTGACCGGTGGCCTGGGTGCCGTCGGAAACGTGGGTGCAGATCTGACCGGTGGCCTGGCGGCCGTCGGAAACGTCGGTGCCGATCTGGCCGGCGGACTCGGAGCTGTCGGAAACGTGGGTGCCGATGTGACCGGTGGCCTGGCGGCTGTCGGAAACGTGGGTGCCGATGTGGCCGGCGGTCTCGGGGCCGTGGGCAATGCAGGCGCAGGCCTGACCGGTGGTCTCGCAGGCCTCGGTGACGCAGGTGCAGGTCTGACCGGCGGGTTGGCCGGACTCGGCAGCCTCGGCGGCGGTATCGCGGGCGGGGTAGCTGGCGGTGTCGCAGGCGGCGTCGATGCTGCGGCTTCGGCCGGGGCCGGACTCGAAGGAGCCGTGTCCGGTGGCATCAGCACCGGAATCGATGCGGCAGCATCCGCAGGCGCAGGACTCGAAGGTGCCGCGGGAGCTGCAGGCTCGGTTGTCGGTGGCCTCGAAGGTGTGGCAGGCGGAGCGGTCGACGCCGGGACCTCGGTGGGCGGCGAGATCGCATCGAACGTCGGCGCGGGACTCGACACGGGTGCCTCGATCGGAGGCGACTTCGCGTCCACCGTGGGTGCGGGTTTGGATGCTGGTGCGGACGCTGCGGCTTCCGCGGGCGGCGGGTTTGATTCCGCTGCCGACATCGGTGGCCAGGCCGCGGGCAGCCTGACCGGTGGCCTGCAGTCCGGTGCCGAGGGACTGGCAGACGCCGGCGGCAGCCTTTCCTCCGCTGCGTCGGGATCGTTCGATCACTCGAGCTCGTTCGATTCCTCGGCCACTGCGACCGGCACCGGCTGGTCGAGCGTCGACTCGGACGTCTTCGGTCAGGGTGAGACCGATTCGAGCCTGTTCAGCGATTCCGGCCTGCACGGTTCGGTGGATTCGGCAGCCGACTCTCTGGGACATGTGACCGTCGATCACGACTTCGACCCGACGCAGCCCTGATCCTTTCGGCTGCGGGTAGGCAATGACATGACTCGGCCCCGAGTGTTCGCCAGCACTCGGGGCCGAGTCGTCGCTAGAGTTCGTTCCTGGGCGTGAGTGGAGCCCGGGTACCGCGGAAGTCGACGAGAACGGTTGTGAACACGAGCGTATGGACGGGCAATCTACGGAGCTGGCCGAGCTGCTGAGCCGGACCGCGGCGGTGGCGACATCGGCGGGAAGATCCGACCTGGTGGATCGAGTCGAGGCGGCGCGCTCGCGAGTGTTGGATCCACGTCGACGCATCATCGTGGTCGGACCGCTCAAGCAGGGCAAGAGTCAGTTCGTGAATTCGCTGCTCAATCTGACGGTGTGCTCGGTCGGCGACGACGAGACCACCGCCATCCCGACCGTGGTGTCCAATGCCGAGAGCCTTTCCGCGCAGCTCGTACTCGCCGATCCGGGCAACGAACCGATCCGGGTCGACGTTCCGCCCGAGGAGATCACAACGGTGACCCCCGCCAGTCCGCTGGCCCAGGGCCGTGAGGTGCTGCGTCTGGACATCGGGGTGGCGAGTCCGTTGCTCGCCGACGGCTTGGTGTTGGTCGATACTCCCGGCGTCGGCGGGCACACGAATCCGCACGCTGCAGGCACATTGGGTCTCATTCCCTCGGCCGACGCGGTGCTCGTCGTGTCCGATGCGTCGCGCGAGTTCACCGAACCGGAACTGTCGTTTCTCCGACAGGTGCAGGGATTGTGCCCGGCCGTGGCGGTGCTGATCACCAAGATCGATCTCTATCCGCACTGGCGGCAGATCGTCGAGGCCAATCGCGGACACCTGGACCGCGCGGGAATCGATGTGCAGATGTTGCCGGTGTCGTCTCTGTTGCGTTCGCACGCACTGCGTTTGAACGACGAGGAACTCAACGCCGAGTCCGGTTTCCAGCAGCTCTACGCGTTTCTGCGCGACGACGTGGTGGCCCGGGCGGATGTGCTGGCACGCTCCTCGGTCTCGCTCGATGTCCGATCGGTCACCGAACATCTGACGCTCTCGTTCGGCAGTGAGCTTGCGGCACTGAAGGATCCGGAGCGGGCAGCCGCGGCCGTCGCGGGGCTGCAGCGCGCCAAATCGGCCGCCGAGGAGCTGCACAAACGTTCGTCGCAGTGGCAGCAGACGCTCGGTGACGGAATCGCCGACCTCGCCTCCGACATCGATCACGATCTGCGCGACCGGTTGCGGCGCGTCACCCGGGAAGCGGAAGAGACCGTCGACGAGGGGGATCCGGGCAAGGACTGGCCGCAGCTCGGCGAGTGGCTCGAGGAGCAGATCGCCGCGTCGGTGGGCGACAACTTCGTCTGGGCTCACGAACGGGCACTGTGGCTTTCGGAGTTGGTGGCCGAACACTTCGCCTCGTCCGGGGCGGCAGCGCTGCCCGATCTCGATCTGGGCGATCTGGACAACGTCCTCGATCCCGTCTCGTCCTTAGCCGATCTGGAATCCGGCCGTGTCGGAATCACGCAGAAGGTTCTGGTGGGAATGCGTGGATCCTACGGCGGTGTGCTGATGTTCGGCCTGATCACCACGTTCGTCGGGTTGAGTCTGCTCAATCCGATTTCGATCGGTGCGGGCGTACTCCTGGGCACCAAGGCCTACAAGGAGGACAAGGAGAACCGCGTCAAAGCGCGGCGTTCCGAGGCCAAGATGGCGATCCGCCGCTTCACCGACGACGTCAGCTTCCAGGTGGGCAAGGAGTCGAAGGACCGGCTGCGCCAGATTCAGCGAGTGCTGCGTGATCACTTCACCTCGATCGCCGAGCAGACGCTGCGTTCGCTGAACGAGTCGCTGCGCTCGGCGCAGGAAGCCGCCGCTGCCGACAACACCGACCGTTCCGCCCGCATCGCTGCGCTGGAGAAGGACATGCGCGTGGTGGCCGAACTGAATTCTCGGGCAGTGTCTCTCGTCCAGGACGTCGCAGTATGAGCGTGGCGGCTCTGGCCCGAGCACGCGACCTCATCTCGGCGGCACGATCGACGTACTCCGGTGATGCCGAAGCGTCCTGGATGCTCGACGAATGCCTGTACCGTCTCGACGAGCCGTTGCGGGTGGCGCTCGCGGGATCGCTCAAGGCGGGCAAGTCCACACTGCTCAATTCTCTTGTCGGGCAGGACATTGCCCCGACCGACGCAACGGAGTGCACGAAGGTCGTCACGTGGTACCGCAACGGCGTCACCCCCGCCGTCACGGCCTGGTACGACGGCGACCGGGCTGCGAACGTGCCGGTGCAACGGCGCGACGGGCGACTGACCTTCGACCTCGGGTCGTTGACGGCCGCGCAGGTCGACCGACTGGACGTCGAATGGCCTGCAAGCGCTCTGGCGCAGACGACGATCATCGACACTCCCGGTACCTCGTCTCTCTCGCGAGACGTGTCGGCGCGCACGCTGGCGATGCTCACGCCGGAGAACTCGTCATCGGGCGCAGATGCCGTAGTGTATCTGCTGCGTACCCTCAATGCGACCGACGTGTCGTTTCTCGGGCAGATCGGTGCGCACGTCGGCGGCGATTCGGGACCGCTCGGTGTGATCGGTGTCGTCTCGCGGGCCGACGAGGTGGGTTCGGGGCGGATGGACGCGATGATGTCGGCCAAGGAAGTCGCTGCGCGCTTCGCGTCCGAACTCGAGGCCACCGGCCTGTGCCAGGCAGTTGTTCCGGTCGCGGGTTTGCTGGCGCTCGGCGCGGAAACGTTGCGGCAGAACGAGTTCGCTGCCTTCGAGATGTTGGCCACGGTGCCGACCGAGGATCTGCAGTTGGCGATGCTCTCGGCCGATCGATTCGTGCGTGCACAGAGCACGCTACCGGTCGACGCATCGCTGCGCGCCAGCATCGTCGACCGCTTCGGACTGTTCGGTATTCGGATGGCAGTGACGTTGATTCGGCTCGGGGTGCGCGATTCGCCCACGCTGGCTGCCGATCTGGTCGAACGGAGCGGGCTGACCGAACTTCGCTCGGTGATCGACGTGCAATTCGGTCAACGCGCCGACCAGCTCAAGTTGCACTCGGCTCTGGTTGCCCTGCAACGAATCCTGGAGTTCAGGCCGGAATCACACGCGCTCCGCACCGAGGCCGGCCGAATGCTCGCCGACGTGCACGGTTTCGCCGAACTGCGTCTGCTCGGCCGATTGCGCTCCACCACACCGAAACTGCCCGACGGTGCTCTACTCGAACTGCAGCGCATCATCGGCGGTTTCGGCATCGCCGCCACCGAACGCCTCGATCTGCCTCCCGATGCCGGACGCACTCAGCAGCGCGACACCGCGCTGGCGGCCGTGCACAAGTGGCGAGCACTGTCCGAGCACCCACTGCTGGACCGGTTCACCTCGACCTCGTGCGCCACGGCGGCCCGCAGCGCCGAAGGGATACTCGCCTCACTGGCGTGAGGATCCTCGGGGCAGGAGGGCCACGATGGTCGCGGCTGCCGCAGTGCCCGCCACGACGAACGGACCCCACTGCAGAACGCCGCCGAGCAGCGCGGAGGCGTCGGACACGAAGGTCGAGAACGTGACCGCCGCGCCGATGGTCAGTATTCCGACCGCTCCCATCAGGACCTTGGACGACATCGCTGCGTTGCGCAGTAGATTCAGTGCGACGAATCCCAGTAGCACGAGCACCGCCGCTGCGGCCCCGCTGGACAGCAGCGTGGCCGAGGCGGTGTTGCGGACATCGGCCGCGCTGGCCGTCGAATCCTGCTGTGACACCGCAGTTTCGACGCCCGAGAGTACCGACTCCCAATTCAGGGCGATGGCCGCGGCCAACGCGAGGATCAGCGCTGCCGTCAGAGCCCACAGAGCAGTCGCGACCTTCGGCATGACCGAGTGAGTGGGCTCCTGCCGTGGCCGCAGCGGTTCGACGGCAACATCCGGCCGCGGTGGTTGCGGACGGGGAGGCCGGGGCCTCCGTGATGTCGGGTCGTTCTGTTCTTCGGCCACGTGCAGGAGTCTATCCGTCGGCGGTGACGGGCCGCGGTCTCAGCGCAGCACCACCGGTACGCCCTCGTACGGACGCAGAGTCATCGGGAAGCTGTTCAACTCGTCCACGGTCGCGATCTCGTTGTCGTCGAAGACGTCGATGGCGCACGTACCGGGCACCAGGTGCTTGGATTGAATGGTCGCGCTGATCTCCTCGGACGAGAAGTTGAGCACCGTGGCCTGGATGGTTCCCTGGCTGAGCTCGTGCACCATGACCAGCAGGCCCTTGTGCGAGACCGTCGGAATGTCGATCTGCTGAGCGGTGGCGATCCCGAACCGCTTGCGCAACTCGATGATTCGCGCCAACTGGCGGGCGAACGACTGCGGATCCGCCAGCTGCTCCGGGAGCGAGCCGTACAGGCTGCGCCCGCGAGGGATGCCCGACTCCGAGCGCACGGCCTCGGGGAAGTACCCCATCAGATCGTGTGCACCGCGGTTGATCCAGCGGGTGTCGCCTTCGCGGATGAGGTCGTCCACCTCGTCGGCCGCGATCGGCAAGATGCCCAGTAGATCCCAACCGGACAGTGCGAACACGCCCGGCTGCAACGCGTTGTACATCGCGAGCAGCAGGTGGGCCCGCTTGACCGTCTCGATGTCCTGCTCGTCCATCCGGTCCAGATCGCGGATGCCGAGCGATGCGGTGATCACACTCGCTGTGGTGCAGGCGATTCCGTTGGTGGTGAACGTCCGGTTGTACGGCGCCCAGCGTCCGGTGAGTCGATCGGTCAGTTCACCGCGGATACGGTCGCCCAGATCGCTGCCCTTGACCGCCTCGCCGCCGTAGGTGAACTCGTCCTCGGCGTGCAGGGTGGCGAAGTGGATGAGCTCGAAGGTCATCTCGTCGTGGTTCTGCAACGCATGGACCAGGGATGCGGTGTCGACGCCGTGGTCGCGGGCCAAAGTCATGGTGAGCCTGAGGAATTCGGTGTTCCCCATGACGAGCGCATGCTGATACGCGGGCCGGTTGATGAAGTCGTACGACAGGTCGGCACCGTTGGTGCCCATGGCCTTGATGTCGTCGATCGTCAGGTTCAACTCCTGGAAGGTGAACCCGCCCATCTTGCGCACCACGCTGGCGATCAGATGGTTCGCCGCCTCCGACAGGGGATGGCCCTCGGACCAGCCCGGTCCTTCGGCTCGACGCTCGACGCCGAGAAAACCGTTGGCGTCCAGACGTAGTGCTCCTGCGCCCAGGTCGGCGATGGAGTGACACGCATCGCCGATCACCAGTCGCATGCCGGCGAAGGAGGGATCGAGCCAGTTGATCGACGGCTGACCGGCCTTGAAGTAGTGCAGGTACACCCAGCGGCGTTCGACGCCGTCGATGCCGACGACGGGAGGCGTTGCGCTCCAGTTGGTTTCCTTCACACCGAGCTCGTAGAAGATCACGCGCTGCAGCTGACCGATGATGTAGCCGGCGCGGGCGAGATTGGCCTCGGCCTCGGCGTCGATGTTCTGTGAATCGGCACCGGCGCGCACCCGGGGGAGCAGATGCCAGTCCTGAGGCTCGATCTCGACCATGTGGTAGATGCCGGGGTAGTCGGCCACGGCCATCTCGGCGAGCCGGAAGTCCGCACCCTTGCCGGTGTGGCCGGGCACGATGTCGTCGATCACGATGCCGTCGTACGCCGAGGCCACCACGCAGAGGCGTCGGAACTCCTCTTCCGATCCGAACGCGGGGTCGATCTGCATGCCGATGCGGTCGAAGTGGCCGTCGACCGAGGGGGTCGGACGCCAACCGTGGATACCGCCTGCCACCTTCACCGGGCCGGTATGCACTGCGGTGACACCGATTTCGGAGAAGGCCTGCCACAGCTTCTCGTCGCCGAGAGTGCTCAGGAAGCTCGTCTGCGGCGCGTTGATCACCGAGATGGGGTACGCGGTGAACCACACCGGAGCGCGCTCGACGGCCGCACGAGGATCGGGGTCGGCATACGGGTTCTGCCACATGCTGCCCTTGCCCGAGAGTTGCTCGGCGATCAGTTTGGCGTCGCGCAACATCGACTGCTCGGTGAGCCAGTCCACGTACTCGGGGTTCGATGCCACCGGCTCGCTGTCCGGGGTGGGGCTGTTGCTCCGATTGGCGCGACGCACCGAAGGTCGAAGTGGTTTCGGCCGAGCCGGATAGAACTTCTCGTCGTAGGTGATCTCGCTCGGTTCGTGCTGCACTTCGGGATCCATGTGCCTCCGTAGCCTCGCTTTTCTTCAACCCTACGTAGGGCGCGGCCGATCCGCAGGGTTGTGGTTCCCCTGATCGACGACCGGTGAAACCTGGCTCGCCGACCGGTGAGAACGACGTCGAACTACATCGATGTGATTCGTTGGGGGCCTTTTCCTTCGATATGCGAACGTCATCGAATCGATACCGCCTGGTGTGGAATGTCTGATTCCTTTAGGACATAGTGAAACAGGTACCAACTGTCCCATCAGTCACATCAGACTCATGAGTCACATCCCCTTCAGCTACAGGAGTTGTTCATGCGACGTCTTGCCCGCACATCGATCCTGGCCTCGACGGCCGCTCTGGCCGCCGCCATCGGTGCGGTTGCCCTCGCACCCGCCGCATCGGCCGAACCTGCCCCCGAGCCCGTCGGCCCGCTCGGCTCGGTGGTTCTCGAAAGCCCCGACCTGGTGGTGACCATGGCCGCTGTCTGTGACACCACGGTCGAGGACGCGCCCGAAGGTGGCGTCGTGGCACTGCAGGTCAAGGTCGACAACGTGGGCGCGGACGACGCGTCGAACGTCAACGTCAACTACGGCGCACTGCCGGGCGTGCAGGGTCAGAACACCGAGACGACCATCAAGGCCGGCGAAGCAGCGACGTACACCGTGCCTTCTGTCGATCGCGAATGGATGGCTCGCCCCGCAGGTGCGGCAGCCTTCGCCAGTGCGCTGGACGCGAACTTCCTCGACAACATCACCGGTGGACTGCTCACCCACAGCTGCATCCCCGCCCCGGTCGAGGAGCCTTCCGCGTAACTCCTTCACGAATTCTTTCTCCCCGCTGCGCCGCGACGATCCTCGTGATCGTCGCGGCGTACTGCTGTGTGTGCCTACGGCAGTGGGGAACAAATTCGCCACACCCTCCGTTGTGCAGGTCAGCAGCCTTGAGTGGATGAGGCTCAAGTTGGAAGTTGACGCGACAGATCGCGTTATGCAAACTTGAGTGGAGTTCGCTCACCCAGGGACTGAATCCACGCAATAACAGGAGGAAACATTATGGCTCGTGCGGTCGGTATCGACCTCGGGACCACCAACTCGGTCGTGTCCGTCCTCGAGGGCGGCGAACCGGTTGTCGTCGCCAACTCCGAGGGATCACGCACCACCCCGTCGATCGTCGCTTTCGCCAAGAACGGTGAAGTGCTGGTCGGCCAGCCCGCGAAGAACCAGGCGGTCACCAACGTCGACCGCACGATTCGTTCCGTGAAGCGCCACGTCGGCACGGACTGGACCGTGGAGATCGACGGCAAGAAGTACACCCCTCAGGAAATCTCCGCGCGCACGCTGCAGAAGCTCAAGCGCGACGCCGAGGCCTACCTGGGTGAGGAAATCACCGACGCGGTCATCACCGTTCCCGCGTACTTCGAGGATGCACAGCGTCAGGCCACGAAGGAAGCCGGCCAGATCGCCGGCCTCAACGTCCTGCGCATCGTCAACGAGCCCACCGCGGCAGCTCTCGCATACGGCCTGGACAAGGGCGACAGCGAGCAGACCATTCTCGTGTTCGACCTCGGTGGCGGCACGTTCGACGTCTCGCTGCTGGAAATCGGCGACGGCGTCGTCGAGGTTCGTGCGACGTCCGGCGACAACCACCTCGGTGGCGACGACTGGGACGAGCGCATCGTGACCTGGCTCGTCGACAAGTTCAAGGCTCAGAACGGCATCGATCTGACCAAGGACAAGATGGCGCTGCAGCGTCTGCGCGAGGCCGCCGAGAAGGCGAAGATCGAACTGTCCTCCGGACAGAGCACCTCGATCAACCTCCCGTACATCACGGTCGACGGCGACAAGAACCCGCTGTTCCTCGACGAGCAGCTCAGCCGCTCGGAGTTCCAGAAGATCACCTCCGACCTGCTCGACCGCACCCGTGCGCCGTTCCAGGCAGTGGTCAAGGACTCCGGCATCGCAGTCAAGGACATCGACCACGTCGTGCTCGTCGGTGGTTCGACGCGTATGCCCGCCGTCTCCGAGCTGGTCAAGGAACTCTCCGGTGGACGCGAGCCCAACAAGGGCGTCAACCCGGACGAGGTCGTGGCCGTCGGTGCTGCACTGCAGGCCGGTGTCCTCAAGGGTGAGGTCAAGGACGTTCTGCTCCTCGACGTCACGCCGCTGTCCCTCGGTATCGAAACCAAGGGTGGTGTCATGACCAAGCTCATCGAGCGCAACACCACCATCCCGACGAAGCGTTCCGAGACCTTCACCACCGCTGACGACAATCAGCCCTCGGTGCAGATCCAGGTCTTCCAGGGTGAGCGCGAGATCGCCTCGCACAACAAGCTCCTCGGCTCCTTCGAGCTGACCGAGCTGCCCCCGGCTCCTCGCGGCGTCCCGCAGATCGAGGTCACCTTCGACATCGACGCCAACGGCATCGTGCACGTCACGGCCAAGGACAAGGGCACCGGCAAGGAGAACACGATCAAGATCCAGGACGGCTCCGGCTTGTCCAAGGAAGAGATCGACCGCATGGTCGCCGACGCGGAAGCTCACGCAGACGAGGACAAGGCTCGTCGCGAAGAGGCCGAGGTCCGCAACCAGGCCGAGTCCCTCGTCCACCAGACGGAGAAGTTCGTCAAGGACAACGAGGACAAGGTCGACGCCGAGCTCAAGGGACGCGTCGAAACCGCCATCGCCGACGCCAAGACGGCTCTCGCGGGCAGCGACATCTCGGCAGTCAAGACCGCCGTGGAGAAGCTCTCGACCGAGTCGCAGGCTCTCGGCACCGCCATCTACGAGGCTCAGGCCAAGGAGCAGGGCGGCGCAGAGGGTGGCGCGCAGGCCGCTGACGACGGTGTCGTCGACGCAGAGGTTGTCGACGAGCCCGCCGACGACACGGACAAGAAGTGACGTCGGAGAACACCGAGCAAGAACCGGTCACCTTCGTGGACAAGCGAAAGATCGATCCCGAGACCGGTGAAGTACGGGAAGGTGACGCAGTTCCGGAGCCCCTGGTGGGCACCGGGGCTGCGCCCCAGCCCGACTCGGTGGACGAAGGGACCGTCGACGGTGACGTCGTGGAAGACCCGCGTGACACTCAGGTCGCAGAACTCACCGCAGATCTGCAGCGCGTCTCGGCGGAGTACGCCAACTACCGGCGTCGTACCGACCGCGAGAAGCAGACCGGAGCGGAGAACGCCAAGGCGTCCGTCGTCTCGCAGCTTCTTCCGGTTCTCGACGACCTCGAGCGAGCTCGCCAGCACGGCGATCTCGAAACCGGACCGCTCAAGGCAGTGGCAGACAAGTTGGCGGGGGTGTTCTCGAACATCGGCCTGACCACTTTCGGGGCCGAGGGCGACGCCTTCGACCCGGCCATCCACGAGGCCGTCTCCCACGAGGGCGACGGCAGCAGCCCGGTCGTTGGAACGCTGATGCGCAAGGGCTACAAGCTCGGCGAGCGCGTCCTGCGTACCGCGATGGTCGGCGTGGTGGACGATGCAGCACAAGAATCGGATGCACCCGCGTCCGACGAGCAGTAAACAGAAATAGCGCGAGAGGAGGAAACGCCCGGTGAGCCAGCGGGAGTGGATCGAGAAGGACTTCTACAAGGAGCTGGGCGTTTCCTCCAGCGCGACCGCAGAAGAGATCAAGAAGGCGTACCGAAAGTTGGCCAGGGACAATCATCCCGACGCCAATCCCGGCAACGCCTCGGCCGAGAACAAGTTCAAGGCGGTCAGCGAGGCGCATGCCGTTCTCGCCGACCCGGCCAAGCGCAAGGAATACGACGAAGCACGACGGCTCTTCGCCTCGGGCGGGTTCGGTAACCGCGGCGGCGGTGGATTCTCACCCGGCGCAGGCGGATTCGGCGGCGGCGGCCAGACTTTCGATGTCGGCGACATCTTCGGTCAAGGCGGCGGCGACGGCGGAATCGGCGACCTGTTCGGTGGCCTGTTCAGTCGCGGCGGCGCGCAGCAACGCCCGCAGAACAATCGGCCCCGACGCGGCAGCGATGTCGAAACCGAGACCTCGCTGCAGTTCCGTGAAGCGGCACAGGGCGTTACGGTCCCCTTGCGGTTGACCAGCCCGTCCTCGTGCACCACCTGCCACGGCAGCGGCGCGAAGCCCGGAACCAGCCCGCGGGTGTGCCCCAAATGCAACGGCCAGGGTGTCGTCAACAGAAACCAAGGCGCGTTCGGCTTCAGTGAGCCGTGCGACGACTGCCGCGGTACCGGATCCATCATCGACGACCCGTGCGCCGACTGCCGCGGTACCGGAGTGCAGAACCGGACCCGCACCATCACCGTGCGCGTCCCGGCCGGTATCAGTGACGGTCAGAAGGTCCGGCTCGCCGGTCAAGGCGAAGCCGGGCTGCGCGGAGCGCCGTCGGGCGATCTGTTCGTCACGGTTCGGGTCAAGCCCGACAAGGTGTTCGGCCGAACCGGCGACGACCTGACGGTGACCGTTCCGGTGAGTTACGGAGAACTGGTGCTCGGTACGACACTGTCGGTGCCCACCCTCGAGGGTCGCGTCGGAGTGAAGGTGCCACCGGGCACTGTCGACGGCCGAGTGCTGCGGGTGCGTGGACGCGGTATCCCGAAGAAGTCCGGTACCGGAGACCTGATGGTGACCGTCAAAGTTGCCGTCCCGCAGAAACTCGACGATGCTGCTACCGACGCTCTGAAGACTTATCTGGAAGCCGAGAAGGCCAGCGGATTCGACCCGCGGGCCGGGTGGGCAGGTGTGTGATGTCGGTCCCTCCCGAGGGCGGATCCGCGAAAGCCGGTGGCGGGCAAGCTGATCCCGACGCCCAGATCTTCGTGATCTCCGTCGCGGCTCAATTGGCGGGCATGCATGCGCAGACGCTGCGTACCTACGACCGACTCGGACTCGTCACCCCGCATCGCACCACCGGCGGCGGTCGACGCTACTCGCCGCGTGACGTCGCACTGCTCCGCGAAGTGCAGCGACTCTCGCAGGACGAGGGCGTCAACCTCGCCGGTATCAAGCGCATCATCGAGCTGACCAATCAGGTCGAGGCTCTGCAGTCGCGTATCAGCGAACTGGCTCAGGAGTTGGCGGCCGTGCACGCCAGCTATCGCCGCGACCTGGTGCCGATTCAACGCAACGCCCTGGTCGTCTGGAAGCCGAAGCACCAGCGCTGAATTCGAGGGTTCGCCCTTCACCGTTCGCCCTCCACTGTTTTGCAAACGCGCGCGCGTTCGTCAGGTGCGCGCGGATTCGCCAGCGATCGGTCGCTATTCCGCGCGCGTTCGGCAAACGCGCGCGCGTTCGTCAGGTGCGCGCGGATTCGCCGGCGATCGGTCGCTATTCCGCGCGCGTTCGGCAAACGCGCGCGCATTTGCGGCCTCGACCGGGGCGTCGGCGGTGGCGAACCTGGCGTCGACTGGGCATCTGAGGTCGGGTCGGTCCGCGGGTGTTGAGCCCGGGTCTCTGCTGCACACGTCCTCGCAAACGCGCGCGCGTTCGTCAGGTGCGCGCGGATTCGCCGGCGATCGGTCACTATTCCGCGCGCGTTCGGCAAACGCGCGCGCTTTTGCGGCGTCGACCGGGGCGGGGGCGCCGAACCTCACGCGCGTTTGCGAGACACCCCGCTTCGACCCCTATCCTGGTCGGCATGCAGGCGTGGAGTTCGACGGTCGTTCAGTATCACCGGCTTCGGAACGACCTCGCGGTCATCAGACTCGAAGGCGACGCTGTGCCGTTCGCGGCAGGCCAGTCGGTGTCGGTGACAGTGCCCCAGAACGCTGCGCTGACACGGCGATACTCACCCGCGCTGCCGCCGTCGCGGGACGGAAAGTTGGAATTCCACGTTCGAGCCGTGCCGGCCGGGTGGGTGAGCGGCTCGATCGTCAACGAGACGCGGCCCGGTCACGTGTGGCAGATCAGCGATCCGCAGGGCGGTCTGCATGTCGACGATTCGGGGCGCGACGTCGTCATGATCGCCGGTGGCACCGGCCTCGCTCCGTTGCGAGCGATTCTGCTCGACCTCACGCGCTGGGAGCGGCCACCGAATGTGACGCTGTTCGTCGGCGGCAAGTCGCCTCGCGATCTGTACGCCGGGGACATGCTGTGGTTGATGGCGTCGGAGCTGCCGTGGTTGACCGTCGTTCCCGTCGTCGACCAACTGCACGAGCGGTGGGCGTCGGATCGATGGAACGATCGCATTCATGCCGAGATCGGTTCCAGCACAGCGTTCTTCGAGCCCGAGCATTGCTGGGAGGGCAGTGTGGCAGACGTCGTCGCCACGCAGGGGCCGTTCCCGGATCGCCAGATCCTGGTCTGCGGCTCGCCGGGAATGGAAGCGGCGACCGTGCGCGCGCTCGTCGAGATCGGCACACCGCTCGACGCCATCCGCCGCTGAAGCGAGTAATCAGGGCAGCTGCAGAATCCGTCGTAGATGTGCCAGGTCTTCGGCGGATACCGTCGTGAATTCCGGCGGCGGGGCGTCGGCGATCGCTCGGGCCTTCTCGGCGAGGAGGCGTCCGGATTCGGTGAGTCCGATGATGCGGCGTCGGCGATCGGTGGGATCTTCGGTGCGGATCACCAGTTCCCGTTTTTCCAGCTCGCGAACGTTGAGCGAGACGTACGGCGCATCGGAGGCGAGGATCTCGGCCAGTTCGGTGACCGTCCGATCGCCCGCGAGCAACTTGGTGAGCAGCTTGGCCCGAAGGAAACTCATCCCGGTGGCGTCGGCGACGGCTCGGCGGGTGTCGTGCTTCTCGAGCATCAGCGCACGCATCTCGCGCCAGACGAGTGCTGCCTCCGAGCCGGTCATACGAGCACCGGTTGGTCGATTCGATCGGCGGTCGCGCGGGCCCACCGGCCGGTGGTGACCACTGCGAGCGCGGTGACCACCACGCCTGCGCCTGCGATGACGTACCACGCGGGAACCGCGGCAGCGGTGAAGCCGTCGGAGATCTCACCGACGATGCTCGCCGTGACGATGGATCCGACGACGGCCACGCCGAGCGATTGACCCACCTGCCTGCTCGTCGACGCGATGGCGGATGCCACTCCGGCCTGACTGCGCGGCATTCCGGACACCGCGGTGTTGGTGATCGGGGCGTTGACCATGCCGAAGGATATTCCGAAAATCACGTACGCGACGGCCAGCCACGCGAACGAGGTCGTCGGAGTCAGGCGGGTGAGCATCAACGCCGAGGCCACGAAGCCGATACCGGCGACGAGCAGCGGAATGCGCGCTCCCAGTGTGCCGACGATGCGGCCCGAGATCGGCGCGAAGATCAGCGTCATCAACGCCATCGGCAGGGTGTAGAGACCGGCGTGCAGTGGCGAGTATCCGCGCACGTCCTGCAGATAGAGGGTGTTGAGGAACAGGAATCCGCCGAGGGACGCGAAAGCGCACACCGCGATCACCGTCGCTCCGCTGAACGGCGCGCTGCGGAAGAACTTCAGTTGGATGAGCGGCTCCTCGATTCGCGACTCCACCACCAGTAGCCCGACGAGAGAGCCGATGGCGACGGCACCGGTGAACGCGATCAGCGGCGACCCCCAACCCTTCGCGGGACCTTCGATGATGGTGAACACCAGGGACGCGAGGAACGCGAAGATGAGGAACTGGCCGGCCGGATCGAACCTGCGCGAGTGTTCGGCTTTGGATTCCGGGACGAATTTCAGTGTCATCGCCAAGGCGAAGATCCCGACGGGGACGTTGATCCAGAAGATGGACTGCCAACCGGCACCGGTGACGAGGATGCCGCCGAGGGCCGGACCCGCAGACATGGAGATTCCGACGACGGCACCCCACATGCCGATGGCTCCTGCACGTTCTTTCGGGTCGGTGAAGGTGTTGGTGATGATCGACATCGCGACAGGATTCATCATCGAACCGCCGACGGCCTGCAGCATGCGGAAGGCGACGAGCCATCCGAGCGACGGTGCGACGCTGCACAGCAAAGAGCCGAGGACGAACGTTCCGGTGCCGATCAGGAAGAAGCGCTTGCGGCCGTACTTGTCGGCCATCGAGCCGCCGAGCATCAGCAGTGACGCCACGACCAGCGTGTATGCATCGATGATCCACTGCAGACCCGATACCGAAGCGTTCAGATCTGCGCGCATCGACGGCAGTGCGACGTTGACGATCGTGTTGTCGGTGCTGACGAGAAACAGACTCAGGCAGCAGATGCCGAGCACGAGATACCGGTGTCGTCGAGTCAACTCGGCCACGTTCACCTCCGCGATAATGCTTGTATATCTACAACTATTACATGAGTACTCCTAATTTGTTCGGCGAGCAAGTGAGATGCACGCAGAGCACGCCCGATAGGGTGTGTGTCACAGACTTGCTCGACCCCGAAATGCTTGCTCGGTGAATGGAGAACAACAGTGGCTTCCGAGATCGCACCAGGCGACCTGGTTCAGGCGTCCGGGCACGCAGGCCCGTGGAAGGTGCTCGAGATCCGTCAGGGTCTGGCGTTGCTCGAGCATCACGACGGCCATCGGTTGTCGGTACGCACCACCACGGTCGAGGTGGTGCGGAAGGCGTCGAGCAGTGAAGGTTCGGCCCGGCAGGCCGAGGCGGAGACCGACAGTCCCTCACTGTTCGACGAGAGCTAACCTACCTCCTCTTGCCGTCGACGGCGTATTTCTGGCGTAGCGACTTCGAGATCTGCTTGTACTCGCGCAGCTTCTCGCTGCGCGCTCGGGCGTCGTGCCTCGAGGTCGACCAGGCGTTCTCCCGCAACAGTTTTCGGTAGTTGCCCAACCTTCTGTCGGTGAGCTGACCCGCATCGACGGCGGCGAGCACCGCACAGCCGGGTTCGTGTTCGTGCGCGCAGTCACCGAACCGACACGACGCGGCCAGCTCTTCGACGTCGGAAAAGGCGCTCGCCACAGCGTCTTCCGATCCCTGTACGCCCACGGAACGCAAACCCGGGGTGTCCAGCAGCACTAGGCTCGAGGAAGGGATCGGCACCAATTCCCGATGCACCGTCGTGTGCCTGCCCTTGCCGTCGGCCGACCGGGTGGCACCGGTGGCGAGAACCGAACCGCCCAACAGGGCGTTGCCGAGTGTCGACTTTCCGGATCCCGACGGCCCGATCAGGGCGACCGTGCCGCGCAGATGCGCTGCCAACGAGTCGATTCCGCCGTCCGACACCGCACTGGTGCTGCACACGGTGACGCCCGGCGCGGCGGCCAGCAGTAGCTCTTCGGCGACGCTTCCGCGGTCGGTCTTGGTGATCGCGAGAACGGGAACAGCGCCGCTGCCCCAGGCGAGGGTGATGTAGCGCTCGACGCGACCGAGGTCGAGGGCCGTGTCCGACGCGACCGTGACGACGACGGTGTCGACGTTGGCTCCGAGAACCTGTGTGTCGGAGGTGGATCCGGCGGAGGCGCGTTCGATGGATGTGCGGCGAGGAAGTGTGGCAACGAGCCTGAACGAGTCCAGTGTCACCCAATCGCCGGTGCAGATACCGGTGCCGGTGCATCGGACGATGCCGCTGTCGGTGACGGCGTCGAATTCACCGCGGTCGACGCGAACGACGCGGGCGAGAGTTGTTTCCTGAGAATGCTTTTCGAATTCCGTCAGCCAGTGCTGATCGAGGCCGTAATGCTCGAGTGGAGACATGCGAGATCCTTGGGGGAGGAGGAACGAGGGCTCGGGGGTGCAATCGTCCAGGTGGCCACGATGCCCACCTCCTCACGTGAAAACGCATGAACTCGATACATGAAAAAACCGTCGACGGCAAAGTAGCAGCCGTCGACGGTGTCTGGAAAGCGAATTTATCGGGTGAGGTTGGTGCCCTCCGCCGGTGCTGCGAGCGCGGTCAGGAAGGAGCGGGCCCAGCGATCGACGTCGTGCGCGAGCACCTGCCGACGCATGGCGCGCATGTGTCGCTTGCCCGATTCCGGTTCCTGTTCGAGGGCTCCGATGATCGCGTCCTTGACGCTGTCCAGGTCGTGTGGGTTGCACAGGTACGCCTGGCGCAGTTCTGCTGCGGCACCGGTGAATTCGCTGAGCACCAACGCGCCACCGAGATCGCTGCGGCAGGCCACGTATTCCTTGGCGACGAGGTTCATACCGTCGCGCAAGGGGGTGACCAGCATGACGTCTGCGGCAACGAAGTAGGCCAGCAGATCGTCGCGGGGGATCGGCCGGTGCAGGTAGTGCACCACGGGGTGGCCCACCTGGCCGTACTCGCCGTTGATGCGGCCCACCTGCTGCTCGATTTCGCCGCGCATGGCGACGTAGCTCTCGACGCGTTCCCGGCTGGGCGTCGCCAACTGCACGATGACGTTCTCGGCCGGATCGACGCGGCCCTCTTCGAGCAGTTCGCGAAACGCGTTCAGTCGAACGTCGATTCCCTTGGTGTAGTCGAGGCGATCGACGCCGAGCATGATGCGCTTGGGATTCCCCAGATCCTTGCGCAGTTGCTTCGCGCGATCACGGACGGCCTTGGAGCGCGACTTGGTGTCGAGGTCACCGGAATCGATGGAGATCGGGAACGCGCCGACTCGCACGGTCCGGAAGCCGACCTGCACGACGCCGAGCTTGGACCGCACTCCGACGGTTCCGCGCGAGGTGGTTCCCCCGGCGAGGCGTCGGGCAAGGTAGAGGAAGTTCTGCGCGCCGCCGGACAGGTGGAAACCGATGAGGTCGGCTCCGAGCAGTCCTTCGACGATCTCGGTGCGCCACGGCATCTGCATGAACAGTTCGATCGGCGGGAACGGGATGTGCAGGAAGAACCCGATGGTCAGGTCGGGGCGCAGCATCCGCAGCATCTTCGGGACGAGCTGGAGCTGGTAGTCCTGGATCCAGACCGTCGCGCCCTGTGCTGCGGCCTCGGAGGTCTTCTCGGCGAAGCGGCGGTTGACCTCTACGTAGGCGTTCCACCAGTCGCGGTCGTACTCCGGCTTGACGATGACGTCGTGATAGAGCGGCCACAGCGTCGCGTTGGAGAAGCCCTCGTAGTACTGGGTGTATTCCTTCTCGCTGATCGTGACCGGACGCAGCTGGAGGCCGTCCTCGACGAACGGCTCGACGTCGACGTCCGAGACGCCGACCCACCCCACCCACGCACCCTTGTTGGCACGCAGAATCGGTTCGAGAGCGGTGACCAACCCGCCTGGGCTTCGCTTCCATCGTGTGCTTCCGTCCGGAAGCTTTTCCAGATCGACCGGCAACCGGTTGGCCACGACGACAAAATCCGAACCCTGCGAGGCGTCAGCCACAACTGTCCAATCCGCTTGTAGATCCCTGGGTAAACAGTCCTGCGAAAACCTGTCAGTCGGTCTTCGCTACGGGATCTATACCCAACATCGACAGCAACATGCGGCATTCGTCGGCATCGGTCGCGTAGGCAGCGACGACGCGCTGAGCCTGGCTGGCCGTCTCGTACTCGAGTGGGACGATGTCTTCGTCGGCGATGTCGTTGTCGGTCGAAGTCTTGGCAGGCATGGTGTTCTCCGTACTCTCTGCTGGGCTTACACGGTGTTCGTTGGACCCGACTCTATGTAAATGTGGCGCCCCATCGCCAGTTCCCGATGCCATAGGCTGCAGCAAATGACCGATTCTGTGCCGCTCCGCCATGCTCGGACAGTGGTGGAGGTGCCTTCTCCGGCCACCGGCTCCGCGATTCTCCGCCGCACCGTACGACGGCATCGCACCCGCCTGATCGTCTCGTCGCTGCTGTTCGGGGTGCATCAACTGTGCGAAACGATGGTCCCGGTGGCCATCGGACTGATCGTCTCGCGGGCCATCGACACCGGAGATGTGACCGCGATGATTCTGTCGTTGGTCGGTCTCGCGGCCTTGTTCGTCACCCTGTCGTACGCGTGGCGGGTCGGTGCCCGCATCATCGTGGTCGCCATCGAGCGGGAGGCGCATCTGGTGCGCGTCGAAGTCGCCGGTCGCGTCCTCGATCCGCGGGGTGTGCGTACCGAGCTGTCGGCGGGAGAGTTGCTGACGGTCTCGACGTCCGACGCCGAGAAGGAGTCCTGGATTCTCGATCTGATCGCCCGGGTCTTCGCGTCGGCCGTGGCGGTCGTCGCCTCCGCGGTGGCGTTGCTGATCATCGATATTCCTCTGGGCCTCGCGGTCGTCATCGGGACGCCGGTCATCCTGATCGCGCTGCAACGCCTCGCTCCGTTGCTCACCCGTGCTGCCACCGCACAGCAGGCCGAGGTGGCCGGTGTGTCGGGTATGGCCACCGATCTGGTCAGCGGAGTGCGGCCGCTGCGCGGAATCGGTGCCGAGAATGCCGCGACGCAACGATTCGTGACGTCGAGTCGAACAGCGTTGGCTGCGACTCTGAAGTTGGCTCGCGCGAACAACGTCTATCAGGGCTTGTCGGCGACGGTCAACGCGCTGTTGGCCGTCGGGATCGCCGGTACCGCCGGTTGGTTCGCGCTGCAGGGCCGCATTTCGGTCGGTGAGTTGATCACGGTCATCGGCCTTGCGCAGTTCGTCATCGAACCTCTGACCGGATTGGCGAGGATCCCCGGCGTCGTTGCGATGGTGCGCGGATCGGCCGACCGGCTCGCCCTCGTGCTTGGTGCGGAACACGTTCTGCCGCAGTCGGAATCCGCGGTGCCCGTCGGGGCCGATCTCGGTGTCGACAACGTCCGGTTCCGTTCCCTCGACGGACTCACCTTCCGTGCAGAACCGGGCGAGATGCTCGGCGTGGTCGCCTACCGGCCCCAGGACGGGGAAGCGCTGGCCACGCTGCTGTCCGGTCAGATCTCCGACGCCGACTACACCGGATCTGTTCGTATCGGCGGCATTGCGGCGGGAGAGATCGATCTTCGACGCGCCCGCGAGACGGTGCTCGTCGAGCCCCACATCACCGATCTGTTCGCGGGCACCGTCCGCAGCAACGTCACCGCCGGGCGGGAGCGGCCCGACGCCGAACTCGACCGAGTTCTCCAGGCATCCGCGGCCACCGACGTCGTCGAATTGCACGATGCCGGTCTCGATCACGCCGTCACCGACCGCGGAGCCAGCCTGTCCGGCGGCCAACGCCAGCGAGTGGCCTTGGCGCGAGCACTGTCGGTCGACGCCCCGGTCCTGGTATTGCACGACCCCACCACCGCTGTCGACGCGGTCACCGAGCACGCCATCGCTCGCGGCATCGCCGAACTCCGGCACACCGAAAGAACCTCGCAGACAACGATCCTCATCACCACCAGCCCCGCGCTGCTGTCGGTGACCCATCGCGTTCTCGTCGTCGACGACGGTCGCGTCGTCGCCGAGGGAACGCACCACGATCTCGCGTCCTCGGACGCGCAGTACAAGGACGCGGTGCTGCGATGACCACCCCCGAACTCCTTCCGATCGCCACCGGAGCACGGTCCGGGAAGTGGCTGCTCGAACAGCTGAAGCTACGACGGGCGCGTACGGCGGTCACGCTGCTCCTCGGCGCAATTGCGGCGGCGATGTCGTTGGTGCCCGTCTACGTGCTTGGTGTTCTGGTCGACCGAGTCCGCGACGGAGCCGACTCGTCGGCGATTATCGGGGTGGTCGTCGTCATCTCGGTGGCCGCGGTTGTCGGCGGCATCGTCACCGGGTTCAGCGGCTATCTCATCAGCAGTCTCGGTGAGGGCATTCTGGCGTCGCTGCGTGAGGCGGTCGTGCGGCGCGCGCTGCATCTGCCGGTGGCCACGCTCGAGCGAGTGGGCAAGGGAGACTTGCTCTCCCGGGTGGGCGACGACGTCGCGGTGATGGCCAAGTCGATCGGTGAGGTCATCCCGCAGCTCGTCGGCGCGTTCCTGCTCGTATGCCTGAGCATGATCACGATGCTCGGCATCGACTGGCGGCTCGGTCTGGCCGGGCTCGTCGCGCTGCCGATGTACGTCCTCGCTCTGCGCTGGTATCTGCCGCGCTCGGCCCCGAAGTACGCGGCCGAACGCGTGGCGATGGGCGAGCGTGCGCAGTCCTTCGTCAGCAGCATGCAGGGCGCGAAAACCGTTCGCGCGTACGGACTCGAGTCGGCGCATCTGAAAGAGATCGATCGGGCGTCGGCGAAGGCCCGCGACATCGGAGTCGACGTGTTCCGCCTGCTCACTCGATTCGCATCTCGGAACAATCGTGCCGAATGCGTCGGACTGTCGGTGATCCTGCTGGCCGGATTCCTGCTCGTGCGCGGCGATTACGTCACCGTCGGCGAGACGACGGCCGCTGCACTGCTGTTCCACCGACTGTTCAATCCGATCGGCACCCTGCTGTTCACGTTCGACGACATCCAGTCCGCCGGAGCATCGTTGGCTCGACTGGTCGGTGTCATCGACATTCCCGACGAGCGACCCGTGGGCGACGGTTCCGCGCCCGCCGACGCCACCTTGGACGTCACCGATCTGCGACACGAGTACGAGTCCGGCCACGAGGTGCTGCACGGAGTGAACCTCCGGGTCGACGCCGGCGAGACAGTCGCACTCGTCGGTTCCACCGGCGCAGGCAAATCCACGATCGCATCCATCGCGGCCGGTTCGATGGCGTCGACGTCGGGGACGGTTCGTGTCGGGGGTGCATCACTGGATGCGCTCGGCAGCGAAGGGTTGCGGCGGCACGTCGCGATCGTCAGCCAGGAAGTCCACGTGTTCGCCGGCCGGTTGGTCGACGACGTGCTGCTCGCCGCCCCGGATGCCGGTCGCGACGACGTGGAAGCCGCACTGCGCACCGTTGGAGCTTGGGCGTGGGTCGAGGCGCTGGACAACGGCCTCGACACTGCCGTCGGCGAGGGTGGACACCAGTTGACCGCGGCTCAGTCGCAGCAGTTGGCCTTGGCGCGACTGGTTCTCGCCGACCCGGCCGTCGCCGTGCTGGACGAGGCCACTGCAGAAGCCGGCAGTTCCGGGGCACGAGACCTCGAAGCCGCGGCCGAGGCAGCGACCAGAGGGCGCAGCACGTTGATCGTCGCGCATCGCCTCACCCAGGCTGCCGCCGCCGACCGTGTGGTGGTTCTCGAACACGGCAGGATTCTGGAACAGGGTCCGCACGAGCAGCTGGTCGCGGCCGGTGGACGATACGCACAGTTGTGGGAGGCGTGGCAGGGTCGCTGATTGCTATAGCAATTTGCCTAATGCCATTAGGTTTGGTTACGGTGTCCTCGAAAGAACGAGGAGGCCGGCATGGCACGTGCAGGATTGACCGCTCGACGCATCGTGGCGGTGGGAGCGGATCTGGCCGATGAGGTCGGCTTCGATCGCGTCACCGCCAGCGAGGTAGCCAGACGCTTCGACGTCAAGGTGGCAAGCCTGTATTCGCACCTCAAGAACGCGCACGAGCTGAACGTCGGGATCGCGCTGCTGGCGTTGGAGGAACTGGCCGATCGGGTGTCCGAGGCACTGGCGGGCCGAGCAGGAAAAGACGCTCTGGTTGCCGTCGCCAACGCGTATCTCGACTATTCGCGCGAACACCCCGGTCGATATGCAGCGACGCAGTTTCCGCTCGATCACGAGACTGCTCTTGCAAGTGCGGGAGTGCGTCACTCGACGATGATGAAAGCGATCCTCCGGGGGTACGACCTCGGTGAAGAGGATCAGGTACATGCAGTTCGATTGCTCGGCAGTGTGTTTCACGGCTACGCCAGCCTCGACGCGTCTGGCTCGTTCGGTCACAGTGCGCCCGACTCGCAGCAGTCCTGGGCTCGCATCCTCGACGGAATCGACACACTTTTACAGCACTGGAGGCAGTGACATGGAACCGATCTCCGAACGCGACATCAGGTCGTCGTTCGTCAATTCGTCCAAGGGCGACGCCAAGCGGCTCTCGCTTCCCGAGAACATCGACGACGTGCCGTGGGACGATCTCGACTTCTTCGGTTGGGTCGACCCCAAGCTCGCCGGCAGGAGTTATATCGTCGCTGCTTCGGGGGATCGCCTGTGTGGAATCGCGTTGCGCTACAAGCCTGGCGGGCCCAGGAAGGCGCAGATGTGCAGCATCTGCCTCACCACGCACGCCAACGGCGGGGTGTCTCTGATGGCCGCCGCGAAGGCCGGGGAATCCGGCAGGCGTGGCAATACTGTGGGCACCTACATCTGCTCGGACCTCGCGTGCTCGCTGTATGCGCGAAAGAAGAAGACCCCGGCATTGGGCCGACAGTTCAAGGAGGACTTCGATGTCGAGACCCGCACCGCGGCAGTCGAAGACAACATCGGAGCGTTCCTCGCTCGCGTCCTCGATTGATCACCTGATGGTGTGTACTCGGATGCCGGTGTCCTCGGGTTCGATGTTGTCGCGTAGTACGAATCGCCGGTCGTAGGCGCCGCCGTTTTGCGTGCGGTAGGGGATGGGCGCGTCCGTGGGCAGGCCCTTGACGCGTTGTAGGAGCTCTGATTCTGCTGCAGCGTAATCGGTTTCGGTCATCCGGTCGGCGCTGGCGATCAACACCGGCGGCAGTACGGACATGCCGGTGTAGAACAGGATGCCGTGCTGAATCGGGTACAGCATCTCGTGCAGGTCACCGTTGATGCCGCGTGCTGACACCGTGTGTTCGCTGCCGCCCATGCTGACGACGACCATCGCACGCTTGCCGGCGAGCACGCCGTCGCCGTAACGCCTGGTGCGGCCGTCTGCACGCCTGATGCCGTATCCGAATCCCTCGACGAAGACTCGATCCACCCAGCCTTTCATGATCGCAGGCATCGAGAACCACCACAGCGGAAACTGCAGCACGACGGCATCGGCCCGCAGCAGCTTCTGTTGTTCCGCGGCGATCTCCGGGGCCTGAGTTCCTGCAGCAAGGGCCGATCTCGACGCGTTGGACACCTGGAATCGCTCGGTCGGATCGTGATCGTAGTCCTCTGGCTTGACCACCGGATTCCACTTCATTGCATACAGATCCGACTGCTCGACGCTATGGCCGTCGGCGCGAAGTTGATCCAGGGCTGCGTCACGCAGGGAACCGTTGAGGGAGCGGGCGTCTGGATGGGCATGGACCCACAGGATGTTCATGCTCTCGATCCTGGGCTACGTCGCATTTCGAAACCAGTGGCCTGAAAGACAACATGTGAAAGAATTCGGCCATGACACATCGCATCGCCGTATATGTGCGCGACGGTCTCCTCGCGATGGAGTTGGGCATCGTGCATCGCCTGTTCGGGCAGGCTCGCTCCGACTCCGGCGATGCGCTGTACGAGGTGATCACCTGCACCGACGTACCCGGCCCGGTTCGCACCGACTCCGACGTTCGCATACTCGTCGAACGAGGGCTCGAGGCTGTGGCCGAGGCGGACACCGTCATCGTGCCCGCCTCCGACGTCGACTACGAGACCGACCTCGCCGCCGCCTCGCCCCTGTTCGACGCGGTGTCGAGTCAGCGATTGGCGTCCATCTGCACGGGCGCTTTCGTCCTCGCTGCGGCGGGTCGGCTGGACGGCAAACGGGCCACCACGCACTGGAAGTCCGCCGCACGTTTTGCCGAACTGTATCCGCAGGTGCTGCTCGACCCCAACGTGCTCTACACCGAGGACGGCAACGTGTTGACCGCGGCAGGGGAGGCATCGGGAATCGATCTGTGTCTGCACATGATTCGAGAGGACTTCGGTGCGGCTGTGGCCAATCGGGTGGCGCGCGGAACCGTCGTACCTCCCCAGCGCAGCGGCGGGCAGGCGCAGTACATCGACACTCCGGTGCCGCGGACGCACGGTACGTCGACGGCCGATGCGCAGGAGTGGGCACTGCGCAATCTGGGGTCGGCCCTGTCGGTGGAGGATCTGGCTCGGCATCAAGCGATGAGTGTGCGGACGTTCTCACGCAGGTTCGTCGCCGAAGTCGGTGTCTCTCCGGCTCGTTGGATCGTGGCGCAGCGTGTCCAGCGGTCGAGGGAGTTGCTCGAGAACACGGACCTAACCATCGAACGGATCGCCCACGACACCGGCTTCGGCACGGCAACCTCATTGCGAAACCAGCTTGCCGCGGAGTTGGGGGTCTCGCCCAGCGCATACCGGGCGACATTCAGGGTGGGCGGTGACGCTCCTATCACACGCCACCGACAGGTACTGGATCGCGAATAGTCAAGCAGGGCAATAGTTTTCGGTTCAACGATGGTTGCCAGTCGAACGCGCGTTCGATACACTTGCTCCCATGACCACGGAGATTTGGCAACTGAGCGAGAGTGAACTCCTCGCCGAATCTGCCGCGGTCTCCCACCGGATCCAGTTGTTGGAGGCCCGGCGTATCGCTCTTGTCGCCGAGATCGACACCCGCGTGAGCCGGGAGAAGCTGGGTTTCCCTGGGCCCGCCGGTTGGCTGACCTCCACCACCCTGCTCTCACCGTCCAAGGCCACCAAGATCGTCGCCCTCGCCCGCGGCATGGCTGCATTTCCCGACATCGCCGACGCCGTCAACACCGGCGTGATGTCCGTCGACCACGCCGCCCAGATCCTCACCTTCGCCGAAACCCCACCGGAGAACCTGCCGCAAAAGGGTCGCGATATGGCCCGCGCCGCCTTGATCAAAGCTGCGACCGGACCCGACGCGCGCACCGGCCGGATCCGAGCAGCGATCACCAGACTCGAAGACAGCTTCGGCACCAAGAAACCACCCGCCGAGAACACCGACCGCAACGAACTGTTCGCCTCCAAGACTTTGAACGGGCGGCTGGTGTTGAAAGGTGACTTCGATGCGATCACCGGAGAAAAGCTGCTCACCGCGCTCTCGCCGTTGACCGAACCCCACCCCGCGGTCGACGGCAGCCAAGACGATCGCAGCCCTGCCCGGCGCCGAGCCGACGCCTTCGGCCACATCCTCGACCAGTACCTCGCCTCGAGTGATCGCCCCATCGAAGGCGGTGAACGCCCGCACGTGAACCTGCACATCAGCCTGCGCGATCTCACCGACCTCCAGAACTGCGGCGACGCCGACGATATCACCGATGACGAAACCTCGCGTGCAGCAACAGAATCCGACACCGTCGATCCGGTCGATATCAACACCGGCAACCCCGTCGACACTGACTCAGCAACCGAGCTGGGCCGCGAAAACGGCGGCGAAGGCGGTGCAGCGGATCGTGGCGCGTATCGCGACCTGTTCGGCGACGGCACTTCGGTCGGGTGGCTGCCGTGGATGGGACCCCTGTCCCGCAATACTTCCCGTCAGTTGGCGTGTGATTGTGTCCTCACTGCCATCGTGATGGACGAGAACGGCAACCCGTTGAACCTCGCCCGCACCGCCCGCACCATCACCGCCAAACAACGCACAGCCCTCACCGCCCGCGATCACGGTTGCGCGTTCCCCGGCTGCGGAAAACCCGCCGCCTGGACCGAAGGACACCACATCTGGCACTGGGGCGACGGCGGCCCCACCGACATGAACAACCTCGTCCTACTCTGCGGATTCCACCACCGCCTCATCCACCACAGTGACTGGGAAGTGTTCATGGGCACCGACAACCACCCCTGGTTCGTACCACCCGCAACCGTCGATCCCTACCGACAACCCAGACCATCCCACGCCCGAGCAGGCCCCCACATCGCCTGAACCACAGGAAAGACTCCAGCCCCGCACCGAGAACACAGTGCGGGGCTGGAAGAGGTTGTCCACGAGACCGATCAGAGTTGATCGAGTACTGGATCACGGGGCCGGTGCATCATCCGGACCGGATCTCCTAGCAACCCGAGCCAACGTGTGGACTACGGACGCCAGTTCGCCAGGCCGTAGTTGACGAGATCGACCATGGGGCTTCCGGCGGCGTACACGAGTCGCGTCGGGTCGAGACCGTCCTTCTCCGTTCCGCTCAGCACACCGACGGCATAGGGGTTGGCGGTGTGCTGCCAGAGCGGGCCACCGGACCAACCCGGTCCGAGGTCTGCGCGCAACGCGAATTCGAGCTCGCGGCCAGGACTGTCGTCGTCGATGTCGCGGATCCCCATGTCCAACTCGACGGCCGGTCGCTGACCGTAGCTGCCCGGATACCCCGACGAGACGTAACGCTTGTTGTAGTACTGATCTTCGCTGCCGAACGACGCAGTACCCATCCACCCGAGCGCGGAGCCCAGGGGCTTGAACAACTTGCAGATCGCGTAATCGTGCCCGGTCACATTGCCGTTCGTGTTGTAGCCACGGTATGTCTGGACGTACGAACTTCCATATGGACGGTTGCCGTTTCGAAAAGCGGGGACGAACTCCATGCTCCACGAGCTCGCGCCCCACGGTGCGACGTGGCCGGCAGTCAGGAGCAGGTTCGGCCCCACGAGTACACCGCTACCCCGCTTGCCTGCGCTGGTGAACACGATCCCGACCGTGCACATCGGGTAGAGAAGAGGGTTGGGTTCCTCGTGCACCAGTGGTTCGAGGAACGTCTCTCCTTCCACGGAGAACGACTGCACGACAGTGGGATCGGCGTGCGTTGCCCACGTCGGGCAGTAGGGCTCGGTGGACGACGAGTGGGCTGATGCCGGTGCGTCGGCAGGGTCGAGTTCGACCTGGTGTTGTCCGGGAAGTACCTGTAGTAGCTCCAGGACATCGTCGGGAATGCCGCTGCGATCGAGCATGTATCCAGTGGAACGAATGGTACTGGTCATGATGATCCTCCGAAAGGTGTGACACGGGCATGGGGTGTGAGGGTGTGTATCGAAAGAAGGTGGAGAGAGTCAGGACTGCGGTGCCTGAACCAGACCCGCACCGACGTCGAGGGGATCGAAGCCCGGCGCGAGTGGGTCGCAGGTGGCGTCGCCGATGATCTTGGCCTGGAGTACGAGGGGACTCAGTTGCCCTTGCGTTCTGAGCTTTTCGGCCCAGAGAGCCGCCACGCCCGCGACGTGCGGTGTGGCCATACTGGTTCCGCTCATGGTGGTGGTACCGCCGCCGAGACCAGCACTCTCGATTCCGACGCCCGGAGCGGAAACCGTTGCCCGAGTGTTCGAGAACGGTGCGACGACGAATCCGTCCGCGCTGCTGTCGAGTGCGCCGACGGCGATGATGCCGGCCGCGGCGGCCGGTGGTGAGACGTTGATTTCGTACGGCGGGTTGGCATGCCGACCGCTTTCGTTGCCGGTGGCGGCAACGACGAGTGGTTGTCCGAGACCGGCGTTGAGGAACTCGGAAAGCTTCTCGAAGAGTCTGACGTTGGCGGTATAGGCCTGCAGGCCTACCGATGTGGCGACGTCGGTGCGGTAGCCGCGCTGGTGAATCAGGTAGTTCACGTAGCCGGGGAAGTCGATGCCGAGGGACATGGAGATGACGTGTGCTCCGTTGTCGCGGGCCCAGATCATGGCTTGGGTGAGGATGTCGGTGCCACCGCCGTCGGCCCCGAGTACTTTGCCGATCAGAGCGCGGTTCACACCGCTGGCAACACCGATTCGCTTCGAGTTCAGATCACGTCCGAAGATCGTTCCAGCGCAGTGTGTTCCGTGCCCATGCTTGTCGATGACGCTGCCGTCCCCGGTGAAGTCCCGGGTGATCAGCTCTACGCCGGAGAAGGCCGGATGAGTCGAGTCGATGCCGGTGTCGAGTACGGCGACGGTGATCCCGGACCCTGTGTACGGCGAGGTCGTTGCGCCGACCGCGTCGACACCCCACGTCGTGGCGGCGACACCTGATCGGTGGAGTCGTGGCGTCGGCACGGGCTCTATCAGTGTCATCGGCAACGACGGGCAGAAGCCGACGACGGTGGGGTCGTTCGCGATCGTGCGCATCGTCGACTTGCTGACCTTGCTGTCGATGTCGATCGTGATGCCCGCGGTTGCTTCTGCCGACATCGCAACCGGACCGGCGTCGAGATCTCGCATGGCCGGTCGCGCTGGAGCGCGGAGGATTATCAGCCGCTCCTCCGTGAACGGGTCTGTCAGTCTGGTGGACATATCCACTCCTCGGTGATGGGCGTTCGGGTGTGTACGACCATCAGGAGCGCCGGACCACGTCGCTGATACATCACTCGATGATGTTGTTCACCAGGCATTTCCGTAACACAGTGCGGCGACACCCAGGTCCGGCGCTTCCGGAGCACAACCGCGCAGCGTGGCCAGCGCATCGCCTGGGGTCTCGCCGCCCGCCATTCTTCGGTGCAGGGATGGGAAGAATTCAGCGGCACGTTCGTCGTCGATGTTCGCGGGAGCAGCGACAACGCATCGTGCACCGGCGTGCAGCCAGGCACGCGCCATGCCGAGCGCATCGAATTCACCGGCCGCACGACCCATTTCGCAGGCGGAGACAACCACGAGCGACGGCACCGACGCGAGCTGAGTGACGTCGTGGCCGAACCACGGGCCGTCGGTCAGGGCGATCGACGAGAACAGTGGATGTTCGCGCGAATAGCCCCCGTGTGCGCTGACGTGGAGGATGTTCGACCCTTCGGCGAGATCGGACGCAGCAACGGTGGTGGCATCGGCGCCGGTGACGATCCGTGACCGACCCTCCCAGGCCTGCGCAACGTCTCTGGCCTCCCGTTCGCCGTGTTCTGTGCCCGGCCCGCACACCACGCCTACCGGTGCCCGAGTGCCGGCCTCGGACGAACTACCGATCCACCATTGCACCGACACCGCAACCGACAGAGAACGAGCCGCGAGGCCGGGGAGTAGGCCCCACGGAATACCGCCGAGCACACCGGGCACCGTCAACAGGATTCGGCGAGGCATCGAATCGGCCAGGACCGGCACGACCAACAGTCGATCGAGAGCAGCCAGCCGCCTGGTCAGTGACCTCTCGACGGACGTACGCAGGCGAGAGCCCCGACGCGCGGCGGCCACGTCGAGATCTGCTGGGAGACCGGACAGTTCCCGGGCGATGTCGGTCCACGGTCCGAGGTCGAACGTGGCCGGGGTGCCCGCGGACACCACCATGGCGACCACCCTGTCGCCGAGCCACGAATACGTGATCAGCGCCGCGTCCGATTCCGCCAGTGCCCGCTGGGCATCGACGACACCGGGCCGCGACAGGGAGGTCACCGAGGACGACGATCCACGCCAGCCGAGATCTCGCACCTGTTCGCGGAGTTCGACGCGACGCCGATGGGACTCGGCGTCGTCGGAGTCACGGAGCGAACGGATTTCGGCAAGTGCGCCGACCATCTCGTCGTCGCGGGGCGCTCGCACAGGATTCCAGGCGGCTGCTGCACCGCGAGCTCGTTCGGACCAGTCGAATATTCGCTCCGGATCCTGCGTCTCCCACGCCGCGTTGAGCCCCTGAAGGACCACGTCGGTGGCCACTCGCTGGGTTGCCACCTGCATTCCGAGATTGCCGAAGTGCGTTTGCCATTCGACGAATTCGTCCATCGCCTGTGCCGCATGGGTCAGGGCGTCGGCGGGTCGTCCGCGGGTGCGTTCGAGTGCCGACCGAACACGGGCAGCGAGCAGGCGGGTCGATACCGGTGCATCGGTGCGAACTTCGATGTCTGCGGTGTAGCGTTCGGCCCGGTCGATGTCGGAGTCCAGAAAGCTCAGTGCTACATGGAGTTTCAGTTCGGTCGAGTGCGCAGTCAAGTGGCGCGCGTCGAGGCGATCCAGCAGCTCGAGGGTACTGGCGGGAACGCCGTTCGGGAGATCACCGCGCAGCCGAATTCGAGCGGCAACGGCATCCGCTCGGACGGCCGAGCCGCCACTTCCGTGTTCGCGAAAGTGCTGTGCTGCTGCGGCTGCGAGAGACGCGGCGCGGTCGAAGTCCTCGTCGGCGAGAATGCGAGCGAGCAGCAGTTCCGCCTCGGCGCGGGTGTGCCACTGTGTGGAATCCTCGACCAGTTTCAGTACTTGTTCCAGAGTGTCGACCGCGTCGCCGATCATTCCTGCGGCCTCGAGAACCTCGGCGCGGTCCAGGTCGCAGATTGCCCTGTGTGCGGACGAGAGATGGCGCAACGTCTCTCGGGCCGTGTTCATTCGATCGAGCGCACCCGCGAGGTCACCGGCCAATAGATCGACGTAGCCGCGATTGTGTGCCACCTTCGCTTGCTCGACGACATCTCCGACACGAGCGAACAACTCCATCGCTTCATCGAGGTCGACGGCAGCCTCGGGCAACTGCCGCCGTCGAAGGTGCAGGTAGCCGCGGTTGATCAGCACTCGGCCGCAGGCTGCGGGGTGATCGACCAATGCGTCGGCGGCAGTACCGAAGAGCGGCAGGGCTGCGTCGTCGTTGCCTGCCCGAACCTCGAGTGCCCCGAGGCGACCGAGCAGGATCGCCCGGCCGATCGGGCCGAGTCGGACGACGTCCGATTCGTCGTCGCGCAGGGCGGAACGGCAGATGTCGAACCCGCCTGTCAGATCACCCGTTTCGCTCATCACCCACGCGGTGGCCGACACGACCTCGGCTCGCATCCGACCGTCGGGAAGGTGCTCGCGAGCCCGCGCCAGTAGCTGCCGGGCCTCGTCGTGGCGTCCGGCGCTGATGAGCGACTGGGCTCGCTCCACCAACTCTCGTGGAGAGTTCACCGTGGGGTGTTTCGTCTCGATCGGATCGATTTGGCGTGGAGCGCATCGTTCTCGGCGGTGATCGCTGCTCGGACGCGGTCGACCGCGTCGCGGGCGGCGGCGATGCGGTTGTCGCCGGTGCGAAGGGAGACGGATTCGATGAGCGCCGCAGCGATTCGACCGGCGACGATCGGGGCCGCGAACGACGTGCCACTCCACACGCCGAATCCGCCGAGGAAGTCGTCGGGGTCCAACGTTTCGCGTGCCTGCGTGGATCCGGCTGCCTGCCGTCGCGCCAACGGTGTGGCTCCGGCGTCGAACTCCGGCATCGTGCTGACCACTGCGGCACCGCAGACCCACGTGTCGACCCACCGACCGGTGTTGCTGAACAGCGCTTGGGTGCCGTTGGGGTTCTGCGCGCCCACCGAGATCACCGGGGCCCACGATTGTTCGTCCGGATCGAGGGAGAACGCCGCGGGGTAGCAGGGCCTGTTCGTTGCGTCGTTTCCGGCCGAGGCCACCACGACGACACCCGTTCGACGAAGCGCGGCAAGGACGTCGCGGATCGAGGACGTGAAGCCGGGCTCCTCCTCGTGATAGAAGCCGAGCGACAGATTGAGTACGTCGACGTGGTTCGCCTCGTCTGCTCGAACGTACTCGAGCAATCCGCTCAGAGCAGCGAGAACATCTGCCTCGTAGACGATTCCGTCCGCGTGGAGCACCCTGGCGGTGAGGATGTCCGCGTCCGGTGCCTCCTGATGGACGAGCCCGGTGATGAACGTGCCGTGACCGACGACCGGATCCATCTGCCCGTCCAGCGGACCCAACAGATCCGGGTGGACCTCCGGGTCGGTGGCGGGATCGTCGATTCCGATGGTGGGGTTCTGATCGACACCCTTGGCGACGAAACCGAGCCAATCGTGGGAACCGCAGCCGGTGTCGAGTATGGCGACGCGGACTCGTCGACCGTCGATTCGATCATCCGGATGTCGCACCGGTGCCGGGCCGACGTAGGCGACGGGCATCCGGCCGCCGGCTCCGGGGACCGCATAGATTCCGGCGGGGGAGCCGCCGGACATGAAGGGAGACATGAACGGTGACATGAAGGGGCTCATGAACGGGCTCATGAACGGAGACATGAACGGGGCCAGCGAAGTTCCGATCGCGAGAACATGTTCGAGCTGCACGTCGACCGGGGCGTCGTCGGATCGGGTGGCTCGGAACGTGCGGACGAATGCCGCAGCGTCGACTGTCGGTGCCACCGAATCCCCGGTGGCCACGAGAAAGACGCGTTCGACGATCCGCTCGGACTCGGCGTCCTCGTCGTTGACATCCGGGTAGCGAACCGAGATCGGAAGCCGATCGTCACGCGAGCCTCTGTCGAGCAGCCAGCCGAAATGTCCGGCCACCTCGGCGAGAACGTCTGTGGGATCGCGGTTTTCGGTGGAACTGTACGACACCAGAACGGTGTCGCGCACGTACAGCGTCGGGCTCTGGGAACCGATGTCATCCGGGTTGCCCGGCATGCCGACCGCCACCCGAGGAATCCGCTTCCAGCTCTCCACCGGCTCGTCATTCGTCATTGTCGTCGGCCTTTCTACCACTGTCGATGAGGGGTCTGGATCAGCTGTGTGCTGTCGGAGAACGAAAACCGAAGCCGCCAAGGGCTTTCGCGGATGCCGGAGAACTCGAATCGGCCGGCGTCGTCGACGTGCGTCGTGCGGTCACCGTCGTCGGCGACGAGGGTGACGAACGTACCCGTGGGGATATCGGCGTCCTCGATCGTCAGCCAGCCGTCGATTCGTCCGGTCGTGGACGACTCCGGGGCGACTCGCACCAGCAGTGCGATGGCCCCCAGTTCGAACTCGAGGGTCTTGGCGTCCGAGGCTGCTCGGACTCCGGCAAGGTCGTCGGACATCACCAGGTGCATGTCCGCCCATTCGGACTCCACACCGGCCGCCGCGACGAACGCCACCAGATCGTCGGCGAGCCCCGGCGGTGGGGGATCGGCCTCCTGCCACATTCGGCCCAGCCGCTCGAGAATCGCCGAGTCGGCCGACCGAGGGCTGCTCTCTTCAGACACCGGTCACTCCCTGCTGTTCGAGGTCGGCACGCAAGGCGTCGAGGCACCGGCGGCGGATCACACCGACACTGCCGACCGCGAGTCCCAGGTCCGCGGCGAGCGACTTGTAGTCGGTCAGCTCGAGGCTGGCCGCAACGCGTGCCAGCCGTTGGCATCTGGCCGACAATCTGCTCACCGCGAGCCACAGCACCTGGGTATCGGACACCTGCAGAGCCTCGATTTCGGCAGAGGAACCTGGTTCGGGCTCGGGCACTCGGGCCGGGTCGAGTGCCACCGAACGTCTGTCGCGGCCCACCACACGCCACGATTCCCGACGCGCGGAGACCACGAGCCAGTGGCCGACGGCTCGGTTGTCACGCACCGAATCGGGACACCGGACGAGGGTCAGCCAGACCGTCTGCAGGACGTCCCGTGCTTGTTCTTCGTCGGTTCCTGCTGCTCGGACGACCTGCCAGAGTACCGGCGTGAGGAGTCGAACCAACTGCTCGAACCGGGCGGCATCGCCTCGGTCACGCCAGTCCCCGAACAGATCGCCTGCAGTGGCCCACAGCAGTCGATCGTCGGTCGGCTCGTCGTGTTCGGCGCTCGTCTCGGTCAGGGCAGCGCTGCACTCCATGGGACCCCCGTCCCTGGCTTCTACTACGGTCACATTGCACAGGAGTGCGATGGTGCTCTATTGATACACCTGTCCGCGGACCAGCGCTTGTTTTCGGACGATCTCGAGAAGTGTTGTGAGAGAAGCAAATTAGAGGTGCTAACTGCGGACGTCGTCGGACAACGAAGATCGCCCCATCGAATCATCGATGGGGCGACCGTGGTGTCGATTCGGAAGGTGAGCGTCAGTCCTTGTTCTTCTCCGCGATGAACAGCTTCTCGATGCGCTCCGCCTCGTCCTTCTTGGCGGCGGCCTCGTCGGAACGCTCAGCGGCCTCGGCCAATTCGGCCTCGGACGGCGCGGCGGCCAGCTTCTCCTGCTTGTCGACCTGAGCCTGCTGGGCCTTCTTGCGATCCTCGGCGGCCTTCGCGGTGGCCGCGGCCTGCTCGTCGGCCTTCTTCTTGTCCGCAGCAGCCTTGCGCTCGGCCTCCTCCGCGGCTTCGCGTTTGCGTTGCTCGGCCTCCTGGCGGGCGTCACGTGCGGCTTCCTGGGCAGCGGCGTCGGCTGCGCGGCGATCCTTCTCGGCGGTCTCGCGAGCCACCTTCAGTTCGTCGTCGGCCGCGGTCTTCTTGGCCCGAGCCTCGGCGTCCAAGCGGGCTGCCTCGGCACGGTTCTCGGTGCTGTCGACGAGAGTCTCCCCGCGGTCGGCGAGGTTCTTGTCTCCCAACAGGTTTCCGACGGCACGGTCGAGTGATCCGAGCGTGTGCTCGTACACCAGCCGGGCGGGTGCTTCGGCATTCATCTTCTCGACCACATTGGTCTCGATGAGCTGCAACGGAATTCGAGCGATCTTGTACTGAATGCGAAGGATGGTCAGTGGTATGGCTAAAACGCTCATGTAGCGAAACTCCTGGTATGCGGTAGTGGGTCAGGCCTGATTGCGGAGCTCTTCGGCCTTCTTGCGATCGGCCTCGGCCTGCCGAAGTGCTTCCTGGTGCTTCTGTGCGGCCACCATCTCGTCGGAGTCCGCGGCGGCCTGCTCGATGCGCCGGTCCTCGTCGGCCTCGATCTGCTCGGCGGTCGCGTCGACCTCCGCGGCAGCGCGCTCCTGTGCGACGGCCTCTCGCTTGTTCTGTTCGGCCGCGACCACCTGTGTCTCGCGAACTCGATCTGCCTGCGCCTCGGTCACCGCGGCATTTTCCTCCGCGGCCTCCCTGCGACTCTCGGCCGCAGTGCGCACGTCGGCCAGTTCCTCGGCGGCTTCGGTGGCCTGTGCCTCGGCGACGCGCTCCGTGGCCTGTGCTTCCTTGTGTTCACGGGCCTGAGCGGCCTGCAATTGGCCCTCGGCTGTCAACGAGTCGTTGCCGGTCACCGCGCCGACGACCTCTTTGGCCTTGCCCTTGATTCCGTCGAGCAATCCCTTGCGTGCTTCGCCCGCTACGTTCTCGTCAGTCATGTAAGACCAGGTACCCACTGGCTGTTCGAGTAACCCCGCGCCCGGTCCGAACGATACGATCCCCGACGAACGCATCAGGAGTGAGGAGACGTATGCCTATCGCCAAGATCAACGGCATCGACGTGAACTACCAGGTCAAGGGCAGTGGAGACCTGGTAGTTCTGATCATGGGCACCGGCAGCCCCGGTCGCGTGTGGGAGCTGCATCAGGTGCCCGCTCTCACAGCAGCGGGTTACCGGGTGTGCACGTTCGACAATCGCGGCATCGCTCCGTCGTCGGAGAGCACGCACGGCATCACCATGGAGGACATGGTCGCCGACACCGCCGGCCTGATCGAGCTCGTCCGCAACGGCGACGAGAAGGCCTACGTCGTCGGAACGTCGATGGGCTCACGCGTCGCGCAGGAGCTTGCGCTGAGCAGACCCGACCTGGTGCGTAAAGCAGTGTTCCTCGCAGGCCACGCCCGCGTCGACGAGTTCCAGAAGACTCTCGCCCACGGCGAACGAGCGCTGTACGACAAGCGCGTCGAGCTTCCCGGCACCTACTCGGCTGCGGTGACCGCGGTGATGAACCTGTCGCCTGCAACATTGCGTGACGCTCGCGGGGCACGCGACTGGCTGGACCTGTTCGAGTTCTCTGCCTCCTCGCCGTCCGCCGGAGTGCGCGCTCAGCTCGGCATGGAGGACGATTTCGATCGAACTGCGGCCTACCGCGGCGTGGCGGTGCCGTGCCTGTCGGTCGGATTCGCCGACGATCGAATGATCCCGCCGTACTTGGGCAAGGAGTTGGCCGACGCCATTCCCGGTGCCCGGTACGTGGAGATAGCGGACGCCGGGCACTACGGATATCTCGAGCGTCCCGAGGCCGTCAACGCGGAACTGCTCGGCTTTCTCGAGGCCTGACGGCACCGGAGCCCGACCTGCGTTGCTAGGGTCGTGTGGCACCTCACGGTGCAGACTTACCAATCAAACGTTCGCGACGAGTGAGGCGAGATGAGTACCAACCCGTTCGATGACGAAGACGGACGCTTCTTCGTGCTGGTCAACGACGAAGACCAGCATTCGCTGTGGCCGACGTTCTCCGAGGTCCCCCAGGGATGGCGTGTCGTCTTCGGTGAAGACACCCGCGCCGCGTGCTTGGAGTACGTCGAGAAGAACTGGACCGACATGCGTCCGCGCAGCCTGCGTGAGGCCATGGAGGCCGACGCTGCTGCACGCGCATCCGCTGAGGGAACCCCCAGCACAGAGGCCTGAGTTCCGCCTTCTACGAAGGACTCGTACCGCGCCGCCGACGAACAGTCGGTCGGCGCGGTTCTTCTGTGCGGCGAAGCGTCGGGCGCAGTAGTTCCTCGGTGCGCGCGATGATGCGTGGCCGACGCAGGGTGCGGGCACCCCACTCGCCCAGTGTCACTCCGGCGGCCAGACCGCAGCCGACGCCGAACGCCGCGAACAACGAGCTGATGCCGAGTAGCAGCTGGTCGTTGAGGATCGCGTACAGACCGCGGTACAGCGCCAGGCCGGGGAGCAGGGGAGTGATGCCCGCGACGGCGACGATCAAGGGCGGAATCAGCGCGCGACGGGCCAGCAGACCACCCGCGAATCCGACGACGGTGGCAGCGATGGCCGAGGCGATGATCGGTCCCACATTGAGCGTCTGCGACAGCAGATACACCAGCGAGCCCGCGAAGCCGCCCATAAAGGCAGCCGTCAGCGCCCGCCGCTCGGCGTAGCAGGCCAGTGCATAGAACAGTGACGCTGCTGCGCCGGCGATCACCTTGGTGGGGACCTGCAGGATGTCCGGTGGGGCCAGGTTGCTGATCTGCGGCAGATCGCTGCCGATCAGCGCGGCCAACCGCAGAGATGTCGCGACGCCGGCGATGATGCCGCCGGTCATCATCAGTACCTCGAAGAATCTCGACACCGCCGTGATCGGGGCCCCGGTGATCGCGTCCTGCACCGAGCCGACGAGGGACAGGCCCGAGAGCAGCACGATCACCCCGGCCGCGATGATCTGAGACGGCGAGATGCTGATGTTCAGCTGGTCCTGGAAGTTGTAGAGCGTGATCGCCGGTGTCGCCGCCACGAAGCCGCCGACAACCTGCTGGAAGAAGAACGGCAGACCCGCGCGGTTGAGGACGCGTCCGATGCGGTCGATCACCATCGTCGTCAGGAAGCTGACCACAGCCACCAGCGCGCCACCGCCGAGCAGCACACTGATGGCCGCGGCCATGCCGGACCACGCGAGGGTGGCGATCCACCGGTTGTACGGGTGCGGAGCCTTGGTGATCTCGTCGAGTCGCTCGAGCGCTGCACTCGGTGGCACCATCTTGACGCGCACGGCACGA
This sequence comes from Rhodococcus sp. 15-2388-1-1a, assembly GCF_002259145.1. NCBI lineage: Bacteria > Bacillati > Actinomycetota > Actinomycetes > Mycobacteriales > Nocardiaceae > Rhodococcus > Rhodococcus sp. 15-2388-1-1a. The sequence continues at coordinate 25,923 of NZ_NPFP01000003.1, read as the reverse complement.
ATGAGACGGTCGACTTCGGCCAGACGTGTGAAGTCCATCGAGCGGTAATGCACGATGCGCATCGTCGACGCCGGAGGACGCGTCGGGCCGCGGTGCGCACTGAGGGTGATCGAGTTGTACGTGACGTCCACATCGCAGCGTGCGAGGCCGTACGTCGCGGCGATGAACTGCACCTGGGTCGCCGTATCCATGGCCGCCGTGCCCGAGGCCAGTAGTACTTCGCCGACGCGAACCGCGAGGTCCAAGACCTCCGCAACCGACGCATCGTCGGTCAGATCGATCGGACGAAGAGGTGACGGTGCAGCGGTCGGCGTATCGATGGTGGCCCGACGCTCACCGGTGAGACGGCTCAGCGAAGCCGTCAGGTCTTGCAGGAAAGTCATGACCGTCTTTACACGTTGCTGGGGTGATCCACCGACAAGGTACCTGTTGACACTGAGCGTCCGATGAACGGATATGATTGCCTCGCTTCACTGCCTCCTTAGCTCAGCGGTAGAGCACTCGCCTTGTAAGCGAGCGGTCAACGGTTCAATCCCGTTAGGAGGCTCTTTCGGACGGCTCTGACCAGCGAAAACGGTTGGGGCCGTCTCTTTTTGGCCTATCTCGGCCGCTCGTTTCTTGCGCGAGCCCGGTTCGTCCACCTGGGTTTATGTGTCGCTTGTGAGCTGGGGTTTTGCCGGTTCGGCGGCAGGATGTGTTGCTCGATGTCACAGAATGTCACAACTCGTTGCTAACTCATCGGTGAGCATTCGTGTGGATGCAGGTGGATGCACTCGTACTGTGCAGCAGGCGCTGAGGCTGGATTGCGGAGTCGGGATGACTATCGGGTCTGTAGGCCTGAAGCCCGCGATCCGAATACTCACCAGAGATTGCCGTGACTTCGAGCGATGTTCGACGCCGTCAGGCCGGGTTGCCTTCCGAGTTCGCTCGACTTCCGGTGTGGATGGTGGGCGCCGCGACGGCGGCCGAGATCTACGCGCACCCGCGGGCCGAGCTCGTGCGGCTGACGGACCTGGGTCTGCTGCACCGGGTGGCGACGGGTTTCTACGTGGCGGTGCCGGACGGTCGGGTCGGGACCGAGTGGATGCCTGGCTTGGAGCTGCGGCGGCTGGTATCGCGGTTGCGGCCTACAGCGCCGACGATGCCGTCGTGATGGGTGTCAGCGCGGCCCGGTTGCACGGTGCCATTCCGCGGGCGTTGGCGACGGCGGTGGTGGCTGTGCCGACGCGCCACGATCCGATTCGGTTGGCGGACCGGCAGGCGGTGGTTCGGTTCGTCGTGCGCGACACCGCACGTCTGGATGCGGAGCGCATCGATACCGAGTTGGGTCCGGTGTTGGTGACTACTGCGGAGCAGACGGTCTTGGATCTGGTGGAGCGTCCGGGGCCCGGTGATGCCGAGGGTGAGGTGTGGCCGGCGGTGGAGCAGTTGTATCGACGGTGCGATCCGGAAGTGCTGGCCGAGATTGCCGACGCCCAGAAGATGCGAACGACAGTGATGCGGTTGCAGGATCGGTTGGGGGAGAAGTAGTGAATCCCGACGAGCTGGACTCGGTGGCAACGCAATTCGGTGTCGCGCGAACCGGTCGAGCGGGTGCGTCGGGTCAACCCACGTTGCTGCAGCCCCGGCGTCGGCGCCGAAAGCGCTTCGACACTGTTCTTCACCGCGCGAAATTCCCGAAGGAGTCCACAGCGAAGCATCCTTCGCCACCCTGTGCAACGTCTCGCTGAATGCTGCATCATCAGGTTCGCACCACCCCACAGGCTCAAATGCGGTAGAAATCGTCCAGTGAACAACTCCCTCTGATGTACTTCGCTGACTCGTTCGTCCAACGACGAACGTACCCACGCCAAAGTCGAGACGCCTGTGCTGCGCCCGTTATGAATGCAGACACGTCTCCGGGCTGCGGTCATCTGCCCGAGCGAATCGCCTCTGAGAAGCGGCGAGCCACGTTTGCGATCTCTTCGGGAGTGGAGCGAACCGTGATGCCGAACCCTGAGCCGAGTCCGTTGTCGGATACTCCCACTGCGACATTGACGGACCGGCTCAGTAGGTCATCGGTGCGTGGGAGGTCCCCGGGCTGTGCAAACCGCGACCGTGCAGACCATCCGGGCCGGTAGGTGCGATGGTCTCGAATATGGTCCATGTTGCGGTAATTATGCCAACCAGTCTTGCTCAGAGGTTCGACGCCCAGCAAGGCAGCAGTCGAGGCTGCATGAGCCCGGTCGTCAAAAACGCTGGTAAGGAATGTCGCGCACTCGCCGTCATCGTTGAGACGTCTAGGGTTGACGCCTTCGACGTCATCTATGAGGGATCTCAGTAGTTTCTTCCGTTCGCGAAGGGCGACGAGTATGCCGTCGAGCTTGCGAAGCTGTGCGAGGGCGACCGCTCCGGTCAGCTCGTTCATCTTCAGGTTCTGTCCAATAAGACTCGGGTTCGTCTGGGTCTTCCCGGATCGCAGCGGTGTGTGCCCTTGGTCGTGTATGGCGAATGCACGCTCGTACAGACTGGGGTCCGATGTCGTGACCATCCCGCCTTCGCCGGCAGACATGACCTTGTAACGGTTGAACGAGAACGCCGCCAAGGTGCCAAGAGACCCCACGCGCCGACCCCGGAATGAAGCGCCCGCAGCCTGGCAGGCATCCTCGATCACGTGTAGCCCATGTCGGTTGGCCGCGGCCGTGACTGCATCCATGTCACACGGGTTGCCGAGCATGTGGACCGCGATGACTGCCTTGGTCTTGTCGGTCACCTTCCGTTCGAGGTCCTTCGGATCGATCGTCAGTGACTCGTCGATCTCGACGAGTACCGGTACCGCGCGCGCGTGGACGATCGCGGCGTAAGTGGCGACGTAGGTGAACCCCGGGACCAGGACCTCGTCACCCTCCCCGATCCCGAGCGCCTGAAGCGACACCAGCAGAGCGGAGGTGCCGGAGTTCGTCGCCACAGCGTGCTGGGCCCCGCAGAAGGCTGCGAACTCGCGTTCGAGGTCGAACACCTTGTGCTTGAACCGGGGGTCGTTCAGGTCTCCGAACCGTGAAAGATGCCCGCTCTGGAGCACGTCGAGTACCTGCGCTCGTTCTTCGTCACCGAAGCTGGCGGCTCCTGGTCCGACCATCGAACTGCCTCCCACCCTAAGTCGACTCGCCGCGATCGACGCGAAGACCACCGGGCACGTGACACGATCGCGTCATGGACATCGGTGTGGTCGATCTTCTGTCCCCGAACGCGCCGTCGGAGCTCGTGACCAGTGTCCACGAGACCGGGTTCGCTGTCCTCAAGAACTCCCCGATTCCGTCGGATCTGGTCGAGGCAATCTACCGCGAGTGGGAAGACTTCTTTCGGGGTGAGGCAAAGTTCGGATACCGATTCTCCCAGGACAAGCAGGACGGCTATTTCGCGAGACCGGTGCCCGGCGACCAGCCCTCGGAGGGCGCGATGGTAAATGGCCGTGACGACAAAGAGTTCTTCCACGTCTTCCCCTGGGGCCGGTTCCCGGTCGAGGTGAGCGGCCGAGCAATTGAATACCGCAAGCTCGCGATGAGCTTGGGTGCCAGCCTTCTGCAATTGCTCGGCGACGGGGCCCCGAAGTCTGTAGCGGCGAAATTCCCGATGCCGTTGGCCCAGACGCTTGTTGGCGGCAACGAGCAGACTCTCTTGCGGATACTGCGCTATCCGCCACTGGGCGATGACCGGACTCCGAGCGCGATGCGTGCCGGCGCACACAAGGACACCAATCTGCTCACCATCCTTGCCTGTGGCAGCGCACCGGGCCTGCAGGTGCGGGTCGGTACGACGTGGCACGAGGTTCCGTGGGACCCTTCCAGCCTCGTGGTAAACGGCGGCGTCATGCTTGAGCTACTCAGCGGCGGCTTCTACCCGGCAATCGCCCACCGTGTAGCAGCGCCAACCGGTAAGGCAGGGATGACGCCGCGGATGTCGATGCCACTTTTTCTCCACCCGGCGCCCGGCGTGGTCATCGACGGGACTCAGACGGCGGCCGAGTACTTGAACAGGCGGCTGGCCACCACATACGGCATCCGAAGTCATCCCGTGACCCGGACGAACTCAGCTTCGTCGTAGGCCGCCATCGCCTCGGACCGGATCGCCTGCCGCGCACTTCTGTTCCGAGAGACCAGCTTGAGAACGTACGATCCTGCTCCGCCATGACGCAGGTAGCTGACGACCGACCTCAGCGTCTGGCTGTCCGCAACGGGACAACATGCCACGGCCATCAGCGCGCCGCCAGTCTCCGACGCGTCGCGTGCGGTCAACGCTTTTGTGAGAATCTCGACGTCACCGCACGTAACATCGGGACGGGTAACTAAACTCCATGCTCCGAGCGCTAGAACAGTCGATGCGTCGTCTGGGTATGCCTCGACCGCACACTCAAGAGCAGCGGGGACGTTTCGGGACGGCGATGCAACGAGCTCGGCTAGGGCGGACGCGGACCGGTGCCGTCGGACGGTCTGCTCGATCACCAGGTCGACTGCTGCCTCCACCTCGCGTCGCGCTTGCAAGTAGGCCCCAGTGAATATTTTGGCATCCGAATGGCCAAGGGGACGGAGACGCTGTTCGCACAGGGCGAAGATCGTATCCAAGCTGCGCGGGGAGACGTATCGCTGCCGTACGTCGCCCGTCGCGTCAAACGTGGAGATGGCGGCATTCTTCACGACCTGGATCAGGTCGAGCGAACGGTACGGTCCAACCAGCCCGAGCTGCTCCTCGGCTGACGCGACGCCGTCTATGAACTCGGGTCCGGCTTCTCGGGATGCAGGCATCAAGCCGGTTCTGATGCGGTTGTAGAAGTTGAAGAACAGGGTTGTACGGGACGAGCCACTGCTGTACTTGACGTTCGGCCCATGCACGGTTCGCTTGTCGAGAAAATCGAAGTGGCGGTAATAAAAGTGCTCGGCGATCATGTTCGCGTGCTGCCGGTCGTAGGTGTTTGTCAAGGCGAGGATTCTGGTGACTTCGTCACCGACGGATGACTGCCATAGGGCGCGGCCGTCGATGAACTGGTTGAGGTCGATCAGTGTCCGGTCCGCGAGAAGTAACAGCCGCTGACATGAGATCGACCCTGTCTCGACCTGGTCGAAGCCAGCTATGGCAGGGATTGTGGGGAGGGTCTGGTCTCGTCGTGTCGGTTCTGCGCCGACGGCGAAAAGATCAAGATCGGAGTTGGGGAGCATCTCGCGCCGGCCGAGCGACCCGCCCGCCCACACGGCGTATTCCGGGCGTGCTGGCACGAGGGCGCGGAGGTAGGAGTCAGTCAGGGCACCCATGTCGTCCATGGCGGTGGTAGCTGAGTAGGTCGGTTCGGTGAACAAGCGGTGCGCTATCGCCCGCCGTCGACCGGAGAACTCGCCTGCCTCGATAGTGTGCGTTGGCCTATAGGTTTCTAGCTTCGAGTGGACCGTCACGGCCAGGTCTCCGACAAGGTTCCTGTCGCCTGGCCGTCAATCGTGTCGAAGATGCGGTCAAGCTCGACGACGACGAGCGCACGATCGGCGATGTCGATCCGGTCGGTGTAGTCGCTTGCGCGCTGCAGGACCGCGCTCGCCTGAGGAGGGAGGATCTGGTTGGCAAGGGCGACTAGGTCCCTGTTCGGTGTCTGTGCCATTTCGGCCAGGTCCAATAGACCGGCATGGACAAGGAGGTCCTTCGCCAGCTTCATCACGTACTTGTTGAACCGCGCGTCGCCCGGATTTCCCTGATCCAAAGCCATCACGCGCAAACGTCCCAGGTACTCCCGGATGGTGAACCGAAGTGAAGACCGCACAGCGTCCGGCGGCAGATTTCCGCGCAGCGATGCGTATACATCGCTGCCGTGCAACACGCGCCCGCTCGCGAGCACTGGGACGAAAAACGGACCCTTGGTGCCGTCCTGAAAATCTAGGTCGCCGGAATCGTCCCAGATGTCCTTCAGATACAGAATGCTCAGGTCGAGTCCTGAGAAGCCGGCCAGCACATGAGCAAGGGCCATCGTGGCGAGTACGTCAGGCTCGTCCAAGATCACCTGGATGTCCAGGTCCGATCCCGAGTGGAGGTCCAGGCCGTGGCTGTGCGACCCGATCCAGATCACCGACACGAGCCGGGCAGCGATGTCCGAGTCGGACGCGATGGCTGCGGCGAGGCTCGCGACCGTTGCCTCGGCGCTCACGGGATGCTCCTCTCGGCGGTGCGACGGGTGAACGCCTCGTCGGCAGTGAGTGCGAGGAATTCGCACCGCCACATCCGGTCAGCGCCACTGCTGACCAGTGTGACGGAGCAGTTTGAGGGCTTGGTTGCGTAGGTTTGCGCGTGTGTCCAGCCTCGAAGTCTGGAGACAAGCGCCCGGACGGCACCGCCGTGGGTGAACGCCAGGACAGGGCCGGGCCCAGGCGGCGGAAACGGAACAGTGAGGCTGTCGAGCCATTCGAGCATCCGTGTCGCGACGTCGTTCATGGACTCGCCGCCCGGCGGTCGGAAGTCTTTGCCCGACCGAGCGATCTGAGCAAGTACCTCGTCGTCGAAGGTCAGGCTCGCGACGCGTCCAAACCACGCGCCAACGTCCTGCTCGTGGAGGGCAGCTTCCTCGACCACCTCGGCACCGGACCCGGCCAGCCCAGCTGCCTGGAGCGCGAGGTCGGCGGTTGACCGCGCCCGGACCGTTGGCGATGAGTACACGGCTGCAGGGAGGAGACCGGCCTTACTTAACGAGACACCAACCCGCCTCGCCTGGTCGACTCCGGAACTGACGAGGGGGCTGCTCTCGCAGCGTCCGAGGATCGTGTTACTGGTCGCATTGGACTCAGACCGACCGTGGCGGACGAGGTAGACGTCCAGTTTGGGCTCCCTATCAGTCAAGACTCAGCCTCGCGGGACCCAAAGCTGGAAGGGCCCCGGGCGGCACGATTCTAGAGGAGACTGCTCGGTTCGGGTCGGCTCGTGCAAGTCGAGGGCTCAGGGCCCGGCGTCGCCGAAGTGCGGGGCGGCGAAGATGCTTTTGAGCTCTGGTTCATTGCAACGGTCGATGTCGAACGGGGCCGGTGCCTCGCCGCCGAACCACGGCGCGGTCATCCAGGTCAGGACGACGTCGCGCGTTCGGGCGGCCGTGACCGGAGTGGCGGCGTGCATCAGGGCTTCAGAGAAGAACAGGATGCTCCCGGCGCTTACCGAGGGCTGGACGACAATCGCGGTCGGTGCCAATTCGGCATACGTGCCTGGCCGGAGGTGGGTGCCGTCGAGGAACGCAGTGGCACCGAGCTCGGCCCCCGACGTGGTGAGGTAAGCCGCAACGACGACTGCCTGAGATGTCAAATGCGTGCCTGGTGTCCCGGGATGTCGGATGATCGAGTCTGGTGCAAAGTCGCGGTGCCAGTCCCAGGTAGACGGGTCGGCGAGCCGGTCGGGGTGCAGCGCTGTATGGGGATGGATGGTGGTCCTTAGGGCAATGCAGTGACGGAGGCGGGGCCTGTGTCCGACGAGCTGTTGGCACGCCGCGACCAGCCCCGGGACGCGGAACAGGTCGAGGAAAGCGGCCGAACGCAGATGAGGCTCGCTGAGCCCCTGCAGACCGTTGTCGGACTGCCAGGGGGTGACGTGTGAGAACGTCTCGTCCATCTCGCCGCGTAGGCGCTCGCACAGCGGTAACGGGACGACGCCGACGGCTACGACCCACCCGTGCTCGGAGAAGTGTAAGAGGTCTGTCTCGGACAGGTAAACACCGTCCGCACGTCCTTTGGGTCCAGGCACTGCATCCCATCTCGGTCGCGCCCCATTGTGTGGTGGCGGACTGTGCGCTGACGGATTGTTGTCCGAAGTCACGATAGACGTGCTGCGGGTCGAGGGGCATGATTGACCCGGGTGACGCGGAATATACGTGTTCAAGCGGGACGGCGCTCACCCGGTCGGACATAGCGGGCGTCCTCGCGTGAACAAGACGCTCTCGCGCAAGTGCGCTCGCGGCGGCTCGCGACGTTTGAGAGGACCGATGGGTGAAGGTGGGCGACCCGGCCGGCATGGCGGATGCGAGGACGCGAGCGAAGCGCCTCATTTTTCAATGGCAGGCGGAGCGACGCGTCGAGGATCTGCGTGCGGCAGTCGACGTCCTGCGTGAGTCGGTCTCGACCGCCGCTGACCCGGACACACGGGCCGCGTCTCGGGCCGATCTAGGAGCGGCGCTCCAGATCATGTACGAGATAGAGGGCGACAGCGTCGAAGTTGCCGTCGGCTACCTGGACGAAGCGATCGCCAACACTCGAGACCTGATCGAGGATCTGCCCGAAGGCAGACAACAGCGCCGCCAGTTCGCCAATCTCGCGAACGCGTTGCGTGCCAAACATGACGCCACTACTGACGCGCAGTCGGTCCTGGACGGTGTCGCTGCTGCGCGACGAAGTCTCGGTTGCGACGATCCCGCAGCCGAAATGTCTGAACGCACCTCGAACCTCGCGCTCTTGCTACGTGCTCGCTTCGTCCGCTTCGGTGCCTTTGGCGACATCAAAGAGGCCGTCGACCTGCTGCGACAGGCCGTTCCTGCGGCTCGTCCGCAAATCCGCCACCTCATCGTGAGTAACCTCGCCGACACTCTCGCGGTGCGCGGCTACCGGTTCCAGCGTGTGGCGGACCTGACCGAAGCGGTCCACCTTTCGGAGCAGACGCTCTTCGAGCATCAACCGTACGAGCGCGGGGGTCTGCTTACGAACGCAGGACTCGCCGCGCTTGAGCTCTATCGGGTTACCAATGAGTCACGACAGGTGCGCCGTGCCGTCTCGATGCTTGCTGCCGCGGTCGACGAGTACACGCCTGCCGTTGAGCTCAGCGCCCGGCTGGGGAACCTGTCCAAGGCACGTCGTCTGGCCTTCACTGCGAGCGCTGATCTCGGCGACCTGGATGCGGCGGTCGATCTCGCTCGCGAGGCGCTCAGCAAGGCTTCGCAAGTGCAGGATCGGGTGCAGTCCGCTGCAGGCCTCGCGCGGGCGCTGTGGGCGAGATGGGAGGTCACGACGGTCATCGCTGACGCAGAGGAGTCTATCGAATGGCGGGCGAAGGTCGCCTCTAATGGCTCGGCGGCCCCAGGCGACCGGCTCGACTCGGCACGTGTCGCTGGTGACTGCGCGACAAGGCTTGGGCGACATGAGTCCGCTGTCGCCGCGTACAGCCTGGCGCTCGACCTGGCTACCGTCCTAGGCTTGATCGGCCTCGACCGACGCAGTGCGGAATTTGAGACAGCGCGTCTGTCTGGCCTTGCCACTGACGCGGCGGCAGCCTCGGTCGCATCAGGCGACCCTGAGAAGGCACTGTTCGAGGTCGACCGGGGCCGCGCCACACTCTGGGCTGGGCTTCGCGGACTTCGCTCACGTCTGCCGGGCGTTGGTGGGTTAGACGGCCGTGCTGACCCACGCGTGGGCCTCGTGGCTCTCGCGCACCCCGGCAAGTGTGACGTCGGCAATGGCCCGTAATCCACGTGGGGATTCGCTGTGCAAAATCGCCATCCTGCGTCTCGGAGTCGGCGTGAATCACTTAGAATTCCGCCCATGAATCTCAGGACTGCTCCGACTATAAGAGTCGGCGTCCTCGGTTTCGGAAGAATGGGCGCGATACACGCTGAGGCGGTCGTGGCGTCCCCAGCCGCGAGGCTCGTCGCAGTGTGCGATACGAGCGTTGCCGCGCGAGACCGGGCGGCACGACTCCATCGTGTCCCCGTCTTCGACGACCTCGCCCACTTTCTGGGCCAAAGTCTCGACGCAGTAATTATCGCGTCGAATACGCAGTACCATGCCCGCCACATCGCGGCATGCGCCGACGCCGGCGTCGCTATCTTTACCGAGAAGCCGGTCGGCCTGACGTCAGAAGAGTCCGACCGTGTTCTTGCAGTGGTCGAACGTGCCCGCGTCCCATTCCAGATCGGTTACCAGCGCCGCTGGGACGCCGGCTATCTGGAGATGAAACGGCTCATCGACGCTGGCGAAATCGGTCGACCCGTCTACCTCAAGTCGTATGGCCGTGACCCAGACGCCTCGTCGCCGGCGAACTGGGGATTCGAGAAGAACGGCGGGCTGTTTGTAAACTGTGCCATCCACGACTACGACCTCGCCCGGTTCCTGTTTGGTCAGGAGATCCAGACCGTGAGTGCCACCGGTGCCGTCGCCGTCTACCACGGACTCGCCGAGGTCGGAGACATCGATACGTGCTCGACGACTCTGGCGCTGTCGGGTGGGGCCATAGCCGTGACTGAGTGGACTCGTTTCGCCTCTTACGGCTACGACGTCGCGGCTGAGGTTATCGGCACCGACGGCGCATTGCAGCTGGGCGGCGCACGGGCCGAGGGGCTCGCTATACGGCGCCGAAGCGAGGCGGCCGGGTCGGTCCTGGGCCGCTTCGGTCAAGCGTTCCGTTCGTCCATCGACGAGTTCGCGGCAGCCGTCCGCGAAGAGCGACTGCCGAGCCCGGGTGTCCACGACGCCAGGACGGCGCTGCAGGTCGCCCTCGCAGCGCGAGAGTCGTACATGAAAGGATCAGTGACGGTGCAGGTCCCGCTCCTTAAAGCGATCAGCCTCGACGGTCGGGGCGCGGATAGTCAGGCGGGCAAGTGCCCGCTACCTACGAGCGATGACGTCTACGTCACTGCTCGTCCTGGGTCGCCCCCTCGCTAGGGCTGGGTCTGGTCGCCGGAAATGCGGCGTCTTCGCCCTTGGCGTCCGACGGTAATGTTGTAGGCGGCGGCCCGCTCCATGGTTCCCCTGGTTAGGCAAGCCATCGAAGTCTGTGATGTCGCGCGGCCCGGATTCGGTATGGCCCGGGCGAGCCGTCTCGCGCCGACGCTCGTGCTGAGCAGGTCTTGTGATGGGACGGAGGACTGGGTGTCGATCTCGCCGGGGATCAGACGAGGCCGGCGGCGGTCTCGACCTCCTGGCGGCTGCGGTGACTCCAGCGGCGTGTCTCGATCTGGTCGCCTAGGTCGCGCGTAGCGCAACCGCGCCACCCGTGGCGGGTCCCTGCGGGTCCGGGGTCGGGCCAGCGCTGAACGCGATAGCGGTGAAACTGTCTTCTGGCAGGCGGTACAAGCAACCTGTCATGCACCGGGCATGTCGAAGTCATGCTCTGGAATAATTGGGGAGCGTGATTGCCTGCGGCGACCATGCGAGTAAGTGTCCTGGTCGCCGGACAGTTGAGTTGTCATACAGTCTGCTGCAGAATGTGTTCATGATCACTAAGGCGACGAGATGAGCGACGCCCGCCGCGTTATGCCTCGCGGCTCTGCTCGAGCAGCTGACGCGTACGCCAGGCAGGTTCGCGGGATCGCCCCGCCAACGGTCTCGGTATGAGTGACCAGTTCTTGTTCTCCGGGCAGTCGCTGGAGCCTCAGATCCGTCTGCTGCTGCAGGCACTGAGTGACTACGCGAGTCGCGACGATGCGACTGGCCTGTTGGACGAACAGGGTGCCCACGCGCTCGAGACCGTCGAACTGTCCCTCAAGGGCCGGGAGTTGTTTGCGTCGGAGGACATGGCGGACTTGCTAGCGCGGGTCAGGCTTGGCAGGTTTCAGAGTCTTCCCGCCGGGCGGGACCGCGACGATTTGAAGGCGGGCCTGAAGTGGTTTGCACGGGTACGACGTACCAACCCCAGCCGTGTCCCTGAGTCCGTGCGCGCGGCGCTCGACGAGTCAATCTACGATGAGGACTGGGAAGAGTTCGGGGACCCCGAGTGGCTCTCAGGCGACCTCCTCGACGCTGCTATCGCCCGACTCGAGGAACTGTTCGAGGAGGCTGCCGAGGCAGAGCCCGACAGTAAGCGACGCCCTCTGGGAGGCCAGGTTGAAACGGCTGCGCCGGAGCCCGACGGCGCAATCGATCCGACGGTTCCGCGTGGGTCAGGGCGGAGTGATGCGGAGGGACCGGGCGAGGTCTCAGACGCCGTACGTCACGCTGCCACACTGGTCGGTTACCTGACGACTCGGTTTGAGCAACTCGACCGCCGCCCAGACCTTGACCGAGCGATCGGCCTCGGACGGTGGGTCTTGGTTCCAGGTCGAATCAGCGGGCAGCCGAGGCTGGCTGCGACCGCCAACCTCGCCGGTGCCTTGATGAATTTGGCCGAGGCGACCTCTGACCTCGACGCGCTCAACGAGGCCGTCGACCTTTTCGACGCACTGGCAGGCGAGCGAGGCACAGCTGCCGACCAGTCCAACCTGGCAGTCGTCCTTCTTTTCCGCTTCGAGATGCTCGCCCGCGACCTAGACCTCGACCAAGCCGTTGTGGCAGCACGCGCGGGCGCACGCCTTACTGTCGCCGGAGATCCGTTCCTCCCGTCACGACTGTCCAACCTCGGATCTGCGCTGCGGACCCTGTTCGACCGACACAGCGACGAGGAGATCCTTGATGAGGCGGTCGACGTCGGACGCGAAGCAGTCCGCCTCAGTGACCCGGAGGACCTCGACATCGTCCGGCGACTCACGAACCTTGCGGCGTCGCTGAGCACACGCTTCGAGAGGCACCGACACCGATCCGACATCGACGAGTCCATCGATCTAGGACGCCGAGCCGTCGCTTCCGGCCCCGCTACTGGCCACAGCGGGCGGGTCGGGAACCTCGCCTCGGCCCTTCATGCTCGTGGCACCTTCTACGGACAGCTCCAAGACCTCCAAGATGCGCTTCGGATGGCCAGGACGGCTGCGCAAGCCATGCAAGTAGGACACTCTGACCGAGTCGACTTGCTTATCAACGCAGCCGGTACAGCGATGTCCTGGTTCGACTGGACCGGCGACCGGACTGCCGTCCTGACCTCCATCGGCCTCGGCCGGACCGCCGCAGCCGAGGCAACTGACAGCATCCGCAACGCCTCGGTCCACTCGAATCTCTCTGTCCACCTGCTCACTGCGTTCGAGGCAGCCGGGGACATCGAATTTGTCCACCTGGCATACCGAGAGGCCGGCATCGGTATCCGTCTCGCGGGTGAACGCGTCAGCGCTGTCGCCCTGTCAAACCTGTCCCTGGCCGCGCGAACGCTGTTCGAGGAGACTGGCAGCCGACCTCACCTCGACGTGGCGCTGGACACAGCCCGAAAGGCAGTCAAGAGATGCCCGGAGGACCATCCGGACCGCGGCGCGTTCCTGAGCAACCTCGGGCTCTGCCTTTACCGCGATGGCCAGACCGAGGAGGCCGTCGAGGCCACCCTTGCCGCCTACGAGCATCCCGCGTCCATCGGAACGGCGTCCGGGGTCGCCTATGCGGCCAACGCCGCCAGGATGCTCGTCGAGCAACCGGGCGGGCGACGCGATCCTCGGGTTATGCGACTGTGGGAGGAAGTCGCCTTGAGCACGACTGCACCCGTCCCCTTACGCCTTGAAGGGCTCGTCACTGTGGCTCGCGCGAATGTCGCACACCCGGTCAGGTCGGCCGGTCTGTACCGGGCTGCCGTCGACCTGCTCCCGGCTGCGGCGTGGCACGGGATCGACCCGGTCAGCCGCACCCGTCGGCTTGCAGTCTGGCAGGGCCTTGCTCGCGACGCGGGCGCGATGGTCCTTAACGCCGAGAGCCCCGCTGCAGCCATGGCGGTTCTCGACGGCGGCCTGTCGCAACTCTGGTTCCGGGCCACCCCTGCCGCATCCGAGGTCGATCGGCTCCGTCGAGTGGCCCCGGCACTCGCTGACCGGGTAGATGCAACCCGTCGTGCGCTCACGATGACCGTCCCTTAAAGTGTTACCGAGGTCGAGCCGATCGGCGTGAACCTCGCCATCTGAGCCGCTCCGAGTCCTGTTTCAGAGGAGCCGCATTTTGCCGGAAGAGGTCTCGCCATTGACGCCGCCATCGCGCGAGCGACTTTGCCGATGTCGAAGGTGAGAAAACTGCTCTGTGCGTCGGGGCTTTTGTCTGTCCAGCCAGCGGTGTTCGCAAGGTGCGTAGCTACTGCGGACAAGAGTCGGCGACGTCGAGCCTACTGATTGTGTCGAGATCGAACTTCATCTGCTGACCCTTCACCTGCAGTGTCAGGTCGCCGCTGCCGGTCTTGGTCGGCTCTCCACACCACACAATTCCGCCGTCGTCTGTCACGGCCATCTTGGGCCCTTCTGCGTCGGGGCCGTACCAAGTCAGCGCGACGGCAGCGAGGAGGGCGATAAACGCGAACGCGGTCGCGACCAGCCCGCACATGAGCGCGTGCATGGTCGAGGTCGCCTCCTGATGGTCAGTCACCTCGGACTTGAGTGGTTTCAACGGCCCGTACGAGGCCCTGAACAGCTTATACGCGGCGAAAGCGGCAATCACGGTCGCGGTGGCAAGACATCCCCCGACACCTATGGCCCACTTGGGGTCGAGTCCGGTGAGGTCGTCTCGCCCCTTGATCAGACTGAATGCCAGCGCGGCTACGAGGAGTGCGCCGATGCCCTTGGACCAGTTCGCCGCGCGCTCGCGGGTGAGCGCGAGCTCGGCGGACTGGAGTCGGTCGCGCTGGGCGATGATCCCCTTGATCTCGTCTGCGGAGTAGTTCGGAAGGTTGCTCATTCCGGCACTACCCATAGTGAGCCGCATCCGGTGACTCCTTGGGGCGCGCCCGGGTGACGAATGCCGCATCCACATTGCATAGCGACCACCAAGACGTGCTGCGCGCCTGGCCACGGGGCTTGAGGGTTCGAGATGTCGATCTCTGAGTCGGAAACAGCGGTAGTGCGGAAGGTCCCACCGGTGTACTCGGTGACCTGGACCTTGCCGAGGCAGGTCGGACAGGAGACTTCGTAGTCGACTTCTCTATTGCGTGATGTGTCCTTGATGAGGGATTTTGTGGCGGCTTCATTGAGGTCGCTACCTGTGCGCTCCACGAAGGGCACGTCGTCCTTGTGTGTCATCATTTTTCCTTGCCTCTGCTCAAAGGGTGTCAGATCTGGTCGTCGTCTCGCATGTCGTCGTACTTGGAGCCGGATGTAGCTGGCTGGTGTCGTCGTCAGCTCGGCGTTGTGAGAATCGGTCCCGCGCGGCGGGGGTCTCGCGCGCGTGAGATTAGGGCCCAATATGAATTAGAGAGGCCCACGAGTGGAGGCTTTCGCCGTCGGCGCGGAGCTGGTCGACGGAGGATGCGAGGGCTCGGGCTGAGTTGATCGGGTCGAAGCTGCCTTGGTCGGTGACAAGCTGGTCGTAGATTGCGGCGAAAGCTGATTGGGCGACGGATTCGGCGAGGTTCCACAGGGTCCCAACGACGTGACGGAACCCGGCGTAGTGAAGTGCTGCGGAAAGGGTGATGGCCTCATCGAGGAGGTCTACGCCGCCAACGGCGGTCTTGCAGGCTGCAAGGGCGGCGAACTCGCCTGTCGCAGAGATGGAAGAGACGTCGAAAACTCTCAGTACTCCGTCGCTGAGCCTGACCCCGCCCTGGGAAGGATCGGCGAGGACCTGGTCGCCATGGCAGTCAAAGTGGACGAAGTCGCAGGTCTCTAGTTGTCGTCGTACTCCTACGACGTCCGAGCATTCGACGATGTCGGTCGCGGTCAGTCGGCTGAGCGAGCCGGTGAGTAGCTCGCCGGTCGAGGCGAAGGTCGAGGCGACCAGGAACCGTCGACGGGGCCGAGTGGGGGTCCCGGTGTCGCGAGACGGTGTGCTGCTGTCGGTCCGTGCGTCGAGGAGAGACCTGACGGTCGGGGTCGTCGACGACACAACCATGTCATGCAGCCACTGGGTGCCGCGTCCGGCTGCATGCAGTGGGAGGAACGCGAGTGGGCCGGTGGGGCACCACCACACGCGTGGACGGAGATCGTCGGTGCCTGGCGCAGGGAGCCTGTCGAGAAGCGGGACCATGACGACGTCCCACAGCCATCCGACGAGCTCGGTTAGTTCCTCATCCAGGTCGAGTGTCGCTTGGCGGCGACGAGCACCTGCTTCTTGGCGCAGCCGTATAGCGTCGCGGTCGGAGTGGTCCCGTTGTAGGACGGCGACGGCCGCCTCGAACTCGGCAACGGACTGGTCGAACCTCGCGAGCGCGGCGAGATGCCGTTCGAGGTGTCGCTCGGCGTCGCGCAGCGAGAGGTCAGGTAGCGATACTGCCTCGACACCGTCAGAGGTGAGGAACAGCGCGTCGCAACGCCACTCGCTGACGTTGATGGTCACGACCGGACCATGCGCTGCGGCACGGAGGAGGTCCTTGTAAGTCGGTGGTCGCAGAAAAGTCTCGAACCCGGGGAGCGCTCGGACCTCTGCGAGCAGATCGTCCCACGAGCGGGCGAGGGCGAGACGACGGTCGACTGGGTCTACCTCCGAATTCGAGGCCCAAGGTGTCGCGACGGCGCGCCCAAGGCTTCCGGGGCCGATGTCGGTGAGGCCGCGTTCGTTGACTTCATGTGCGGATCCGGTGGCCGGGTCGTCCGATGCGCCCGGTGTAGGCGGGTGCAGCGGCGCTGCGAGGTCACTATCATCGGGGCTCAGCACGGATGAGATTCTTGCAGAAGACGTGGCTGGCTGACCGTAGTTCTAGGGAATCTTGGTCGTCCGTAGAGCTGGGCGTTCGTCTGCGTGCGTTCAGCAGGTTCTCAGGACTTCACGCCGCTCGGGACGGGCGGACACACTCCATCAATGGCGGGGACCGACCCATGATGGAATGCCGAATAGCGACGCGATACGTCACTCGACGCGCCTCGAGCGCGCTTCCGGCGTTATCGCCCCCGTCCTGTCGGACGTCTCGAGTAGCATCGTCGCGGTGAACTCAGGTGGACGCTCAAGCGAGCTTGGAACTGATGGTTTGCTGGGCCTTGTCCGCCGGGCTCTAAATGAGATCGACGACCAATCGGTCGACGTAACTGCTCGGAGAGTAAGTCGCCTAGCCTCACTGCTCGGCGAAAGCGAGCTCTCGGTGTATCTCGGTCTTGAGCTGTCTCCGCTTGGCGGCCTACCTGCGACCAACGCCGAAAACATTCGCAATTTGATGGTCGCCCCCGAGGAGTGGGGACTGAAGCAGGGGGCACACGAGACTGCGCACGATAGGTACATCGGCAATCGTCAGATCCAAGAAGGATTGAGCACGGGAAAGGTGCTCGCTGTAGGGCTGAACGAGTTGGACAATCTGATTGCCCGGCTAAATGGTGCCGACCGCAATGCAGACGAATCGCAACATTTGCAATTCGCGCGTGGGGTGAAGGAGAGAGTACGTCACACCCTATTCTCAAATTTGTGCCGCATGGAGCGCCAGCTCGCGTTCGCGGACGTAAATGAACAGATCTTCGAGAGATTTCGGTCCAGAGTAGACTCAATTCTCGCCCAGAGAGCCCCAGACGTGATCGCGCAGTTCTCTGCGGTCCATCGGCGTCTAAAGGAAGCCGCTTCTGCTGATCCGAACGGTCGATCATCCGACGAGGATCTCGCTCAAGCCGCCGTGACCTGTCGTCGAATCTTGAAATCCGTTGCAGACCATCTCCTGCCAGGGACCGCCGGGGCGAGGAGTGATTCGGGTCAGTCGTTGGGTGACGAAGCGTACCGCAACCGAATGTTCGAGTACATCAAGCAAGAGGTTTCCAGCGGTTCGGTGTCTGACGCCCTCAAAGCCACTGTCGACACTGCGTACACGCGCTTCGTTGCGCTCGATCAACTAGCAAATAAGGGGCTTCACGCGACGATTGGTTTGTATGAGGCCGAGCTTTGTGCGATCCACACCTATGTTGTCGCCGGAGAGCTATTGGCGCTTAAATTAGACGCTGCGTAATCGACGTCCCTGGTCGTATTGCTTCTAACGGTCCGTCAAGCACGCGAATCAGAAGAGGAATCGAGAGGTAGATCTTGAATCTCTACGAACGCATCTCAGCAGCATTGGCAGATCCCGAACATCGTCTCAGCGCCGACGTGTTCGAAGAATGCGCTACCAGCCTTCTCAGCACGACGTACCCGAATCTTGTCCCCGTTCGAGGGGGATCGGACTCTGGCCGTGACGCAGACTTGATCCAGTTGCCCGGAGCGGATCCGATTCGTATGGCGATCACGTCGTCCCGAACGGAAAGGGGTGCGCGGGCAAACCTTCGGACGGCGATGGCGTCACTGACCCGACATGGTTTGGCTGGGATCGAGTTAATTTCGGTCAGCCTGGCGGAGTTGAACGAGGCGAAACGGGTGAAGCTCGACGGGCTGGCGAAGGAATCCGGATATCACCTGCACGCGGTTGTGGATCGCGGGTTCTTCGCCGACAGGCTGCTGATAATCGGCGAGTGGCGTCAACGACTCCTCGGACTGCGGGGAGGGCCCTTCTCGCTCTCCCGCGTACCCGCAACGATTTCCTTGGGCGCTGCCGCACCGGACCCTATAGGCCGAGAGGATGAACTCGACGAGCTTCAAAGGGCAGAGCGTGATGTCGTCGTATGGGGTGTACCAGGCGTGGGAAAGTCTGCACTGCTGAGCCGGATTCAAGGGCTCTTCTTTGTCGAGGCCGAGCCGTCCGATGAGCAACTGCTGGGTGACATCCTTGAAACTCAGCCGACGTATCTCGCAGTTGACGACGCGATGCGGCGCCTGAAGGTGATCGAGCAACTCGTCACAATTCGGCGGCAGGAGCAGCTGGACTACGTGATCATGGCGGTGTGTTGGCCCCACGAAGTCCACGCTGTGGGAGTCTCGCTGCCTGTGAGCGTCGAGTTCGAGGTGTCTCCATTGATCCGATCGGATATTGCGCAGATCGTACGGTCCCGTGGGGTCAACGGTGAGGTCGCGATGGCGCACATTCTCACCCAAGCGCAAGGCAGGCCAGGCTGGGCGGTCTACCTTGCGGATCTAGCGCAAGAAGACGGTGGTGCGTGGGGTGTGTATGGCGGCAGTGCGTTGTACACGCGGGTCCTTTCGTACCTCGAGCGGTCGGGGCTGAGAACCGCCGCACGCGATAGCCTTGCATTGATCGCGCTGCTGGGTTCGCTGAACGATTCGGATATACCGCAACTCGCCGGTGAGCTCGGGGTTGCCCGAGCGGACTTAACGCATTCGATCAACGACGTCGCAGTCGGCGGCCTGCTGGACGTTGCCAGACGGGTCGGGTCTAGTGGCGACCACGAAAACGTCTACAGCGTCGCGCCCGAGGTGCTTGTGACGCCGATCGTGACCGAATACTTCTTCTCAAGGACGACCCCCGTTCTTACAGCCCGCGAGGTGTTCCGTTCGTGGCCCTCGAAGCGGCTCGACGTCGCCCTCGCTGTGCTCAAGTGCACCCTCGCTGGGAACGACAGCGCATCCGCCACTGCGCATCGATTGTTCCACGAAGTAGTTGACGAGGTAGGCGTTGATGGCTCTCGAGAATCCCTGCTACGCCATTATCTTCATCTGGGGCCTACTGAATCGTCGTATGTCGTCGATCGGTCGGTCTCGGAGTGGAGCGCGCTGGGCCCCGGACCGGCCTATGTGAAGGGAATGGCACTCAATTCCGTCATTATGTTTATCGGTGACGCAATCACGGAGACGCACCTATTCACCGCTGTGGACACGGCCGCCGATGTTGCTGTGCAACTGCACCGGTCGGACGAAGGTGTGTCGGCATTCTGGACCAACGTTGTGAACAGGGTCCGAGGCTTCGGACCAGCAGGGACTATTCGGATCGGGCTACTTGCGAAGCTGTGGGCTCAAATCCAGCGCTGGGCGGAACACGAGGGGTGGGATCGGGAACGCACAACGGTCGCGGTGTCCGCCTTACGTCAGATTCTGCACCCGATGTTCGATGCGAGCTGGATGAGCGCGGAAGACTCTAATGTTGCCCACCTGGCCAGCGTCGTCATGCCCGCAGATGCAATGACCTCACTCGCGCACGACGTGTGGGCACTATTCGTAGCGGAGTCACGAAACTTGTCGCGCGGCGATGTACAACTTCTCGTTGATGTAGCTGACGAATGGTCCCGCGTTGCTCGCGGATTCGGACCGCACTCTGATACCGCAATTTCCCGCGACCAGGCTGCTGCCGCCTCTCTGATGGCTGTTCAGATCGCTGACTTTCTGATCGACCTCAGTGGGGACTATCCCGGAATTCGTGCGCAACTGCGTGCACTAACCCAGCCACTGGGCAAGGACTACCAGGAGCGTGACCCGCTGATCGCAGCGTTGTTCGAACCACGCACCCCGGGTACTAACTGGACGCAGTGGCACGAGCACACCGCCGAGCAAGTTCGCGAACAGATCACCCCGTACCTCGGCCTAGACCCAGAAGTATTGTGTCAAAAGCTTTCTGAGCTCAAGCCTGAGTTCGAGGGCACCCGTCCAGGTTTGGCGAATCGGCTCTACATGGTCTTCCACATAATCGCGCAATCGAGCGTCGACCAGCTTCGCTGGCTCAACGCCGCGAAAGAGCACAACCTTCTCGGTGAAGCCCACAACGTTCTCACCGGGCTGCTAGGTAGCTCGGCGCTCGACGACGCATCGTTCCTCGACCTCCTGAACGAACCGGTGGTACGCAGCACCCTCGTCAATGCCGCGCTCACCGAGAATCTCGCCCACCGATATTTCGGCCTCGTCGAGAACAGGATCACACCGCAGGACATCGGTCAGCTCGAACTTGTGGTCCGACGGAACGAGCACGCGGCGAGAGCAATCAAGTTGTTGTTGACGTCCGACTGCACAGGTGTGCCGGCAGCAACCGCGGCCGCACTGCTCGCAGCCAGCGACGATGACGGCGAATTTCTGAGCCCTGATCTTCACCACCTGTGGTTGGACGCGGTCGTACAACTCGAGGTCCCCATGGGATTCGATCTGCACGGAGAGCACGACTTCTTCGAGAAGCTGCTGCGCAGGGCACCCCAGGTGTACGAGGGGTTGTTCGTCGAAGTCGTTCGGGCGACTGAGTCGCACGATGACTTCGCGGCTCTCGACGTGTTCGGACACTCAGGATACAAACTCGGTATCGACGCAAAAACGCGAGTACTTTCTGCGTGCGAATCCGACAGCATGAGGCGGAGGGTCTTCTGGGCGCTCAACGGTGGTGACGTCGAGTGGGTTGTTCATCTGCTGGAGACCGACACTGTGGACGACGACTTCATCCTCTATTCGGCCAACGCTATCGGACCAGCCATACCGATCCACGAGCTCGCCCGCATCCTCATACCCAGAGGGGTCGAACCGAGGCACATAGCAACACTCATCGAACATGGCACATACTTCGGCGAGCGCCATGAGCGCCTCGCCGGCCACCTCGACCGGATGGCCGAGAACGCGCAGTCGCCGGAACCAGCCGTAGCCTTGGTAGGACGGGCAGGGGTGGAGATTTACGAGCCTCGTTTGCGCGAGGCGCGAGAGGAGAACAGACGCAACATGATTAGAGGTCGAAGGTGACCAAGGCGATTCGACCGCTTCCGGGGCTTCAGAACCGAGCCAGCCATGCTCGCCAATGCCACGTGGTTTCAGATACGTGTTACTGACGCCAACATGTCACCGAGCTTTGCCACGTCGGACAGCAGCGTTGTTGTGTAAAGTTCTCCTATTTTCGCCGTTCGGAGCTGGTGCACCCATTGCTTCTCAGTCACAACCACATCGCAGTACACAGCGGGAACCGGTAATGCCACCACGTCGACGAAATCGTGCGGCTCCCAAGGCTGCTGCAACTGTGCGTGCTTGGACCTTCTCAACACATTTGTCACCCGCCGAGTCGGAAGCGCATCCATAAAATCCAGGAGGGCGTCTTTGCCCAGCCCCGCAAACTCGCTCGAATCAATCTCAGCACGCCGCAAGGCTTGCACCAAGGGAACCTTGATGTCGTGGATATCCGACTCGCGGATCGCGTCGTTCAACGCAGTGCCTCTCAGTCCGAGTTCTGCGATGCGTTGCGCCAGGCCCACCTCGTACTCCACGAATTTCTCAGCATGATTTGATGATTGCGGGTCACCGCCAACGTTCGCGTGCGTATCCGGGCCCGCACGAAGCAGTGCCCTTTCGACTTGCTCGTCCAGGGCTGCGCGGAGCTCCGCCGCTACGCTCACAGGAGTGCCTTCGGGTACGTCGAACTCGGTCCACTGCACCCTGCCCGCACTGATATGACGCATACCGCGGCCAAAAACATGCGCAGGTCTGGAGTCGACCGGCTTTCCGAATCGATCCCGAAGCGCGGTGTCAATTTCGTTGTTGAGCAAGGGAAATGGAAGCGACACGGAGTCGAGGCGGGACAACTCGATCATCAGATCTGCGAGCTTGTTGCGGGATTCATTCTCTCCGCGCTGTGATGTCTCCCAGTAGCGGTACATGTCCAAGGGGAAAGATGCTGCCCCGGCCTCTGCGGCAGCTCGACACACGTCGAGTGCACTGCGGAATCGGTCGCCTTCTCGGTGTCCCGACGCGGCTCGCGCCAGGTCGATCCACTTGTTCTGATCCAGGTAGACGCGCAACATGGTTCAAGTGTGACGGGTCGGTGCCGTGCGTGCCCACCGAATATTCGACGTATCGTGTCGTTCGCAAGGTCGTGGTCATGCGAGACTGCCGACCATTGGGACGGCCGTTGATGTGACGCACTGACAGATCGCCTTCTGCCCCACTACGGGTATCCACTACATCCGAATTTTGCATCGTGGGCACAGGTACGCTTGTTGCGTTCTGTTCGCAGGTTTGGCTTTTCACTCGTGCTGGCAGAACTTGCACCGCCACCAATAGTCGTCGGATGTGCCCGCATCGATTCAGTCGGATTTGACACCTCCGTTTCGGGCCGAATGCCACTGCGCGGCAGTTTTAGAGATTCTTCTGCGAGCAAGCTGCCAGGCTTCTCGGTGCGTAGTTGGGCGCCGACGCGTTTCACGCCGAGGGATCACACCCTGGGTTGCCGCTAGGCGCGGCTTGCCATTTAACCGGCAGTCGGGACATTGCCACCACACACGGGTGTGACTTTTGGGCTTCATGTCGGACGGGTGCACGTCGGTGTTCCTGTCCGGGTGCCAAAGTCTGTCCGCCAGCGGACGAATGCAGGTGTGCCGCTAATTTTGTGTACCCAGGTGCGCAGAGTGGACTTTAGGCCTTATCGACGGGTAGGCCGTCGACGCTCGTATACAGCAGGTCCACCAGCAAATCTCGCTGATCTGCGATCGGGAAAGACACGTTGCGCTCGCTCTTCGAGAAGGTCTGGGCCGTCGAGAAGTTGAACCAGTGATCAATACGAGTCGATGCAGTGGGGGCTGTGTTTCCGTTCACCAACATGATGAGAAACGGCGGCAGGCTGAGTATCCCAACGCAATCCGCGACATCCGTAGGATTTGTCGATGTTGGATCGATCGATAGTGCAGCGAGGGCTCCTGTGAAGTAAGCCAGACCGGCGTTCGCGAGAGCGACGTGCAGAGTGTAAGGCTCGATCGATGTCGGTTCCTCGCTGAAATAGGCTGCAGCTAGCTCTGGACTCCCGTCGAGCAACGTGAGGTTCTCTTGGACGGCTAGCACCATGCCCAACAGTTGACGGGCGATTCGTCCGGGGTGAAGATTGGCGAACTTGCCGGGTTGCCCGCTGCCGTGCTCGAGCGGCAAGAACAGGGCTCCGTCTTCATTGGACAGGCCCCATAGGTCCTCGGCCGATGCTCCTGTTGCGTCATTCAGTGCAACGCCAGCAGTTTTGAGATGGCCGATCACGTCCGTTCTCCACTGCGCATATGCTTGGGGCAACTGTCGTACGCTCGCACCGTTGTTGCAGGCGCGGCATAGAGACTCGACGGTGTGGCCCCTCTCGAAGCTCGCAAGTAGCGTAGCGATGCCGCCCTGGTCGTTGTACATCGACGTCGAACTACTGTTCCCTGTATGACGCGGTGGGACATGCTCTTTCGTCATCTCATCGTAAGTTCGGCAGTGACGGCACGCATCCCGTAGCATCTGTCCATTGTGGAGCACAACGCCCAGAGCTGCTGTTGGGACGTCTTCTTCAGATACTTCGGTGACCGTCATAGCTGTTGGCCCGACTTGACCCCTCGGCGAGGACCTGGCCGTGATCCGTCCGCATGACTTCCGACTGATCCAGTCGTGCTCCGAGGAACCATCAGCGCCGGCCGATATCTGCCAAATTTTTGTACGGGAGATAGAACGAATCGATGCTCATGCTTCTGAGAAGAGGTCGTGTCAATCTGTCCACTACAGCGGATGCGGTGTTGGAGATTTCCTCGGTGGTTGTCGTTGTGGTCCTCAGATAGGCGTCCCGCGGATAAGGGGAGAAGTCGGCAAAGTACCTTGGAACATGCTGCTCGACTGGATACACGCCGCGAAGTCCGGTGAGGTGAATCCCGATGTGCCACTCGACATTGAGGGGCACGTACTTCGTAGACAGATGAGCTATGGACGCCAGCAGTGCGTGTGTGAGCTCCAGGAACGCAACTGCTCTGAACACCGGGTTTCCGCTAGTGGGATCGCCTGATGCACCCAATGGCTGGACCGGCGATCCGCTGAGTGCGCGCCAAGCTCCATCATCGCCGATCAGAACGGATAGCCGACCGCCGTCCTCGACGTCCTCTTTGCCGAACGACTTTGCCGCGACACCGTCAGGGTGGGGGACTACGTAATTCAGACTGTGGAGGCTCGGTGTGAAATGCAGGTGCTCGCTGACCGCCTCAGTGAAGAACGACAGTGGATGAGTGCCGTTCAGGGCCGTACTCACGTCAGTCCCGGACGGCAAGATAGACGGCTCGGCGAGGATTCGAAAGTACGATGCGTCGGTGCGGTGTGGTTCTGCGCCGATTGCATCCTCAATCGACTGCAGTCGAGTTTCGAACCCGTCAGACCGTTCTTGTCGGAAAGCCAGGAGTCGCCGAACCTCTATGTCCGAGAGAGCTCTTTTGCCCTCGTCGCCGCGACCCCAGTATTTGCCGTCGACCATGTGCGGCGCAGCGGCGGAGGCAGGGACTGTTACGACCAGGACGGCGAGATCAGGCTCGGCCGGGTGCTGGAAAACCTGACTTGTGATGGTCAGCGGTGGCGCGACGGTAGCTCGAGCAACGGCGTCAAGCCGTGACACAAGACCTGCTATGTCGGTGCCGGTGACCGCACCGGTCTTTCCCCTGTCGTCTTCGATCCCGACAACGAGCACGCCACCATCGACACTGAGAGATGCTAGATCTCGTGCTACCTCGGTATTTGCGCCGGCACTTTTAGGCGGAAGGGCCTTCTTGAGTTCAACCCAGTGACTTTCGTCCAAGATGCCGTCAGCAGCTGCCGAAACGATGTCTCTCCAATCAGACGGAGAAAACCTGGGTTTGAGCGGTCCTAGATAGAACGAGTTCGTCATTCGGACATCATGCAGGACGACCCTTGACCGCCCGATGAGACTCGGCCCAGCGGCTGGGGCCATCTTGGTGTTTTGAAATCCGTGCGGGTTCGTTGCTGACGGCGGGGGCTCTCCGGGTTGGATCCGACGTTGAAGACATCGGTGTACACATTTCCTTGTCTGGCCGGTGAATGGCTGCGGACGGTGGTGGCCGCCCCTCGTTCGCGGTCGAGCCACTGTCATTCGAAGGCTGCCCCAGGCCCTGGCCTCTGTAGATGAGTCACTCTTGAGCTTCTTGAATGGGACTTCTCGTACACTGGAACCGTGAGCATCTCATCGAACGCGAGCCTCATTTCAGAGCATTCAAGCCGCTCCGAATCGTCCTGCGTTCAGGTGGATTCACCACGGTCCCGAGGGACTTTCGGAGCGGGTCTCGGTGTCACGAGCGTGTCACATGTCGGTCCGAACGGACGTGGATTCCGGTGGTGCTGCCTGGACGATTGACACAGGTCAGGGCCTCTGTGGTGGTTCCATGCGGACGTATCTGGTTGTCTCGCAACATACTTGTAAGCGAGCGGTCAACGGTTCAATCCCGTTAGGAGGCTCCACTGCTCCGATCCCGCTGCTGGGGTCGGGGTTTTTGTGTCTGTGGGGGCCGGTGTGGAGGGTTCGCGCGCACATACGCCCCTAGTGGTCCGCGTTTGAAGTTGTTGGGCGGTTGGCCTTCTTGAGGATCTGCTCCGCAGTTTTGGTCCAGACGAACGGCTGAGCGCGTGGGTTCCAGCC
>NZ_NPFP01000028.1:0-46521 GCF_002259145.1 Rhodococcus sp. 15-2388-1-1a | reverse complement strand
TATCCCACCTCCGCCGCAAACGCGCGCGCATTTGCCGAACGCGCGCAGTTTCGCGACCTGTTCGTGGGCTGTTCCGCGCGCACCTGACAAACGCGCGCGCATTCGTGCGTGAGACAGTGCACCCCATGCCGCCTGCCTCTGCCGGTCGACCCGACGCCGACGACGACCTGTCGACGGTTCTCGAGCTCGAGCGAGAGCTGCAGACCGAGGAATGTCGACGCGATCGCGAGAGACTGGCCCGTCTGCTCGCCGACGACTTCACCGAGGTCGGAGCCTCGGGCACGATGTGGGACAAGTCGTCGATACTCGACATGCTCGGCAGCGAAAGCCCTGTGGACATCGAGGTGATCGAACCGACCGGACGGGTGATCGGCCCAGGTTATCTGCTGCTGCAGTGGATTTCGAAAACTAGGCAGATGCGCGCTCGCCGAACGTCGCTGTGGCGGCGTACGGACACCGGATGGGAACTGGTGCACCATCAAGGCACGCCGCTCGCGTGACCACTCCGGCGCAAACGCGCGCGCGTTTGCTGAACGCGCGCAGTTTCGCCACCTGTTCGCGAACTATTCCGCGCGCACCTGACGAACGCGCGCGCGTTTGCCGCCAACCGGGGGACTTCCGAGCAGCCGCCTGCTCAGCGCTTCCCCAGCATTGCCCGCAATTCTGCTCGATTCAGTTTTCCCGGCCCTCGGGTCGGCAGTGAGTCGAGGAGAAACAACTCTCGTGGCGCGGCCGTGACGTCCAACGACGATGCGACGTGAGAGCGCAACTCCGCCAACGTCACCGGCGCAGAGGCGACCACTGCGACCACCACTTTCTGCCCCAGTCGCTCGTCGGGCAATCCCACGACGGCGCATTCGAGTATCGCAGGATGTGTGATCAGTGCTGCCTCGACGACCTGAGGGACGACGGTCAACCCACCGGTCGAGATTGCCTCGTCGAGTCGCCCCGAGATGCTCAGTACACCGTCGAGGATGGTTCCGGCGTCGTCGGTGCGGAACCACCCCGGTTCGGCGAAGGCCGGATGATCGGGTAGACCGCG
The DNA here is from genome assembly GCF_002259145.1 of Rhodococcus sp. 15-2388-1-1a. Classification (NCBI taxonomy): domain Bacteria; kingdom Bacillati; phylum Actinomycetota; class Actinomycetes; order Mycobacteriales; family Nocardiaceae; genus Rhodococcus; species Rhodococcus sp. 15-2388-1-1a. The sequence continues at coordinate 45,479 of NZ_NPFP01000028.1, read as the reverse complement.
GTATCCCGAGGCCAGAGTTCGTCCACCCAACACGACCCTGCCGTCGTCGATGCGTACGACGGTACTGTGCAGCGGAACTCCGTCGTACACGCAGCCGCCGGCCGTTTCGCTCATGCCGTACGTTCGAACCACGCGGATCCCTGCAGCATGTGCCTTCTCCCGCAACGGAATCGGCGTTGCCGCCCCGCCCAACAACACAGCATCGAGCGAGGCCAACGCAGCCACGGCCTCGGGATTGTCGAATACCTTCACCAATTGGCCGGGAACCAGGGACGTGTAGCGCAGGGGCCCCGACATCCGGCCCACCGATTCGATCAGGGCGACCGGGTCGAAACCGCGGGACACATCCATGATCACCGGCGAGGTTCCGGCGAGCACACTGCGCAGCAGCACCTGCATTCCGGCGATGTGGTGCGCGGGCAACGCCAGCAGCCACGACCCCGGTCCGCCGAGTCGTTCCTCGGTGGCCGTCGCCGACGCCACCAGTGCAGACGCGGGGAGCATGGCGCCCTTGGGAATTCCCGTCGTACCCGATGTCGCGACGACCAGGGCGACGCCGTCGTCGATGGGGGTACCCGGTGCCAGGGCGTCGTGCAGGCGGTGAATCTCGCGAGGATCGTCGGCGGGGACGGGAAGCAGGGCCGGGCCGTCGCCGGCGAGCATGCGGCTCAGCCGCGGCATGATGTCCGCCGCTGTCGGTCCCGACGGAATGGAAACGCTCTCGAGCACGGACTCGAGGTTAGTCCGTGCGGCGGAGGGTGAACGGGTCGGCCAGGGGCCACCCGCCGGCGGCGAGGTTCGCGCGCACTCGATTGACGTCCTCGTCGCGGGGCATCTCGTTGGTGACCTTGGTGATGGTGACCGAGATGCCGGCCTTGTCCGCAGGCAGCCGACCGTCGGCGATGAGGGCGTCCATCACCGACTGCACTTCGTCGTCGGACAGTCGCCGAGTCAGGAGTGCAAGGAGGGGAACGTAGTCCGCCTCGGGTACCCCGTCGGGATACCCGCCGCGAAGCCAACCGACGATCGAGTGGAGGAAAGACGGGACCGACATGGACTACAGGGAAGCCGGATCTGCCAGAGGCCATCCACCTGCTGCGAGACGCGCCGAGACGCGCGCGATGTCCTCGGTCGTCGGCTCGGCGTCGATCTGGTCTCGGATGTACGTGGCGATCTCGTCGTGCGAGATAGCCCCGTCGTCGAGTGCTCCATTGGCGGGGGAGACCAACTCGAGCACGATCTCCTGTACCTGGGTGTCGGTCAATGCGGCGCGGCGCAACAGGGCGACGAGCGGGAAGCGGTCCTTGGGCGGGACGCCCTCGGGGTAGCCCGCCCGAAGCCATTGGAGCACCGATGCCGGGAAGGCAGTCTTCGTTGAATCGGTCATGACGACAGGAGTCCTTTCTCGGGTCAGAAGACGGAGATGCCGAACGTGCTGTCGAGGAAGTTCTTCATGATGAAGAGAATCCCGGCCACGATGGCCACGACCACGACGGTGAAGCAGGCAATCGCGGCGGCGGTGGCCACGGCGGGGCGAGCAACTCGGGTGGTGCCTGCTGCCGCGGCATCGTCGGACGGCTCACCGACGGACAGTGCCTTGAGACCGAAAGCGAAGATCGCGGGCAGGCCTGCGCCCAGGAGCAGACCGACGAGAACAACCTGCCAGAGCGAATCGAGAGTGTGCTTCAGAGTGTCCATGAGTACTTCAGACCTTCACTGGAGAGTCGGTGGGCGCCGGAACGAGGCCGCCGTCCCATTCGGCGTTGACGTTGCCGGGATCGACGGGTTCGCGACGTGAGCGGATGTACATGAAGGCGGCGAGTGCGACGAGGATGGCGAACACCACGAGGATGCCGGGCAGCCCGCCGATCGTGTGGGCGAGCAACCAGCAGACGGCACCGACGATTCCGGCGAGCGGCAGGGTGATCACCCAGGCGACGGCCATACGGCCGGCGACGTTCCAGCGCACTGCGGCGCCCGGCTTTCCGAGTCCCGATCCGAGGATCGAGCCGGTGGCGACCTGCGTGGTCGACAGCGGAAGGCCGAGGTGGCTGGACGTCAGAATGATCGCGGCCGAGGACGCCTCGGCGGCCATGCCCTGCGGAGATGCGATTTCGACCAGGCCCTTGCCCAGGGTGCGGATCACGCGCCAGCCGCCGAGGTAGGTGCCGAGGGCGATCGCCAGCGCACAGGTGACCTTGACCCACAACGGCATCTCCGAGTCGGGGGTGACGGTGCCGTAGGCGACCAGGGCCAGGAAGATGACGCCCATCGTCTTCTGAGCGTCGTTCGTGCCGTGTGCGAGCGAGACGAGCGAGGCCGAACCGATCTGACCCCAACGGAATCCGCGCTCCTTGGACTTCTCGGGTACGGAGTTGGTGATGCGGTAGATGACCCACGTGCCGGCGGTGGCGACGAGGCCGGCCACGATCGGGGCGAGGACAGCGGGAAGGACGATTTTGCTCCAGACGCCGTCCCACACAACGCCGCTGGTGCCCAGACCGGCCATGGTGGCACCGATGAGGCCGCCGAACAGTGCGTGCGACGAGCTGGACGGAATGCCGAGCAGCCAGGTCGCGAGGTTCCACAGGATGCCGCCGACGAGGCCGGCGAAGATGATGGTCAGTAGAGCTTGACCGCCAGTGTCGCCGAGATTGACGACGCCCTTCGCGACGGTGGCTGCTACCTCGACGGACAGGAATGCGCCGACCAGGTTGAGGACAGCGGACAGGGTGACCGCAACCTTGGGCTTCAGTGCCCCCGTTGCGATCGACGTCGCCATGGCGTTGGCGGTGTCGTGGAAACCGTTGGTGAAGTCGAAGGCCAGTGCAGTCACGACCACGACGAGAAGTACGAGGAATTCAGCGCTCACGGTGGAAAGTGTGGGACACGAACGACGTTTCGAGGAAATTTCTTGCGAAGTGTTCTTCTTGGGCACCTCGAAGTCGTGTTGCGTTCATCTTCCGTTCACATTTTTGCCTTATATGTCCCATTCTGCTGTGGCGTGGCGCACGGCTCTCGTCTTCGCGGATCGAGTCGCTGTGGAACAGTGGAACATCGTGAAGGGATCGGGCATGGACGACGCGGTGTGGGCGGCTCTGTCGTACTTCGATTCCGTCGATCCTGCGCTCGCCGCCGACGCGCGACTGGGGTGGGACGGTCTGGTGGACGTGTCCCCGCCCGCTGGCCCGACGCAACATTCCGTGCAGACCTTCCTGTGGGTGTATCTGCGTCACGCGGCCGAGGGGCCCGATCGCGCGGTCGATATCGCCCGCGCGCTCGGCGACCTACTCGACCGGCTCGGACGCGTCGGATACGCGGAGATTGCCCGAAGCGCCGTCACCGAGGAGCTCGTGCGAACACCCGACGACGCCGCATGGTTGCAGCGCTATCGCGCCGCCACCGAACAATCGGGCATCGGTGCCGTCGATACCGAGCTCGTCACCTGGCAGGACGCACCGGCCGGCGTCGAGCGGGCCATCGTCGAAAAGATCGGCGAGACACTGGAAGTCGCGACCATCGCCGGCGAGTTCGAGCCGTCGAAGCCCGGTGGGCGACCGCTCGGAGCCAACGCACAGGCCATGCGTCGTCGCGGAGTCACCGATGCTGTGCTGACGTCCGATCGAGGCAAGGACGACTCCGAGGCCGTCCTGCTCGAGCAGCTTCTCGACCACCGCATCGAGTTGTGGAGCAATTACAGCGCACCACGAGCAGAGCTCTATCTGGGGCTGCGCGAGACGTTGCACGAGGCCGCCCGGCCTGTGTACGGCTGTGTGCGCAGGCTCGAGAGCTTCATCGGCTGCATCGGGGACGGCGTCGCGTTGACCGACGCAGGGTATCTGCCGGACGAGCTGGTGGCGAGCATCGCGACCACGGTGTTTCCTCCGGCCGAACGTCCCATGCACATCGGCCGCGAACTCGACACGGAGAAGGTACTGATTGTCCGACGCCTCCTGATGAGGGTGCGTCTGCTGCGTCGTTCCGCCGGGCGGTTGGTACCGACGGCCCGAACTCGACAGCTCAGCTCCGACGGGCTCTGGCGCGTGCTCACCGCAGGCATCGTCGGAACCGAATACCATCCGGACACGATTGCCGCCGAGGTCGTTCTGGCGCGCATGATCGTCGGTCACGATGTCGCCGACGTGGAAGCGACAGCAGACGACCTCGCGCGTCTGCTGCGAGCCGAGGGATGGACCCATTCCGGCGAGGAGCCCGTTGCCGAGCACGCCGAGCCGCTCGCTCGGACGCTGGTGGCCGAACTGAGCGCGCTCGGTTCGTTCGAGGTACCGGAACCGGGTCACGTGTCCGGATCGCAGACCTCCGGTTCGGTCGCGACCGACGAAGGCAAGCGACTCGCCGCAGCGGTACTGCGGCATCGGCTCCTGCACACGCGCTATCCGTCGTTGTGACCGCTCGCGGACGGGCTATCGGTCGAAACTGCCGATGTGGCACGGTTAAGCTCACTTGGATCCGGTTCCAGAATGGGCCCGGCTGTACGTTGCGAGGTGATGCCGGTGGACGGTGAGGTCGCGGACACCGCGCGCTCCCAGTCTCGCCGGCAGAGTGACTCCGCTCGTCGATACCTCGATGTCGAGGCGACGACGCCTGCTCTGCGCTCGACAGTCGAATTCGCCGCACGCAGCGTCGGATTCGCCATAGCCCAACTCAACGTGCTCGACGAAGACACTCAGTACACGCTGGTGAACGTCGGTGGACCGCCGGTGTCCACGGTCGTGCGAGCCGACACCCTCTGCGACGACGTGGTGCGCTCCGGCGAACCAGCAGTCGTGGCGCACGGCCGAGTCCACGCCACCACCCGGCAGCGCGCCATCCTCGACGACAACGGCATCGCGTCCTACGCGTCGGTTCCGCTGCGCGGGCGAGAGGGCCTGGTGATCGGTACCCTCTGCCTGCTCGATCGCACGCCGCGCCCGCTGTCGGGCGAGCAGATGCAGGAACTCGAACAGTTCGCGTCGGTACTCGAGGAGCAGCTCGACCTGCATCGCCGCGTCGGATCGGGCGTCATCCGGCTCGGTAGCGACAACGACATCGCCGACTCCATCGCCGACGGTCACATCGTCCCCTGGTTCCAGTCGATCGTGGATCTGCGGACGGAGGAGATCGTCGGCTTCGAGGCGTTGGCGCGTTGGCACCACCCCACCCGCGGGATGGTGGTGCCCGCGGATTTCGTACCGTTCGCCGAGGCCAGCGAACTGATCATCGACGTCGACCTGAGTGTTCTCGCGCAGGCCGCCGCCGAGATGAAGAAGTGGCACGTTCATCGTCCTGACCTGCGGCTGACCGTCAACATCTCGGGACGCCACCTCGCGCATCCCGACGGTGTCAGTCAGCTGCAGCGTGCCATCGCGTCCTCCGGGGTGTCGCCGTCGTCGATCTCGCTCGAGCTCACCGAGACCACTGCCGTGACACCGGGGCCGCTGCTGCGCAGGCACATCGACGATGTGCATCGGCTGGGCTTTCGGGTGCTGCTCGACGATTTCGGTTCGGGCTGGTCATCACTCGAACGACTGGTGACGCTGCAGCCCGACGGCATCAAGATCGACGGGCACCTGACGCGATTCATCGACACCGTGGCCGGACGGGCGATGATCAAGTCGCTGGCCGGCGTGGCGAAGGACCTCGATCTGACGATGATCGTCGAAGGCATCGAGAGCCGCGAACAGGCCGACGCTGCTCTCGAGCTCGGCTGCACTCTGGCTCAGGGGTATCTGTGGTCGCGGCCGCAGTCTGCAACGGCGGTGCTACGTGCGATTGCCGACGACGCGTCGAAGCGCTAGCGGTTGTCGCGCCGAAGCGGGTGATCCTGCGGGATCTGCACCAGCACGATGGGAATCGCGTCCGGATCCTCGATCCACATCTCGATCAGACCCCACGGCTCCGTCCGGGCCTCACGCACGATCTCGATGCCGGCGGCCGCTAATTCCTCTGTAGCAGAATCGATATCACGTACCTGCAACCACAGAGCGCCGGAGAACGAACCCGATTTGTCGCCGCGATGGTGCGCGGCGATCTCGAGCAGACCCTGACCCGCGAAGAACACCGTCCCGCCGGGGTATTCGCGACACACCGCCAACGAGAGACCGTCACGGTAGAACTCGAGAGTCCTCTGGTAATCGACCGGCCGGAGAATTGTCCGAGAAGCGAGGATGTCCACACCGCATGGATACCACGATCATCCACAGTCTTCCCGCATACTCCACTCGCGAAGGCCCACCATCGAAATCCATCGCACTGCGGTGCATGCCGCTGCACGTGCTCCAGTCGCGAAACAGTATTCGTGGCCGTCCCCGAATTCAACGAATTACCTTGTTCTTTCGCGGAATACAGGCGCACCCGCCACCAAGGCATTCCGGGTTCACCTGTGGCGGCGCTGGAGAGGGTGATCTCGAGGCAGAATCTCTGCAGTGAGGGCGGATATCGCGGCTCGGGCGTGCGTGGTGCCGTCACCACCGGTCGCGGTGTAGGCGCTGATCACCGCCAGGAGTAGATCGGCGGTGAGCCCAGGGTCGCGCCGTGGCGACTCGGACGAGGCGGTCAGGGCGTTCACCAGTGCTCTGTTGCAGCGGTTTTCGAGTGGCCGTGCGTGCGCGACCGGCGAACTCGTTACCGGTCCAGCCGCTCGCGGTGAGATCGCCGATGCTGACAGCGCGTCCAGTGTTGATCAGATCTGCCGCGGCAGCGAGGATCGTGCGACGAGTACGAATGGATTGCTGCTGCTCGTCGATCGATGGGCCGAGAAGGGTTGTGGTTGAAAGACTGTCACCGACTCGGGGCCGGCCGCCCTTGCATATGCGCGCGGTGACACCAGCCCCCTGCGAGCGCATTGGCGACGCTGTGCCGGACCGCGTGTGAAATCCGCTCGAGGGCCGACGGCGCCGGTCCGATGCTGTTGTCGTGCTTCATTGTTGGTCGGCTGCGACGATCGGCCTGAACATGCGCACGCTGCTCTGGTCGAGGTGACGGAGTGTCCACTTGTCATGGGTCGTCACCATTCTGTGACTATGAGGCGCGTCACTCGCTGTGATGCGGTAAATCGCCTGGTCGTGCGTGTCCGGAGATGCTTCTGTCACGTCCGGGTGGGGGTGTCGCCGGCGTGATTCGGGTGTCGAAGGCCTGTCGTGGATGTGTGGGGTGTTGTACCGTCCCGGGCAGATCTTCAGTTATCTTTCAGCAATCATTGTGGTCGATGGAATCACCGAATCGTGTACGGAGACTCGCGGGACACCGGCAAGGGATCGATCGAGTATCACGTCGCCGCTCGCTCCCCAGGCCAAGCCAGTGTCGACATCACTTTCAATGGGATCGACGTTCCTATCCTCCAAGGATATTCCAGACTTTGGACATTGGAAGTCGGGGAGTGGAAGTATGACAGCTGCCAATAGATCAGTCTCTGATTTCGATTGTCACTCTCCTGGAAACGAAGGACTGAAGTCGATGAGAAGGCTCAACTTGTACGAACTGCTAATAGGGATAGTGGGGTTGATACTCTCAATCAGTTCAATAGTGAACATCGCCAACGGAAACTCTTCAGTTGTGGACTATGTTGCAATCGTGGCATTCGCCGCAGTTTTCGCGATACTCGCTTGGCGGATATTCAACAGACGTAAAACGTCTTAGCATCGGACCACTGAAGGAGACTTGGAGTGCGATTCTTAGATCGAAAAATCAAGATGACGAGTACCGCGCTCTTGTGCATCGTGTGTGCTGTGATCGCCGGGTTCGGGTCGGTGTGGCTCTTCGGTGACTCGAAGGACAGCGACGAGGACAGTCGGACGGGATCGTTCACCTCCGCCGACGCCGACCAGCCGGTCGAACTCGCTGTCCAGACGGTCGTGAACGCATACAACGCCGGCGACTGGGAGGCCGTCGAACAGGGAAGTTGCGGCGACGTTGCACTCCGGACCGCTGCGGAATCACGCGGCGGGATTGCAACGAACCGGACTGACGACGAGGTCCGCATCACCGGCCTGGACGACTTCGAATTCACCACGGTCGACAGCGCAATGAACGCGTACACGTTCGCGCGCGTAACGGTCGGACGCCCCGACGACCCGACCGGCGATGCCGACGCTGTCGCTTTCTTCGCCCTGCTCGATTCCGGGGACGGCTGGAAGGTGTGCACGTCACAGATCGTGAGCACGACCGGAATTTAGCCCCTGCGTTCATTGGCCGAATTAAACAACCCTGTCAGCATGGCTGGCAGGGTTGTTTCGTTGTCGCTGGAGAGAATTGACGGCGTCGCCCGCGTGGGTCCTATTCCTGACAGGTGTACGGCTGATCGGATCTCACCGAAAACGCGCCCGGTCTCGAAGACCTGGGCGCGTGGCGGTGGCCACAGTCGTAGAACGGGTCGGTCAGGGGAGTCCGAGTGCGATCGCGAGTGCTTTATTGAGTCTGAGCACGGTCGCGGGGGAGAGGGAGCCGGCCGGGCGTCCGTTGGCGATCTCGTCGTGAAAAATTTGGGCGATGTCGTCGGCGAGGATCGAACCTACAAGAGGGTCAGCGGCGGCGAACGGGACGGCGGTGGGGATCCCGGGCTTCGGAGTGGTGGTCGCACGCACCGCGAGAACCCCGTCGAGTTTGCGGTTCCGGAAGTTGTTGGAGACCACCACCCACGGCTTTTCTCCCTCGCCCAGGTCAACCCAGTAGATCTGCCCGCGCAGTGCCGTCATGCGGTGTAGGTCTTGTCGACGCGCTCGACGTAGCGGCGGCGGCGCGCCTGTTGCTCACGTCGCCCTTCCGCTTGGTCCTTGGCGAGTTCGTCGTATCCGGCTTCAAGGGCCTTCTCGCGAAGTGCTTCCGCGCCCACACGCAGAAGGGCGCGGGCGATGCCGGACTCGGAGTTGTCGCGGATGGTGATGTGCTGCTGCTGCGCCCATTCCCGCAAGATTCTTGCTTCGAGGCGTTCGGGGTCGGCGAACACGGCGAGTTCCGCTTGGTCGTCACTATCGAGTGTTACAGGTAGCCGTTTCACGTCCATGTTTCACAGTCTGACTCACTTTGTGCGTGATGGCAATGAGTTTTCCGCCACGGCGGTCCAATCTCCTCGCAAGCTTCGGTGATGCTCCAAGGATCGTCCGATGCCTTGGTATCAGACTGCTGGAATCCTCATGACCGGCGCGTTCGCGCTGCTGAGGTTTCCCAAGCTGGCGTTCGACACCCTCGACTCCTCGCTACTGCGCCGGCGGGCGCTATCGGCGGCTCAGGCGGCAGAGAAAGCTACAGAGCAGAGCGCGAAGGAAATCTTGACCGCGCGCTCCGAGGCCCTCGCCAACGTCGTCAACGTGACCCTCCCTCGACCGGAGCATGCCGTCGAGGACGCATCCGAACTGCTCACCGCCCGCGTCGGGGACGCGGTACTCAAAGCGATCCTCGATCACTGGAACGCCGAGCGTGGACGCTGGAGCGTCAGCAAATATGCCCGACCACAGGAAGAACTGGTCCTCGGTAAAGCATCGAGCACATCATGGACAGAGCGACGCGAGGCGAGGAAACGATGGGCGAAGGAACTTCAGATCGGGTGGGAAACTCTCATCCCACCGCAGGTGCGTCTCGACCGCACTCTGTTGCCTGCTGTCGCCGATATCGAGACCGTGCCGGCCGGTACTTTGGTTCGGCTCGGTGACGCGCCACTCGATGTCGACTTCGAGGACATTCTCGATCTCCGCCGCGCCCTGGGCTACCCGACCTGACCCGCGTTGGCGCCCGGATCCTCGCTCGGCACCTTCTGCCGGTCACCCTTGCCCGACTGTCTGGGCGTAGTGTTTCGACGCCCGTCGTTCGCCCGGTCTCGCGGGTACACCTCAGGTGTGGACGTCGCCGTATCGGCGACGAGTCGACACCACCGCCTCAGAAGGGAGCCTGATGTTTCTGTTCGTATCCAACGGCGGCAAACAGCAATCCATTGCACATCGAATCGATTTTCCCTGGCAGTTCGGGCAGCTGCTCTCGCGGTTCGACGGTCTTCAGCGGTCTGCGTTGACGGTCTCGAAGGTCCCAGAGGGCCGGTACTACGAGGATCTCAGCGACGACGAGAAAACCGCGATGAGCGAAAGCTACATTCAAGCAGCTGGGTCGGCGCAGGCGATGTCGGTCGAGATGCGGTTTCCCATCGACGGCGTTCATCGCCTGTTCGTCATCGGCCGACCCGGCCCTCGTCATGGCGAACCCACTGTCGAGATCCCGTTCTTCAGCGGCAAACGCTCCCTCACCGTGTACCCCGAAGAGGTGTTCACCGCTGACGACGCGACGCAGTTGTTCTTCGATTGGGCCACCACAGGAGAGATCGACCGCACGAAACATCATCTCCGCGAATTCGACCTCGACGCCTTCTACCGAACCTGAGACCAGCCTGCCGCGCGCGAACGATCGGCCGCGGACGTCGCCCTCATGGCCGAGGAGCTGCAATGCCCGAAGTCGGTGTCGATGAAGATCGCTGCTCGTACGCTGTTCCGGTGCGGTGGGCTTGGCGGAAGTCATCGAGCATTGGGGTTCGTCGATATGAGAGCCCATGCACGCGAACAGGAATGCGGAGTACTCGAGGAGTTGCATTGCACGACAGCAGGGCATCCTCGAGCGGGTCGATCAATAGCGAAGACGCCCGTTCCCGGTTGGGCAAAGACGGCGAACGCCACCGCAATCGAGCGTGAGGCAGGCCATCGCCCACCGAATGCGCTTTTCGGAGAGCCGGGAGTTCTGGAAGTCCGCCATCCAGCGGTAGTCGTACGGCTCTGTGAACCATGCCCGCACTCCACCCGCGGAACTTCCGGCGCGATGCGACGTCGAATTCGCCAGTGGATCAGAAATGCCGAGGGAACGGCGACCAATCGGGCTCGCGCTTTTCCAGGAAGGAGTCGCGCCCTTCCACTGCCTCGTCGGTCATATAGGCCAGACGCGTTGCCTCACCGGCGAACAGTTGCTGGCCGACCAGGCCGTCGTCCTGCAAATTGAAGGCGTACTTCAACATTCGTTGGGCCTGAGGCGATTTCGCGTTGATCTTCGCCGCCCACTCGATGGCCGTGTTCTCGAGCTCGTCGTGATCGACCACCTTGTTCACTGCGCCCATGCGGTGCATCTCCTCGGCCGAATACGTCTCGCCGAGGAAGAAGATCTCGCGAGCGAACTTCTGACCGACCATCTTGGCCAGATACGCACTGCCGTAACCGCCGTCGAAGCTGCCGACGTCCGCGTCGGTCTGCTTGAACCGCGCATGTTCGCGGCTCGCGAGGGTCAGATCGCACACCACGTGCAGGCTGTGCCCGCCGCCTGCCGCCCAGCCGTTGACCAAGCAGATGACCACCTTGGGCATGAAGCGAATGAGGCGCTGCACCTCGAGGATGTGCAGGCGGCCGGCGCGGGCCTTGTCGACGGTGTCGGCCGTCTCCCCGTCCGCGTACTGATAGCCGCTGCGTCCGCGAATGCGCTGATCGCCACCGGAGCAGAACGCCCAGCCGCCGTCCTTGCTGCTCGGTCCGTTTCCGGTGAGCAACACCGTGCCCACGTCGGAACTCACCCGTGCATGTTCGAGAGTGCGGTAGAGCTCGTCGACGGTGTGCGGCCGAAATGCATTGCGGATTTCGGGACGGTCGAACGCAATTCGAACGGTCGCATCGGACACGTGGCGGTGATACGTGATGTCGGTCAGGTCTTCGAAGCCGGGAACGGGACGCCACAGTGCGGGAGTGAAGGTCACGAGCGCCAGCTTAACGGTGGCCGGGGTTGGCTCCGTGCCGAACGGTCGGTGCAGCTAGCGTGCAGTCATGACCGACCCGATCGAGCTCGACCGCGATTACGACCACCACGGGGGCTTCCCGCGTTTCGTTCCTGCGAAGGTGGGGCCGGAGTACGGGCAGCTGCTCGAGGCCTTGCGCACGGTGCAGGATCTCGCGGTGTCCACCTCGTTGCCGGCCGAAGTGACCGAGGCAGCTGCGGACAAGGCTCGGGAACTGATCGAGCTGTTGAGCCCGCACGTGGTGGCCGAGGGACGTCAGACCGCCGGACGCGTTCCGAGGCTTCCGGGCCGAGGCTCGCTGTTGTTGATGCCGTGGATCATCGAGAAGATCGACGCAGACGGTGTCCGCAGCCGGGGCATGTTCCGCCGCTTCCACCTCGGGGGAAACTCCGCCGCGCACGGTGGCACGCTGCCCCTTCTGTTCGACGACCTCTTCGGCCTCATCCAGCACGCCTACGGCAGGCCCATCAGCCGGACGGCGTATCTGCACATCAACTACCGCAAGGTGACGCCGCTGAACACGGAGCTGGTCGTCGAGGGCGCGGTGGATCGGGTCGAGGGACGCAAGACGTTCATCAACGCTCGGCTCACGGATCTGGACGGCAACCTGTTGGCCGACTGCGAGGCGTTGATGGTGCAGTTGCTCCCGGGGCAGCAATGATCCCCCCGATCGACGACGTTCTGGACGGTGCGCATGTGCTCTCGATGCCGATGCGGACCAAGTTCCGCGGCATCACCACCCGTGAGGTGATGCTCGTTCGCGGCCCGGCAGGGTGGGGTGAGTTCTCACCGTTTCCCGAGTACGACGACGTCGAGTCGACCCCGTGGCTGGCGTCGGCGATCGAGGCCGCGTGGGACGGCCCGCCCAGCCCGCTGCGCCGACGCATCCCGGTGAACGCGACCGTCCCCGCAGTGGCGGCATCGGACGTGGCATCGGTGTTGAGCCGGTCTCCCGGTGCCGAGACCGCCAAGGTGAAGGTGGCCGAGAAGGGGCAGACTCTGGCTGACGACCTCGCCCGAGTGCGTGCCGTGCGCGAGCTGGTGCCGCGGGTACGGGTCGACGCCAACGGCGGCTGGAGCGTCGACGAAGCGGTGGCGGCTCTGACGGCCCTGACCGCCGACGGTCCGCTCGAGTACGCCGAGCAGCCGTGTGCGTCGGTGCCGGAATTGGTCGAAGTTCGGCGTCGGGTGCCCGGGGTGCGGATCGCTGCCGACGAGAGCATTCGCCGGGCCGAGGATCCGATGAAGGTCGTCCGGGCGGGCGGAGCCGACATCGCCGTGCTCAAGGTGGCCCCGCTCGGCGGGATGCGAGCGGTGCTCGAGCTGGCCGGAGAGCTGGGGGAGTACGGCGTGCCGGTGGTGGTGTCGAGTGCTCTCGATTCTGCTGTCGGGATCTCGTCCGGGCTGGCCGCCGCCGCTGCGCTGCCGCACCTCGAGTTCGCCTGCGGTCTGGGAACGGGCGCACTGTTCGTTCGAGACGTCGCACCCGTGCCGGAGGTGATCGACGGAACGTACCCGGTCGGCAGCCTCGAACCCGATGCCGAGGCCCTGATCGAGCTCGACGCCGACGCCGATCGCACGCAGTGGTGGATCGAGCGAGTTCGGCGCTGCCACGCCCTTCTGCGGTAGTCTTGCGCCCGGTCCGCGTGGGGCCGCTGACACATCTGGGAGGAACTTCGAAGTGGTTGCTGCACTCAAGGATTCACTGCTCGACGAGTCGAAGGCCGACGCTCTGCGCGTCGATGTCCTGGCACTGATCGACGCCGAGGTCGCGGACAAGAAGGGCGCGAGTGGACTCGCGGTCAAGGGGGGCTACGGCGCAGTGAAGAAGGTCGGACCGTCGTACATCGACAATGCGGTCTCGGCTTTGTGGCCCGATTTCGTCGACAAGCTGGATCCGTTCTGGCAGTCGTACAACGCTGCCCCGCAGGGCACGTTCGGTCAGTACCTCGCCGCCAACGGCGACGCCGCATCCGACGCGCTGCTCTCGGTCACCGATGCTCGCATCGAGGAGACCGACAAGTCCGTCGTGAAGAAGTTCTACGGCAGCCTGCGTGGCTCGGCGAAGAAGAACGTCACCGAGGCACTGCCGCGCGTGGGTGACCTGGTCGCCAAGCACGCCTGAGCGGCTTCGCCGCATGTGAGCGTGGAGCCCTCGGGTCGTTCCGCGGGCTCCACACTCACATGCGCGTAGCGCTCAAACGCTCCCAATCGGCTTCCGTCTGATCCGCGTACAGCTGCGCGAAGCGGCACAACGCCACCTCGAGGGCATCGGAATCTCCGGTGTATCCCGAGATCATCGACGCCCCACTCGTACGCGCGTGGCCCTTGGCCAGTAGTCGACCCACCACCCGTGCGTAGTCGACCAGAGCCGGCGCGTCGATCGACGACAGGTCGATGGTCCCCTTCATGTTGCGGAACTGCCGCACGTAGTACTGCCGTCCGGCGATGGTCGTCCAGCCCAGCAGCGGATCGCTGACGGTCTGCAGATCCTGCTGATACTCCACGACCCTCTGGCCCTGGTGATCGTGCCAGGCCGATTCGCCGTGCACGTACGGCGCGAGCACCGAGCGTCTGGCCTGCTTGAGCTGCAGGAACACGACGTCGTCCTCGCTGGTGCCCTCGAGCAGAGCCACGTACGCCCGCAGGCCGACGCTGCCGACGCCGACCACGCGGTGCGCCACGTCGATCAACGTGTATCCACCGAGCACGCGACGCCAGTGCGGGGTGAGGGTGAGCAGATACTCGTCCAATCCGACGGCCAGAAGTTCCTCGTCCTTGGCGGAGATGCGCGTGGTGATCGGCGGCTCCTCGACGATTCTGCGCTTGCCCTCGTGCTTCTCGGTGAAGCGCGGCAGAACGCGGTCACTGGTGCGTCGACGCGCCTTCTTCGTGGCGCGTTTGATCTCCTTGCGCAGCGAGCCCTCGGTGGCGTCGCGCTGCAGCTTCTCGGCCGTCAGACGTTGGAACGAACGCGACATCAGCGGCTCGTCGGCAAGTCGGGCCACCTCGATTCGGTACGCGGACACGCAGGCGGTGACGGCGTCGCGGCACTGATCCTCGGTGCGGCCGTTCTGCCGCCCGGCCACCCAGATGCTCGCGGCGAGGCGTCGTAGATCCCATTCCCAGGCTCCCGGGTGGGCCTCGTCGAAGTCGTTGAGATCGATGACGAGGTCACGTTCGGGGGAGGCGTAGAACCCGAAGTTGCCCAGGTGGGCGTCGCCGCTGATGACCGGGTTGATGCCGGTCGACGGCAGCATCGCCACGTCCCGGGCCATGACGATCGCCGTGCCGCGCAGGAATCCGTACGGGGACTCGACCATCCGCTCGAGGCGCGTCGGTATCAGCCATTCGATGCGGCCCTGGTGCGAGTATTCGATCTGCTTGACCGGGTCGGGTCGATCCGCCGGTGGGGTCCAATCGCCGAGCGAGGCGATCGGCACCTTCTCACGTAGACGTCGTCCCAGTTCGTAGCGCTCGGCTCGGGGGAGCGGACGGGCGCGCAGCGAGGCGAACGACGCACCGTCGACCTCGACCGAGTCGGTGACGACTGTGTGACCTTTTCCCAAGCCGGACATGTGAGATGACACTAATCGAGTGCTATCCGGCGGCTTTACCGAACTTCCAGTATCCGGTGAAGCAGATGCTGGATTTCGGTACTGCGCGCTCGTTCACCAGGTATCTGCGCAGGCCGGTGGCCAAGCCCTGTTCGCCTGCCACGTAGACGAACGGGGTGCCGCCGGGAAGTTCGGCTTTCTGCACTGCGGCGAGTGCCGCATCACCGGGTTTGGCATGCGGGTCGGTGCGCACGATCCACTTCAGCTCGACGCCCGGCGGCACGTGGTGCTGCTGGACGTCGGCCTCGGTGGGGACTTCGATGAACACCACGGCGCGCAGGTCTTCCGGTGAGGATCGCAGTATTCCGAGAATCGCCGGAGCGGCACTCTCGTCGCCGACGAGCAATTGCCACGAGGCATCGGTATCCGGGTTGTAGATGCGTCCCTCGTCGAGAATCGCGACGCGGTCCCCGGGAACGGCGCGTGCAGCCCACGACGACGCTGGGCCCGCGTGGCCGCCGTGTTCGGAACCGTGGACGACGAAGTCGACGTCCAGCTCCGCGCCCTCGCTCAACTGGCCATGGCCTGCGGGGCGGAAGTTGCGGACGGTGTAGTTGCGGACAACCGGCTTGGTGTCCTTGGAGAAGGTCAGATACTGGGCGTACCAGAATTTCGAGGTCGAACTGGGTATGCGGGGTTCGCGTTGATCCGGTTGTGGCAGGAACAGTCGGAACCACTGGTCGTAGCCCATGTACGCGTAGCTCGAGAGCGACTCGCCCCCGAGGGTGATCCTGACGAAGCCGGAACTGATCCGTTCGGCAGCGAGAACGTGCAGTCGGTAGAACGCCGGGTGCTCGGGTTTGAGGTACTTGGCCATGCCGGTGAGATTAGTGGACCCTAACTCCCAATGGGGGCGCGTCGATTCACTCGGGTCGACCATGCCGGTAGTGCTGGACGACCTTCGCTCCCATCGGCACCGCGAACAGCATCATGAACACCCGGATCACCTGCGCTGCCACGACGAACGTCACGTTCGCGCCGGTCGACGCGGCGATGGCAAGCACCGCGTACACACCACCCGGGGTGGTCGCCAGGTAGCCCTCGTAGCCGCTCGTCCCCGTCGCGGACGCCAGCCACAAGCCGAGCATCGCGCATCCGACGGTGACGGCGATGATCAACATCAGAGACGCGGGCAGGACCCGCGAGATCGACTTCAAGCTGGCGACGGTGAACCGCAGCCCCGCCTGCCATCCGATCACGATGTACGCCGCCCACAGCAGCAACGCCGGGACGGATGCGTCGAACGACACCCCGAGTACGTCGGCGAGCGTGGCGATCATCAGCGGGCCGAGCAGGGCGGGGGCGGGCAGCCGGATCGCCTTCGCCAGCATCACGCCGATGACGCCGCAGATCACGACGAAGGCGAGGTCGATCCACAGTGCCTCGTGCACGTCGGCGGTGACCGACGACTGTCCGGGTTGAGCGTCGAACACCAGGGTGGCGACCAGTGGCAGCGTTGTGGTCACCAGCACGACGCGGAGGTACTGCACCACCGCCACGACTCGTTCGTCGCCGCCGAGCTCCTGCGTGATCGCCACCAGTCCCGAGGCTCCGCCTGCGACCAGCGCCAAGGAACCGGTCAGTGAATCGATGTCTTTACGAAGCCCCAGCAGCGCGCCGGCCGCGATCGACAGCAACAGGGTGCCGATGCATGCCAGCAGTACCGGCAGCCAGGTATCGCCCAGCGAGCTCAGAGTGTCGCTCTGCACCAGCGTTCCGATCTCGACGCCGAGGATTGCCTGCGCCGCCATGCCGAGTCTGCGGGGGAGTGGCGCTCGCTCGGTTCCGGTCGTCGGAGCCCACCCGGCGAGCGCGAACACGATCGCCACCAGCAAGGCAACGAACAACGCAGCCGACGGCACACCGAGTGCATCGGCCCCGACGGTCAGTCCGACCGTGACGAGAACCAGCAGCAGCCAGCGAATCAAGAAGGTCGCTCGATTTCGCGAACCTCGGGCGGCAACCCCCACTCGGTGCGACCGAGGCGGCTGAGCGGGGCGATGGCGTCGAACTCTGGGAGGCCGTCCTCGGCCAGATATTCGGGACGCACCGACAGGGCGACGACAGTACCCATGACGACGAAGCAGTTACCCACTTCGACGACGCGATGCAACGTCGCCTCGATGGCGATCGGAGCGGCCGCCACGCGCGGTGGTGTCACGACGGTACTGGGCTCGCTCTCGATGCCGACGGCCTCGAATTCGCTGACACCGTGATCGAAGCTCGCCGAACTGCTGTTGACCTGATCCACCAACGGTGCCGTCGCCAGATTCACGACGAACTCGCCGGTGGCCTCGATGTTGCGAAGACTGTCCTTGCGGGTCACCGACGTGAACTGCACGACCGGAGGCACCACCGAGGACACCGTGAAGAAGCTGTAGGGCGCGAGGTTCGCCACACCGTCGGCCGAGACGGTGGAGACCCAGGCGATGGGCCGAGGTACCACCGAAGCGGTCAGGAGCTGGTAGAAGCGACCGGGAGCGACCTCGTCGGGCCGAAAGACTGTACGCACACCTTCATACTGTCAAAGCCCGGTTGCGGCGTCCGACCGACGCGTCTGACACTCTTGAAACTGTGAATCCGTCCACCGCCCAGGCCACCGCAGTCGTCGACGAACTGGCGCGCAGCGGGATCCGAGACGTCGTGTTGTGCCCCGGCTCGCGGAACGCCCCGTTGGCGTTCGCGTTGCAGGAGGCAGACGTGGCCGGCCGCCTGCGGTTGCACATGCGGATCGACGAGCGAACCGCCGGCTTCCTGGCGATCGGCCTGAGCCTGGGGAGTGGTCAGCCCGTCCCGGTGGTGATGACGTCGGGAACCGCGGTCGCCAATCTGGGGCCTGCCGTACTCGAAGCGAACTACGCCCGCATTCCACTGATCGTCATCAGCGCCAACCGCCCGTACGAGATGCTCGGCACCGGAGCCAACCAGACCATCGAGCAGCTCGGCCTGTTCGGATCCCAGGTGCGCGCGACGATCAGCCTCGGGCTCGCCGAGGAAGGACCCAAGCAGAACAGTCAGTGGCGCAGCGCCGTCTCCCGCGTCATCGCGGCTGCGCGCGGAGCACGATCCGGCAACGCCGGGCCGGTGCACTTCGACATCCCACTGCGTGAGCCTCTGGTGCCTGCGATCGGCGACCCCGGCGCGCGACCGGAGGGTCGGCCCGATGGAATGCCGTGGACCTCGACCACCCAGGCGACACTCGACGTTCCCGTCGAACTGGATCTGACTGTCGACACCGTGGTCGTCTCCGGTCACGGCGGTGCCGCGCGTCCGGAGCTGGCCGGGTTGCCGACCGTCGCCGAGCCGACCGCGCCCCTGCACGGAATCCCGTTGCATCCCTTGGCTCTTGCGCAGTTGAAGCCGCGCCAGGCCGTGATCACCGGACGGCCGACGCTGCATCGACAGGTCTCGGCTCTGCTGGCCGACCCTGCAGTCGACGTCATCGCGCTCACCACCGGACCGCGCTGGCCCGACGTCTCCGGCAACGTCCTGGCCACCGGCACTCGGGCGGTCACAACCGGCGCGCCCGACCCCGCCTGGATCGCTCGTTGCGCCGCTCTGTCCGAGAGAGCCGAACAGGCTGTGCACGAACAACTTTCAGAGCATCCCAAGCCGACGGGACTGCATGTTGCCGACGTGGTGATGTCCGCCCTGCAGCCAGGTGACCAGCTGGTGCTCGGAGCGTCCAATCCCGTGCGCGACGCGGCCCTGGTGGCGACACCGAACCCCGACGTGAAGGTTCTGTCCAACCGCGGCGTGGCCGGTATCGACGGCACCGTTTCGACGGCCATTGGTGCCGCGATGTCCGGAAAGCGGCGCACTGTGGCACTTCTCGGCGATCTGACGTTTCTGCACGACGCGGCCGGCCTGCTCATCGGCACCGGTGAACCTCGACCTGACGACCTGACGATCGTCGTCGCCAACGACGACGGCGGCGGCATCTTCGAGCTCCTCGAACAAGGCGACCCGCAGTACGCGGGTGTGTTCGAGAGAGTGTTCGGCACGCCTCACGGCATGGACCTCGGCGCACTGTGCGGTGCCTACCGCGTGGAGCACCACCTGGTCGACTTGGCCGATCTGGCAACCGAACTCACCGGCCATGCCACGGGAATCAGGGTGCTGGAAGTGACCACCGAGCGATCGGGACTGCGCGAGCTGCACGCGGCAATCAGAGCGCGACTGTAGAGCGTGGTGGGTCGCTAACTCTGCTGCGCTGCAACCCATTCCAGGGTTTCGCCGGTTTCCTGGTCGATCATGTCCTTGATCATCTTGTTGATCAGGTCCTCGATCTTGCCGCCCACGATGGGGATCTTCACGGTCGATTCGCCCTTGACGATCAGTTTCGCGCCGGTTCCGTTGGGTCGCAACGACAGGGTGCCGTTCACCTTCGCGGGCAAACCGGTGGTGCCGCCGATCAGGGTGCCCTCGGCGTGGTCGCCTTCGAGCGGGCCCCAGTGGTCGGTGCGCGAGACGATCAGCTTGCCCTTGATGACCTTGGTGACGAAGCCGGGGAGCTCGGACGTGCCGACCTCTTCGGAGATGTCGACGGTCAAACCGCCGTCATCGTGCTTGGTCAGCTCGTACCCGTCGGTTTTCTTCGCCTTGGCGAATCGCGCCTCCCACTGGTCCTCGCTGGTGAGTGCTGCGTGCACGTCAGCGGGGGGATTGGACGATTCGACGGTGAACTCGAAGCTGCGCGACATGAGTGCAGACGCTACCCGAGCGGAGTCGCGTCGGCTGCGAAGTAATCTGATCGCTGTGACCGATACCGACGGAGCCAGCCGAACGCTGTACAGGACCCGGCTGGTCGTGCTCGTGGTCGCCGTTGCGATTTCGGTCCTGGCCGTGCTTCTGGTGGTCGGAGCCTGGCGCAACGACGTCACCATCGATTCCGACAAGGGCACCGCCACCGCCGAGGTGCTGTCCGCGGGCAAGTTGCGCTCGGCCGTCAGCTTCATCACCCCCGACGGCGTGACACACAACCCGCCACTGGGGGTGCTGTACCCCACCAACCTCATCGCCGGTCAACGCATCGAGGTCGAGTACTACAAGGCCGACCCGGACGTCGAGCTGGTTCGCGTCGCCGGCCGCGACGCCGCCGTCGCTATCGTTCCGGCCGGATCCGTCATCGTCGTCACGTGGCTGATCGCCGGCCCGGTGCTGTTCTGGCTACGTCGCAAGGAGGCCAAGAATGCGTGATGCGAAGCAGTGGGCCATCGCTGCCCTCGCCGCAGTGGCCGGGTTCGCATTGGTGAACTTCGGCAACATCGCGTCGTCGATCGTGGTGATGGTGCTCGTCGTGGTGTTCCTTCTCGTTCTGACGACTCCGGTGCTGTATCCGAGTTCCCTGTCCGACGATGCCTCGCGCACGCAGGCGACAGAGAGATCCGTGCCGCTGATCTACTGGCGTCCAGGGTGCATCTTCTGCTTGCGGTTGCGGTTGGCGCTGCTGCTGCGCGGAAAGAAAGCCGTCTGGACGAGCATCCGCCAGGATCCGGCTGCGGCCGCGCGGGTTCGGTCCGTCAACGACGGCAACGAGACGGTTCCCACGGTGTTCGCGGGCTCCGAACATCGCACCAACCCGGATCCGTCGTGGGTGCTCGCGCAATTCGTGTGACGTTGGCCCACACGTAACGTTGTCCATACCTGGCCGACGGCGGGGCCACCCACACTGAGGATCGTGCGAGTAGCCATCGTTGCGGAATCGTTCTTGCCCAACATGAACGGCGTCACCCACTCGGTGATCCGTGTCCTCGAACACCTCGACAAGACGGGGCACGACGCCATCGTCATCGCCCCGGACAACCCGTCCGGTCCCAGAGCCGCGACGTGGCACGACAACGTTCCGGTGCATCGGGTGCCGTCCGTCATGGTGCCGAAGGTGAGCTCGCTGCCCGTCGGTGTGCCGGGCCTCGGGATGGTCTCGGCTATGCGCGCCTTCGCCCCCGACGTCGTGCATCTGGCGTCACCGTTCCTGCTCGGAGCGGGCGGCCTGGCCGCCGCCAACCGACTGGACGTGCCCGCGGTGGCCGTCTACCAGACCGACGTCGCCGGTTTCGCCGCCAGCTATGGACTGGGCCTCACCTCGAAGGCCGCGTGGCGCTGGACCAGGAGATTGCACCGCGGCGCTGCCCGCACCTTGGCACCGTCCACCTCGGCCGTCGACGCGTTGGAATTGCACGGCATTCCGCGCGTGCACAGGTGGGCGCGAGGAGTCGACGCCGTCCGCTTCGCACCCTCGGCCACGTCGCAGACGCTCAGAAGCCAGTGGGGAGCGGACGAGAAGCTGATCGTCGGATTCGTCGGCAGGCTCGCCCCGGAAAAGCACGTCGAGCGGCTCGCCGTACTGGCCACCGACCCGTCGATCCAGTTGGTGATCGTCGGCGGTGGACCCGACACCGCAGCGTTGCAGACCCTGATGCCGAGCGCGATCTTCACCGGACAACTCGGCGGAGCCGAACTCGCGCAGGCCTACGCCAGCTTCGACATCTTCGTCCACCCCGGCGAACACGAAACCTTCTGCCAGGCAGTCCAAGAGGCCCTCTCCAGCGGCGTCCCCGTCATCGGGCCCGACGCCGGGGGCCCGCGCGATCTGGTCTCGCATTGCCGCAACGGCTACCTGCTGCCGGTCGACAAGTTCACCGAACTGCTTCCCAGCGCCGTCGGAGCCCTCGCCGAACCCACCACCCGCGCACGATTCGGTGACGCGGCCCGCAAATCGGTGCTGCACCGAACCTGGCCCGCCATCTGCGACGAGCTGATCTCGCACTACTACGACGTGCAAGGCATCACAGCGCCACAGGCAGTGAACGTTGCTTGAGTAGTCTGGTCCTCGTGGCCCAGACATCACGCGCAACCCTGGCAAAAGAGCCCCACGAGGTGGCGTCGATGTTCGACGGCGTCGCCCGTCGATACGACATCACCAACACGGTTCTGTCGTTCGGGCAGGACCGGAGTTGGCGCAAACTGACTCGGCGCGCCCTCGATCTCAAACCTGGCGAGCGGGTACTCGACCTCGCCGCAGGCACCGGCGTCTCCACCGTCGAACTCGGTCGCAGCGGAGCCTGGTGCGTGGCCACCGATTTCTCCAAGGGCATGCTGCAGGCAGGACTGCAGCGAGGTGTGCCGATGGTCGCAGGTGACGCGATGGCGTTGCCCTACGCCGACGCCAGCTTCGATGCCGCCACCATCTCTTTCGGCCTCCGCAACGTCTCGGATTTCGACGCCGGCCTGCGCGAGATCGCCCGCGTCACCAAGCCCGGTGGCAGGCTCGTCGTCTCGGAATTCTCCACGCCGGTGTTCGGTCCGTTCCGCACCGTGTACATGGAGTACCTGATGAAGGCGTTGCCGAAAGTCGCTCGCGCCGTGAGCAGCAACCCCGACGCGTACGTCTATCTCGCCGAGTCCATCCGCGCGTGGCCGACGCAGGAACAACTGGCACAGCGGATCACCGACGCGGGCTGGACCGACGTGCAGTGGCGCAACCTCACCGGCGGAATTGTGGCTCTGCACAAGGCAATTCGCCCCTGACGCTCCCTGGTGTCACGAAAAGGGCGGCCGGGAATCGATTTTCAGCGATCCGGTTCCCGACGCCCGCCAGGTGCGGGCGACGAGGTCGCTGTCCGCTTCGGTGATGAGGTTGCCCATGCAGCGGACGGCGACTTTCATCAGTGCGCGTGAGCGCATGCCCACCGGTCCTGCTGCGGGCAGGAATCTGGGCACGGTCAACAGTCCGGCGAGGCGTCGAGCGATGGAGAAGGACTGCCCGTAGTGCTCGCGCAGCAGGCTCGGCCAGGCGTCGGTGAGGTCGGGGTGATCGAGCAGGTCGACGACCATGCGACCGCCTTCGAGTCCGTAGTCGATGCCCTCGCCGTTGAGTGGGTTCACGCAGGCTGCGGCGTCGCCGATGATGGCCCAGTTGGTGCCCGCGATTCCCGAGACCGCGCCGCCCATCGGCAGCAGCGCCGACGCCACCGAGCGCAACTCCCCGCTGAGGTCCCATTCGCCACGGCGCTGGTGGGTGTAGAGGTCGAGTAGGGGGCGCAACGCTCCTGGTGCCGGCCTCTTGGCGGTGGCCAAGGTGCCGACGCCGATGTTGATGGTTCCGTCGCCCAACGGGAAGACCCAGCCGTAACCGGGCTGCAGAGTGCCTGCGGCGTCGCGTAATTCGAGGTGCGAGCTGATCCACTCGTCGTTGCTGCGGCCCGAGTCGATGTAGGCGCGAGCAGCGACGCCGAATGCGGTGTCGCGATGCCATTGCCGCCCGAGTTGCTTGCCCAGAGTCGAGCGGACACCGTCGGCGACGATCAGTGTGCGGCAGGAGATCTCGTGTGCACCGTCAGCGGTCTGAAGGGTTACCGAGCGGACCGAAGTGCCGTCGCGGGTGACGGCGACGGCCTTGGCTCCCTCGGCCATCACAGCTCCGGATTCGACTGCGGCGACGCGAATCCTGTCGTCCAGTTCGGTTCTGGGAACCGCACTTCCGATGGTCGGCAGTGATCTGCTCGGCCACTCGAGTTCCAGTTCCTGCCCGAATCCGCTCAGTCGCAGTCCTCGGTTGCGCGCTTTGCTGCGCACCCACTCGCCCAGACCGAGCTGATCGAGCTCGGCGACGGCACGTGGCGTCAACCCGTCACCGCACGTCTTGTCGCGGGGGAACACTGCCGCATCGGCCAGGACGACGTCGCGGCCCGATCGCGCGGCCCATGCCGCAGCGGACGATCCTGCGGGGCCCGCGCCCACGACCAGAACGTCGGTCGTGGTGGGTGGGGCGGGGTGGGGAGTGCTCACGTGTTCCAGTATCCCGACTTCTACGAACGGGTGCGTCGAGGGTCTCCGTTCGCCGCCGTGTGAACGCGTGGTGGTGGCCGTGCGTGACGTCGGCTTCCAGCGAGAACTCGCGGTCACCAGCAGAATTCCGCACGTGATCCTGCTCGACGCTCCGATGACTGCACCGACCGACTCGTTGGGTGACAGGGCGTCGGCAGCGATGGCGGCGACGCTCGAAGCCATCTCCGGCAACCTCGGTGAGTGAAGCGTCACCTGTGGTCGGTGACACCGTCCCACCGGTGTGCACGCTAGGTTCACTACGGTAGAAGGCGAGCAGCGGCGCTTCGCCGCTGCCACCGGCATGTCGACGACAGGACAGGGACCAACATCGTGAGTACAGACGACGCTGCCGTAGCAACGGTCGTTGCCGGAGTCGACCTGGGTGACCCGGAGCTCGCGCGATCCGTCGCCGACGGCCTCGCACGCGTCGAAGAACTGATGATCAGCGAACTCTCCGACGGTGAGGAGTTCCTCACCGAGGCCGCGCTGCACCTGGCCAAGGCCGGCGGAAAGCGATTCCGGCCCCTGTTCACCGTGCTCACCGGCCAACTGGGACCGTCGCCGACCGATCCGGCGATCGTCACTGCGGCCACGGTCGTCGAACTGGTTCACCTGGCGACGCTCTATCACGACGACGTCATGGACGAGGCGTCGATGCGTCGAGGTGCCGAGAGTGCGAACTCACGCTGGGGCAACAGTGTGGCGATCCTCGCGGGCGACTACCTGTTCGCGCATGCGTCTCGTCTGGTGTCCACGCTCGGACCCGACGCCGTCCGCATCATCGCCGAGACCTTCGCAGAACTCGTCACCGGCCAGATGCGCGAAACCATCGGTGCCAAGAGCACCGACGATCCCGTCGCGCACTACTTGAAGGTCGTGTGGGAGAAGACAGGCTCGCTCATCGCCTCGTGCGGACGCTTCGGCGGAACGTTCTCCGGCGGCGATGCCGAGCATGTGGGACGCCTCGAGCGCCTCGGTGACGCCGTCGGTACCGCCTTCCAGATCTCCGACGACATCATCGACATCTCTTCGGCCACCGAGCAGTCCGGCAAGACTCCCGGCACCGACCTGCGGGAGGGCGTACACACTCTGCCGGTGCTCTTCGCGCTGCGCGAAGAAGGTGCCGACGGCGATCGACTGCGCGAGATCCTCGCCGGTCCGGTCACCGAGGACGCTCTGGTCACCGAGGCTCTGGAGCTGCTCCAGCGTTCACCCGGCATGGTCTCGGCCAAGAAGACACTCGGCGAATACGCCGCTCGGGCACACGCAGAACTTGCACTGCTGCCACAGGGCCCGGCCAACGATGCACTCGGCCGGTTGGTGAATTACACCGTCGAGCGCGTCGGGTAGTCGGCTCGGACCTCGGCCGGGAACTGCCGGTCGGGGTGCTTTCGTTGAATCGGGTAGTAACACCCGGTACGAGGAGGCACCTTCAGACATGAACGGTTACGCGAACGGCGCGAAGACTTTCGGCCTGCTGGTCGGGATGTCGGCGCTCATCGTCTTCATCGGCTCGCTGTTCGGTAACGCGACCATTCTCATCGGCTCCATCGTGTTGGCAGTCGGCGTCAACGGTTACGCGTACTTCAACAGCGCGAAGATGGCCTTGCGGTCGATGCATGCCGTGCCGGTGAGCGAGCTCGAGCAGCCGGCGATGTATCGGATCGTGCGGGAGTTGGCGACGACGGCTCATCAGCCGATGCCCGCGCTGTACGTCAGCCCCACCAACAACCCCAACGCGTTCGCGACAGGACGCAACCCGCGCAATGCAGCGGTGTGCTGCACCGAGGGCATCCTGCGCATCCTCGACGAGCGCGAACTACGCGCGGTGCTCGGTCACGAACTCTCGCACGTCTACAACCGAGACATTCTGATCTCGTCGGTGGCGGGAGCGATGGCTGCTGTCATCTCCGGCTTGGCCAACCTGGCCTTTTTCGCCAACATCTTCGGCGGACGCGGCAACGGAGGCCCGAACCCGATCGCGCTGCTCCTGGTGTCGATGCTGGGGCCCATTGCGGCCACCCTGGTTCGGCTGGCCGTCTCCCGTTCGCGGGAGTACCAGGCAGATCAGTCGGGAGCCGAGCTGACCGGAGATCCGCTGGCCCTCGCGTCGGCGCTCCGCAAGCTCGAGCAGGGGGTGCAGTTGGCACCGTTGCCGCCCGAGCCGCGGTTGGCGGCGGAGTCACATCTGATGATCGCCAATCCGTTCCGCATCGGCGACAAGGCAGGGCAGTTGTTCGCCACCCACCCCCCGATGGCCGACCGCATCGAGCGCCTCGAACGGATGGCCGGCCACCGGCCGTACTGACGCCGAGCCTGCGGAACGACCCAGGGGAGAAGCCGCTCTAGCGGTAGTTGACGAACTGCAGTGCGATGCCGAAATCCTCGCTCTTGAGCAGCTGCTGGATGGCTTGCAGGTCGTCGCGCTTCTTGCTGCTCACGCGCAGTTCGTCGCCCTGGATCTGGGCCTTGACGCCCTTGGGGCCGTCGTCGCGGATCTTCTTGGAGATCTTCTTGGCGTTCTCGGTCGTGATGCCCTGCACGAGCTTGCCGGTGACCTTGTAGACCTTGCCGGACGCGGCCGGATCGTTGGTCTCGAAGGCCTTGAGGGAGACGTCCCGTCGGATCAGCTTCTCCTTGAACACGTCGAGGGCGGCCTTGACCTTCTCCTCGGATTCGGAGGTGATGACGATGGTCTCGGACTCGCCGCTGCCGGACCATTCGATGCTGGTGTCGGATCCACGGAAGTCGAAGCGGGTCGCCAGCTCCTTCGCGGCCTGTCCGACGGCGTTGTCCACTTCCTGTCGGTCGACCTTGCTCACTACGTCGAAGGACGAATCAGCCACTTCTCACACTCTCCAGTCGAATCGAAAATTTGATTTTGCGGTGGTGTCGGTCCACATCCCGCTGGGACTTTATCGGCCCGCTACCGACCGTATCCACCCGGTTTGCGTTCCGGGGGGACGTTCGTTGTATTCTTCTCACCGCGCCGAAGAGCAGTACGGGCTTCGATCGCATCACGGCAGATTGCCCGAGCGGCCAATGGGAGCGGACTGTAAATCCGTCGGCTTATGCCTACGTAGGTTCGAATCCTACATCTGCCACACCTGGAACCCCGGCGAGGATTTCTCTCGCTGGGGTTTCCATGTGAAGAGGGACCAGAACGGCTCGCTGACCACGCAATTTGGTAGTCGGCGCTCGGAATGTGTAACCTCTTGAAGGCTTCAGCGCACGGCAACATGCGTAGTTGCTCGCCCCCTTAGCTCAGTCGGTAGAGCGTTTCCATGGTAAGGAAAAGGTCAACGGTTCGATTCCGTTAGGGGGCTCGCTGGATTGGATGGCTCGACGTCGCGTTCCCCGCGTGGGATGGTGGACGGTGAGCACCTGAGGCGGTGTAGCTCAGTTGGTAGAGCAAACGACTCATAATCGTTGCGTCGCCGGTTCAAGTCCGGTCACCGCTACACAGTAGGCAAGCACGACCAGTAGCACTCATGAACAGTCCTGATTGACCCTGATCAGATTTACCCGAAAGTAGGCGTCCAGTGGCCTCCTCCACCGATGTGCGGCCCAAGATCACCTTGGCCTGCGAGGTTTGCAAGCACCGCAACTACATCACCAAGAAGAACCGTCGGAACGATCCCGACCGCATCGAGCTGAAGAAGTTCTGCTCCAACTGCGGCACGCATCGGGCTCACCGCGAATCTCGCTAGTCCGCTCGGCTCGCTGGTTCGCAGTTCCGTTCAGCAGTCGGCGCCCGGCGTTAGGACACACTTCTCCACCTAACGGCTCTTGCGTCCAGGGTAGAAAAGGTTGTCTTTCCGTGTCACAAGCTCCACAGGATGTCCCGGCCATGGATGTGTCCGCTCACGCGGCGTCCATGGTCGGTTTTCATTATCGCGTCGACGACTTCTACGAGGTCGGCCGCGAGAAGGTTCGTGAGTACGCGCGTGCGGTTCAGGATTTCCACCCCGCGCACCACGACGAGGACGCAGCGAAGGGCCTCGGTTACGACGGTCTCCTCGCGCCCTTGACCTTCATTTCACTGGTGGGCATCATCGCGCAGACGCGGATGTTCAAAGAGGTCATCACCGGTTACGACCCGAGTCAGATCCTGCAGACCGATCAGCGACTGGAATTCCACCGGCCGATTCAGGTCGGCGACCGGTTGATCTGCGACGTCCACCTCGAGTCCTTTCGTCAGATGAGTGGCAGCGACATCATGACCACCAAGAACATCGTCACCGATCAGAACGGTGAGGTCGTGCAGACGACCTGGACGACCATCGTGGCCCGTACCGGTGGCGAGATCGACGAGAACATCGCGCACGCGGTCAAGGAAGTGATCATGCATGGCGCTTCGTAATTTCGGCGACGTGTCCGTCGGTGACGAGCTTCCCGAGCGCATCGTGTCCCTGACCCGCGGCGACCTGGTGAACTACGCAGGCGTGTCGGGCGACCCCAATCCCATCCACTGGAGCGACGAAGTCGTCGAGTTGGCCGGACTGGACAACGTGATCGCGCACGGCATGCTGACGATGGGTCTCGGTGCCGGCTTCGTCACCTCGTGGCTCGGCGATCCCGGTGCGGTCACCGAATACAACGTGCGCTTCACCAGCTCGGTGTACGTCCCGGCGGACGCTGCGGCGTCGGTCGAGTTCACCGGCAAGATCAAGTCGATGGACGACGAGAAGCGCACTGCGACCGTCGCCATCGTCGCGAAGTTCGAGGGCAAGAAGATTTTCGGGAGAGCCACCGCAACGGTGCGCTTGGCCTGAGCATGGTCGATCCGGTCGAGGTAGTTCACGGCCGGGACGACGGGATTTATCTGTTCCGAAGGGTGTGCAGTACACTGAGATTTCTGGGGTAATTCGGCGCTCTGCGCTGCCCGCGTCCTCTTCCCGAGGGTGCGTGGGCCGCGTGTACGAGCCGGATGGACACCAGAGCGGCCGAGAAGTTTCGGCCGAAGGGGCGTAGCTCAATTGGTAGAGCAACGGTCTCCAAAACCGTAGGTTGCAGGTTCAAGTCCTGTCGCCCCTGCCCAAGGTGTCAGCAACTGAGAGGAACGACGTGAGCGAGGAGCGCGGTAAGCGCGACGGTCGATCGGAGGAGGAGTTCGAGAACTCCTCGGCCTCGGACGACGTCGCACCTGGCTCCGAGGGCCGTCCTTCCGATGCTGATACCACTGCCGGTGAATCCGCTGCAGACGCCGTGGTCCCCACCGGTAAGCGATCCACCAGCAGGTCCCGCGGTAGTGCCTCGGGCGTGTCGATGTCCAAGGCTCCGGCCGCATCCACCGCGCCGGCCAAGGCCAAGACCGGTAGGACTCGATCGGGCAAGGTCAAAGCCGACAAGCGGCCGAACGTGTTCCTGCGTCTGCTGCAGTTCTTCCGTGAGGTCGTCGCCGAGCTTCGCAAGGTCATCTGGCCGAACAAGAAGCAGATGGTCACCTACACCAGCGTCGTGCTCGTCTTCCTGACGTTCATGGTCGCCTACATCAGTGGCCTCGATCTGCTCTTCATTCAGGGCGTCGGCTGGCTGTTCGGCTGACCGATCGCAGCTGCGTGACATATCGACGATCGAACCGAGCAGGAAACTAGAGAAAGGGTGCTGACGTGAGCACGCCGCACAACGACGCCACCGAAGTGGCCGCATTCGACGCCGATGTCGAGGCGACCAAGCAGGGCCTCGAAGCGGAGCAGGCCGCTCAGGACCGCGAGACCGACGAAGCCATCAAGGCCGACGTCGCCGCTGCTACCGGTGAGGATGTCCCCGCCGAAGACGGCGAGACCGCCGATGCAGATGTGACAGCCGAGCCCGAGGATCCCGTTGCCGAGATGAAGGCGGCTCTGCGCCGCGCTCCCGGTGATTGGTACGTCATCCACTCGTACGCAGGCTACGAGAACAAGGTCAAGGCCAACCTCGAGACCCGCGTGCAGAACCTCGACGTCGGTGACTACATCTTCCAGGTGGAAGTTCCCATCGAAGAGGTCACCGAGATCAAGAACGGCCAGCGCAAGCAGGTCAACCGCAAGGTTCTGCCCGGCTACATCCTCGTCCGCATGGAACTCAACGACGAGTCCTGGGGAGCTGTGCGCAACACCCCAGGCGTCACCGGTTTCGTCGGTGCCACCTCGCGGCCGTCACCGTTGACCATCAACGAGGTCGTCAAGTTCCTCATGCCGCAGGAAGGTGCCAAGAAGGACGCGAAAGCGACCGCAGGCGCAGCGGAGCAGGGCGGCGACACCACGTCGAAGCCCACCATCGAGGTCGACTTCGAGGTCGGCGAGTCGGTCACCGTCATGGACGGCCCGTTCGCGACCCTCCCCGCCAGCATCAGCGAGGTCAACGCAGAGCAGCAGAAGCTCAAGGTGTTGGTATCGATCTTCGGCCGTGAAACACCGGTCGAGCTCGGCTTCACCCAGGTCTCCAAGATCTAGAAGCCGACCACACAGACTTGCAGTAGCAACCGCAAGAAACCCGAGCGAATACAAGGAAAAAGAAATGCCCCCGAAGAAGAAGAAGCTAGCCGGGATCATCAAGCTTCAGATCCAGGCCGGTGCCGCCAACCCGGCACCGCCCGTCGGCCCCGCACTGGGCCAGCACGGCGTCAACATCATGGAGTTCTGCAAGGCGTACAACGCCGCGACCGAGTCGCAGCGCGGAAACGTCGTGCCGGTCGAGATCTCGGTCTACGAAGACCGCACGTTCGACTTCAAGCTGAAGACTCCTCCCGCTGCCAAGCTGCTGCTCAAGGCCGCAGGCGTGGCGAAGGGCTCCGGCGAGCCGCACAAGACCAAGGTCGCCAAGGTGACCATGGACCAGGTGCGCGAGATCGCCAAGACCAAGCAGGAAGACCTCAACGCCAACGACATCGATCAGGCCGCGAAGATCATCGCCGGCACTGCTCGCTCGATGGGCATCACGGTCGAAGGCTGATTTTCAGCCTCTCCAAGCATCACACGTGGGAGAGCCGGCCAGGCTCGTCAACCACACTGAACTCGAACGAAGGACAGTAAGACATGGCAAAGCGCAGCAAGGCCTACCTCGAGCAGGCCGCAAAGATCGACCAGGACAACCTCTACTCGCCTCTCGAAGCCGCGAAGCTGGCCAAGGAGACCGCGTCGAGCAAGTTCGACCCCACCGTCGAGGTCGCAGTGCGTCTCGGCGTCGACCCTCGCAAGGCCGACCAGATGGTGCGCGGCACCGTCAACCTTCCCCACGGCACCGGCAAGACCGCTCGGGTTATTGTTTTCGCCGCTGGTGAGAAGGCTGCAGAGGCCGAGGCAGCAGGAGCCGACGTCGTCGGCGCAGAAGATCTGATCGAGCGCATCCAGGGCGGATTCCTGGACTTCGACGCCGCGATCGCCACCCCGGATCAGATGGCCAAGGTCGGCCGTATCGCCCGTGTCCTCGGACCGCGTGGCCTGATGCCGAACCCGAAGACGGGCACGGTCACCAACGATGTGACCAAGGCCGTCAACGACATCAAGGGCGGCAAGATCAACTTCCGCGTCGACAAGCAGGCCAACCTGCACTTCGTCATCGGCAAGGCCTCGTTCGACGAGACCAAGCTGGTGGAGAACTACGGCGCAGCGCTGGACGAGATCCTGCGTGCGAAGCCGTCGTCGGCCAAGGGTCGTTACGTCAAGAAGGTCACCGTCTCGACCACCACCGGACCCGGCGTCCAGGTCGATCCGAACCGCACGCGCAACCTCCTCGAGGACGACGCGAACGCGTAATCAGCTCAGCACTACTGCGAAGGCCGGCACCGATCCATCGGGTGCCGGCCTTCGTCGCGTGATGGGTCCGTTTCGCCTACGCAGCCCGCGCCCGCGCGAAGTTCGCCAGGATGATGCCGGCGATGCGGTCGAGCAGTGCGGCGGGCAGGTCGTGGGCCATACCGTCGATCAGAGTCAGCTCGGCGTCGGGGACGGCGCGGGCGATGGCCTTACCGCCCGACGGCCGCACCAGTTTGTCGGCGGTGCCGTGGATGACGGTGGTCGGCGCGGTGATCTTCTTCGCGTACGGCCGCAGGCTGCCGGTGCCGGTGATGGCAGCCATCTGACGGACGACTCCGGACGGGTTGTAGTTCCGCTCGTACATCACCTGCGCGATCTCCAGTTGCTCCTCGAGCGGAGTGCGGTAACCGGGGGAACCGATCGCGGCGAGCGTCTTCGCCGAGTGCGCGATGATCTCGTCCCTGGTGGCGTCCTTCCCGACTCCGCCGATGAGCGGCAGCAGCGCGCGCGGATCGGGCGGCGGCAGAAACGGCTCGTTGGTGCTCGAGAAGAGGATGCCGACCGACTTCGTTCGTTCGGGATAGCTTCCGGCGAAGACCTGGGTGATCATCCCGCCCATCGAGGCACCGACGACGTGCACCGAGTCGATGTCGAGATGGTCGAGCACGCCGACGGCGTCGGCCGCCATGTCCGTGATCGTGTACGGCACGTCCGAGGACATCCCGAACTCGTGCCGGATCAGGCGCAGGATCTGGGATCCTCGGACTTTCTGCCCGGTCATCTTGGTGGACAATCCGATATCGCGATTGTCGATTCGGATCACCCGGTAGCCGGCGTCGACGAGGCGGGTGCAGAAGTCCATGGGCCACAACGTCAATTGCGCGGACAGGCCCATGATGAGCAACACTGCAGGATCGTCGATCGATCCCATGTCCTCGTACGCGATCTCGACGGAGTTCGTCGGCGCGACACCTTGTTCGATTCTCATGTTCTCGTTCCTACCAGCCGGGCTCACCGAGTACCGGAACCACCAGGTAACTCGGATTCTTCGGATCGATGTCGATGTCCTGTCTGCGCAGCCGCGTACGGACCAGATCCGGCAGGATCGGGATGAACCGCGGTGCGTCGGTGGCGAATACGCTCACGCGTAGGCGGTGGCCGGACGCGATGACGGCCTCGGTGGTGAGGATGTCGATGTCGAGGGCGATGGGTTCGCCCACGGGTACCGGGAGCAACGCTGCCTCGGTGAGTGGATGGTACGGACGGGTGTAATCGCCGTTCGGGGCGAACAGCGATCGCTCGTCGTCCACGGCTCGGCGTGAGGCGAGCAGGGCTCCGTTGCTGAGCACGATCGATCGG
The DNA here is from genome assembly GCF_002259145.1 of Rhodococcus sp. 15-2388-1-1a. NCBI lineage: Bacteria > Bacillati > Actinomycetota > Actinomycetes > Mycobacteriales > Nocardiaceae > Rhodococcus > Rhodococcus sp. 15-2388-1-1a. The sequence goes on along the minus strand of NZ_NPFP01000028.1, from coordinate 12,183 downwards.
CCGCTCGGGGCGACGTCGCAGATCATGATGGCCCACATCGCTTCCGGTGCATGGCAGACGACGCGTAGGTGCAGGTTCATGGGACCGGACAGGACGGTGTCCGACTCGGCAGGCGCGGTGGTGAAGGTGACTGCTGCGCCCTCGGCGAATCGATTGTCGTAGGTGAAGCCGCCGCCCAGGACTGCCGTCACACCGGCGAGAACCTGTGTGGTGTCGCGAGATACGACGGCTCGCAGTGACGGGCGCACTGTGAGGACGTCGGATTCGGCGGCCGGTTCGCCGGTGAGGCTGCCGTCGGCGACGGCGTGGGGCGCGGTGCCCGAAGCCGCTGCCGACAGGTAGAGCCGGCGGGGTTGCGCCCGGGGAGCCGGAAAGCGTCCGTGCGCAGTCCAATTGCCACCCTGCTGACGCAGGGTGACGGGGCCGTAGTTCTCGATTCCGTTGTCCACGTCGCGTAGCCACTTGTCGAACCAGGCGCGCTCGAGTACGTCCAGGCGAGGCGGAAAGCCCGGTTCGCCGAAGCCGATTCCCGGGTTGCCGTGGTAGCCGTCGCCGACGAGCAACTGCTTGAATCCGCGTTCGAGGGCAAGTCGATTGTAGATGTCCGGTGCGGAACCGCCGAAGATGTCGTGCCAGCAGCCGTACAGAAATGTCGGTGCCGCGATGTCTTCGATGACGGCATCGATGGTGTCGTAGTACTCGTTGTCGTAGATTCGCGGATCTCCGCCTGTGACAAAGCCTTTGGCCAGGTCGAACAGATTCGTGGCCGGGGATCGAACGCGATCGCGGAGCCAGGCGAGCGTGTCGACTCCGCCTACCGCGGGTGCCCATTTGAGCCCGTTGACCGCCGCGAGCCACAGTGGAATGAATGCCGAGGTGGCCCCTCCGGTGGCAAAGATTTCACGCACGATATCCACCGAGCCCTCGACCGCGAAGATCGCGTCGAGCCCGGCGGGCTGCTTGGCCGCGGCCTGCAGCGCATTGATCGCGGAGTACGAGATGCCGGCCATCCCGATCCGGCCGTTGCACCAATACTGTCGTCGGGCCCACTCGATCACCTCGAGCGAGTCGAGCTGTTCCCGGGGGCCCAGCACGTCCCAGGTGCCCGAGGAACTGCCGGTGCCGCGGACGTCGACGATCATCTGGACGTACCCGCTGCGCACGAGATGGCGGTTGACCGAAAGCAGGTCGGCAGCCCCGCCCGCCACCACTCGGGTGATCTCGGTGATGCCGTCGAATCTGGTTCCGGTCAGGTCGAACGCGGACGAGAAGGTTCTGATGGCACTGCCCAGAACCGGGGTCTCGAGGATGGTGTCGATGCCCTTCATCAGCAGCTTGTTGTAGGGCGTGAGGTTCAGGACGGTGGGAAACGTGCCCTCGACCGCGCGTCCCGACGCGTCCGCGGGGCGAAAGACGTATGCGCGCAACGCCGTCCCGTCGCTCATCGGGATGCGCACGTTCGCCGTGATGGACACGCGAGGGTAGCGCGGTTGCTCGCGCACGATCTCCGCCCACGCCGCTGCCGCGTCGCCGCCGCTGGGATCGCGTACGGGTTGCAGGAGGGGGTGGGGCTGCACGGCAGTCATGGAGATCGATTAGACCTTCGAACGACCCTGTTTGTCCTGCGGAACGCGGATCGGTCGTAATCTGCTCCAACAAATGTCGTGCCCTGCTGTGTTTTGTTGGGAACCCTCTCAACAAAAGTTGAGTGACGCTATGGGGGGTACCAGACTTTTCCGGTCAGCGAGTCGTGAGCCCGCGGGATTGCTACGTTCTGGCGGTCCGAAGTGACATGGGACACCGATCGTTGCAGGGGAGCACGAATGCACGTAGAAGCACTGTTCGGAGACGGATCGTTGCGTCCGGTCTGGCCGCACGCGGATGCGCTGATCACCAATGAATGCCCGGGGCTTCGCTTCGCCGGTAAGTACGCGGACGTCGTTGCCCTGAGCAACGGTGATCCCACTGCGCTGCGGCCCTTCATCGACGAGGACACCCGCCGACGGGTAGCGGCGATGGCACCCCCGGTGACCGAGACCGCGCTGGTGTTCGGGGCCAACGGCTTCCTCGGCGCCCACCTGATCGGTCGACTGACGCGTGAAGCGGCGGTGGAGATCGTCTACGCGATGGTTCGTCCCACCGAGGAGGAAACAGCCCTCGAGCGTCTGCAGCGCACCTTCGACCAGTACGAGATCGCGGTGGACGCAGACAAGATCCGCATCGTCGAGGGCACTCCCACGAAATTCCGGTTCGGTCTCGACAAGACCGCCTACTACGACCTGGCTGCCGGAGTGGGACAGATCTTCAACTGTGCCAGTTCCACCGATTACACCGAGAGCTACGCCGAGCTGCGCGACGACTGGTTCGTCAGCGTGCTGCGCATCCTCGAATTCAGCATCACCTCCACCCGCAAGCATCTGACGTACGTGGGCAGTATCGGTGCCCACCTCTATCAGAAGCCCGAGGATTTCCGTCGTCCCGATTCGTGGTGGTACTCCGGGTACGCGCAGATGAAGTGGGTCAACGCAACGCTGCTCGGGTGGCTGTCGATGTCGGACACCTACTCCGTCACCCTGTGCGAGGCTCCTTACATCCTCGGAAGCACCGAACTCGGTCGTGATCCGGGCCGGGTCTACAGCTTCTGGCGCATCATCGAACTGGCGATCGCGGCCGGTGCCATCTGGGACGGCCCGGGGATGAACTACGTTCCGGTCGACGTGATGTGCGACGTCATGGCGAGCAACTCGTTGCGCAGCCATCCTCTGACGAGGCTGTTGCCGAGCAATCCCACCGGCTACGGTCACGATCTCTACGCCGACCTTCTCGGGCTCGATCTGGTGAGCTGGGAGGAGTTCAAGGAGCGCGTCAGCGCGCGCATCTCTCCTCGATTCGCCGAGACGATGCTGGCCGACAACATCGATCAGCTCATGCGCCTGGTGCACAAGCCCGAGGCGATCCTGCCCGTCGACCACGACATCTCCTGGTGCGATCACCGCCGACTCTTCGAGCTCTACTTCGAGAAAGCACAGCTCAAGACGCTCACGCCCGCCGCCGTCAACTGACGTGGCGGACGGATTCGAACCCACCTCGGTGCGCCTTCGGGACGTACCCATCGGCCGCGAGGTGTCCAACGGCGTTCTCTCACTGGGCTTCTACGTGGTGTGTGGGGTGATCGGGTTGCTGCCCGGGTCGGTGCGGAACCGGGCAGCCGATGCCTTCGTGACCTGGTCGGAGAGCGTCGACGAACAGCGGCACAGCTGATGTCGTGGATTCGGTTGGCGCTCGCCCTCGGTGCAGTGCTGGCAGCTCCGTTCGCGCTGTTCGTGTACTGGCGGACCCGGTTCTTCTTCCGCGATCCGCACCGCGAACCACCGGCCGATCCGCGGGCGGTGCTCGCCCCGGCCGACGGGTTCGTCACGTACGTCAAACGCGTGGAGGCAGGCAGTACCGCGTTCGCCGTGAAGAAGGGGCGGACGATCGTCCTCGACGAGATCGCAGGAGTCGCGTCGAGCGACAGTGGCTACCTGATCGGGATCTACATGTCCGAATACTCGGTGCACCGCAACCGAATTCCGGTGTCGGGCACCGTCGGCATGCGTCGCCACCGGTCCGCAGCACCGTTCAACAAGTCGATGGCGCGGGTCGGCGCGAACCTGTTGACCCGGCGCACACCTTACGACGAGGGCTGCGACTACCTGCTCACCAACGAGCGGCTCACCATCTCGATCGAGCACGAGTCCGGTGCCGTGGTGACGGTGACGCAGATTGCCGATCTCTGGGTCGACCGGATCGTCGCGCACGTCGCCGTCGGTGACACCGTCGAACGCGGCGAGCAGTACGGGATGATCCGCTTCGGTTCTCAGTGCGACGTGTTCGTGCCGGACGCACTCGTCGACGAGATCACCGTCCGGCCAGGTAATTACGTGTTCGCCGGGGAGACGACGGTGGCCCGTTCACCGATCCTCGTCGACGGCAGTCAACGGAGCGAAGAGGAACGATGATCACGATCGAAGAGGTCGACGGCAAAGCCGGCTGGCGCGAGTTCGAGGCCGTCTCGGACCTGGTCTACCAGGGCGACCCGTACCGCCTTCCCGACGAGTCGATGGACCTGCGTCGAGTGCTCATCGCGCCGCCGTCCTCGGTCGCCTCCACCCGTATCACCAAGGCATTCCTGGCGCGCGAGAACGGAATTGCCGTCGGTCGCATCGTGGCCATCCACGATCTGTCGTTCACCGAGTACACGGGGGAGTCGATCGGCTTCTTCGGCTTCTACGAGGCCGTCGACGATCACGACGTCGCGAAGGCGTTGCTCGACGCTGCGGCGCAATGGCTTTCGGCGCGGGGGCTCGCGACGATATCCGGGCCGTTCGGTCCGTCGATGTTCTACAGCGCAGGCATCGTCGTCGACGAGATCCCGGCACTGCCTCTGGTGGGGATGCCGCACAATCCGCTGTACTACGCGGCCCACTTCGAGAAGTGGGGTCTGATGGCGGTCAAGGACTTCTACAGCTACCTCTTCGACGACCCGTGCATCATCTACAACGACCCCAAATACGCGCGGCACATGCAGATCTTCGAGAAGATCAAGGCGCGATCGGAAGTGACGTTCCGGTCGATGAAGTACCGGACGCTCCGCCGCGACGCACGCATCGTCCGGGACCTCTACAACAAGACGTTCGTGAACTTCTGGGGCTTTTCGCCGCTGTCCTACACGGAATTGTTCGAGCTGTTGAAGATGATGCTTCCGGTCATCGACCGCCGGCTCACCCTGCTGGCCGAACTCGACGGTGAACCGGTCGGCTTCCTGATGGGAATCCCGGACGTCAATCAGGCCGCCGCGAAGGCGTCGCACCTGAAGTCGCGCTGGGCGCGAGACCTGGTGACGCTGTGGCACGTCAAGCGTCCGGGTCGCACGGAAGTGATCGACGGCGTGCGGGTGGACATGCTGTTCGTCGATCCCGATTGCCCCGATCGAGCCGTGTCCTCCCTGCTGATCATGGAGATGTCGGTGCGCATGCGCGACCTCGGGTTCACCCGCGTCGAAGCGGCTCCCGTGCTCGACGACAGTCCGTGGATGAGGGGCTCGGTCCTGTCGCGGACGAAACTCGCCCCGCACCGCACGTATCGCATCTTCAGCCGGGAGTTGACGTAGATGACCGACACGATCTCGCGAAGCGACCGGCAGTTGAGCAGGGGAAACATCGGCGACCGGTGGGGCCGACTCGTTGCGCGTCGTCGCTGGGTGGTGCTGGCGATCTGGACGCTGCTGGCGGTGGGATCGGCGGTTCTGTATCCGGCGCTGCAGAATTCGCTCGTCGGGGCCAACTTCTCGGTGCCGGGCACCGAATCGAGCCGGGCCGACGATCTGATCGAGCGTCACTTCGAATCGTTCGGCTCCGAACAACTCGTCGTCACGTTCACCTCCGAGTCGGTGAACACATCGGACCCGGCGTTCCGTGAGCGAGTGGGGGAGGTCGTCGGTCGGCTGCGGCAGTCCCCGGACGTGCTGCGAGTCGTCGACCCCTACGAGACCGCAGGCTTCGTCCCGACGATCTCCGAGGACGGCACGTCGGCGCTCGCGTTCGTCGGTATCGGCGGGGAGGCCAGCGATCGGATCGCGGTGGCCGAACGCGTGCAGGAGATGATCGGCGCGGCGTCCGGCGACGGCGTCGAGGTGGCGGTGACGGGATATTCGCCGATGACGGTCGATCTCACCCGCGTCGAATCCGAGGACGCAGTGCGGGCCGAGAGCATCGGTCTTCCCATCGCCTTCGTGGTCCTGGTTCTGGCGCTGGGGTCGGTGGTCGCGGGCATCGTGCCGTTGGTCTCCACCGGAATCGGCGTGCTGGCGGCGTTCGGAATGTTCGCGCTGTTGTCCAACGTGATGACGTTCGACGTTCTCGTCACCACCGTGGCGGCGATGTTCGGTCTGGGCCTGGGAATCGACTACGCACTCTTCATCGTCAGTCGATTCCGCGAGGAGATCGGTCGAGCCGGACCTCCGGAAGATCCGGACCGGACCGAGCGCGCGGTGGGGGCGGCGATGGGTACGGCCGGGCACACCATCGTCATCTCCGGTCTGGTCGTGTTGATCGCACTCGGAGCCCTCGCCATCGTCGACGTCCCCGCGGTACGCAGCATCTCTTTGGTCGTCGCACTCACCATCGCCACCGTCGTCGTGGTCGCGTGGACCCTGCTGCCGGCGATTCTCGCCGTACTGGGACCGCGCATCGGGGCCTGGTCACTGCCGCGCAGATTCCAACCTCCGTCGGTCGACGAGCACGACGCCGCCGTACCCACGTGGTGGTCGCGGTGGGCGCAGCACGTCATCGAACGTCCGTGGCGCTACACGGCCGCGTCGGCCGCGGTCCTCATCGTCTGCCTGATTCCCATCGGTTCGATCTCCTACGGCGTCGACCTCGGTGCCGATGCGCTGAGCGCGGAACCGTCCGGACGGGCCAACACGGTCCTGACCGAGAAGTTCGCGCCCGGGACCATCTCGCCCATCACCATCGTGTTCACGGGTGAGGACGACAGTCCGTTGGGCCCGCAGCAGATGGCCACCGTCAACGCGTTCGCCGACTTCGTGCGCGGCGACGATCGCGTCGCCTACGCGTTGGCTCAGCCGGAGGGCGGACGGTCGTTGCTGATCGTGGTTCCGTCGGTGCCGATCGACTCGTCGGAGGCCGCCGATCTCGTCGGGTCCCTTCGTGCCCAGGCACTCGTCGCCGGTGACACGGACGGCACGAACGTCTCCGTGGGTGGCACCACCGCACTCGTGGTCGATGCCTCCGACGAGATCTCGGGCAAGTTCGCCTGGGTCGTCGCCGCTGTCCTGGCCTTCTCGCTCTTCTACTTGGCCGTCGTCTTCCGCAGCGTGGTGATTCCGCTCAAGGCCGTCGCCATGAACCTGCTGGTCACCGGAGCAGCGTTGGGTGCGACCGTCGCCGTCTTCCAATGGGGTTGGGGGTCGAGCATCCTCGGGTTCGAGAGCCCGGGCTACATCCAGGTGTATCTACCGGTGACGGTGTTCGCCGTCGTCTTCGGCCTGTCGATGGACTACGAGGTGTTCCTCATCGGCCGCATGCGTGAGGTGTTCGTGCGGGGAGCGAGCAACGACGTGGCCGTCGTCGACGGCATCGAGCACACCGCCAGGCCGATCACGGCCGCCGCCGCGATCATGGTCGCCGTGTTCGCCAGCTTCCTCACCGCCGACGTGCTCGAGCTCAAACAGTTCGGCTTCGCACTCGCCATTGCGGTGCTGTTCGACGCGGTGCTGGTGCGCATGATGATGGTGCCGGCGATGATGAAGCTCTTCGGCGAGCGCAACTGGTGGCCCGGCTCGGACCGTAGGAAAGCCGTCACCGGCTCCGGGCGCTACGAGGCCGTCGGCAGCTGAGCGCTCGCCAGGACGGCACCCCCGGACGTGCGGATCTCGATCTCGGTCACGTCCTGGCGCAGCACCGCGGCGTTCATCCGGCACTCGATGGTGATGTCACTACCGAGGAACGTGCCGGACGGGAGTTCGACACCCGATCGGTCGACGAGAACCACCTCGTACGGCCCACGATCGGAGATGCCGTCCATCTCCAGGACGGTCTCGGTGCCCCACGTGTGGGCAACCAGGCCTCCTTCTATGTCGACGCTCGGCGTAGTCGTCGTGAACGCGACCTCCTCGTACGCGCCGAGGGTTCCGGGTGGACCGGTGATCGCGGTGGGCGGATTCGTAGGGTCCTGGCGGTAGGCGTCGACTCCGAGCACGACCCCGCTGCCGACCACCACGCCAACGATTGCGGCGGCCGCGGCAAGTCCTGCTGATCTGCGCTGCCGTCCGAACCGCTGCCGTCCGAACCGCTGCGTGCCGAGCTGCTGGATGCCCGCCTGCTCCTCGGAGTCGCCCGTTGCGACAAGGATTCGCTCGCGCAGGTCGGGTGGCGTCGGAGATTCGAGCCAGGGCTCGGTCGGTCCACGGCGGCCGAGAAAATCCGTCATCGCGCGCAATTCGGCGATCTCGGTGTCGATCGTGGGGTCCGCCGCGGCGAGCTCGCGCAGTTCGGAGGTTTCGGCGTCGTCGAGATCGTCGCCGACGGCAGCGGCGATCAACTCGGCTCGGCGATCGGGTGATGCGCTCATGTTTCCTCCTTTCCGTCGAGGTGGTCTCGTAGGGCTCGCAGTGCGTAGAAGGTGCGGGTGCGCAGTGTTCGTACGGCAACCCCGGTCGATTCCGACAACTCCGCGTAGGTGCTGCCGCTCAGGTGCACTGCGACGACGACCTGACGATGCTCGGGGGAGAGCAGGGCAAGCGCGGCGATGATGCGGAGCCGCTCGTCGATGTCGGGGCTGGTGTCGCGCGTGACCCCGCCCGAGCCCCGATCGATGTCCTCGATCCGGTCCGAGGCCGGCATCGGCATCCTCGTCAGCGACCGCTGAACATCGACGATCACGTTGCGTTCGATGGCGAACAGCCACGTTCGCAGCGACCCGCGCCTCGGCTCGAACCGGGACCGCGCTCGCCAGGCCCGAAAGAAGGTCTCCTGAACGCAATCCTCGGCCAGAGTTCTGTCGCGAAGAGCGTTGACGGCGAACCCGAGCATGGCCGACGCGTGCTCGTCGTACGCGGCAGCGACGTCGAAGTCCAGTTCGATCACGCTCCCGATGCTCATGACAGTGGATACGTCGGTCGACCCTCGGACGTTCATGCCGAAGGCGGGAAATATTTCTTTACCGAGCTTTGAACATTCTGGCATCGGCGCTCGTACACCTTGCACGGGCTCGCTTGCCCGATACTCCCACGGAAGGCACACGAGATGACCAGACGCTCGATCCCACGCCCGGCAACGTCGATCCGATCCACCGCCACCGCCGTCGTCGGTGGTACGGCCACCGCCGCCGCGCTGATGCTGTTCGCCGCTGCCCCGGCCGGTGCCGATACGCCTGTCGCCGAACCGGATTCGTTCACCAGCGCGTTCACGGCCATGGCCACTCCCGACCAGGTGCTCAACGGTGAGGGAGTCGCCACTCCGGGGCAGCCCGGCGCGATGGGCACCTTCACGCTGCGCATCAACTCCGATCTCGACATCGTCTGCTACGACATCGCGCTCGAAGGCGTGACCGGCGACTACATGAGCCCGGCCAAGACCGCCACGCACATCCACCAGGCGGCAGCGGGCGCAGCAGGACCTCCGCGTCTGGCATTCCCCAACCCGACCCCCATCGGCGACGGCCCGCGTACCAGCAGCGGCTGCATGCAGGGACCGTTCACCACCGGCCTCACTCCGGCCGGTGCCGATGCGGACAGCGGTACCGGATTCACCCTCGATCAGATCGAAGCCGATCCCGCGGCATTTGCCGCCGACACCCACACCGTCGACTTCTCCGCGGGAGCGGTGCGCGGACAGCTGACCCAGATTCCGGTCGGATCGGTGGCAACCGGAGGTGGCGGCTCGGCAGTCGCGGCGTCCGATTCGGCGTCGAGCTCGGTGGTTCCCGTCGTCGGCGCAGTGGCTCTGGGCGCGATGGTCGTTGCGGGCGTGACGTTCGCGGCTCGACGCGAGGTGCGGAGCTGAGATATTCGGTCCTGATCGCGGCCGCAGCCGCGGCGGTGGTGGTGGGCTGTTCCTCGCCACCGCCACCGCCACCGGCGACGGCCCCGACACCGGCAGCGCCCGTGGCCTCGCAGTCGTCGTCGGGCGCTGCCCCGACTGCGCCCGCAGTGGACTCGGTGCGACCGGCCCCGACGCGGGTGAGCGCCGAGGACATCGATCTCGACGAACCGTTGATCGGCCTGGGTCTCACCGAATCGGGGGAGATGCAGGTGCCCACCGACTACGACGACGTCGGGTGGTTCACCGGAGGTGGCCGTCCCGGCGCGATCGGCAGCCCGACGGTGATCGCCGGGCACGTGGACTCGACGACCGGCCCCGCGGTGTTCGATCGTCTGTCGGAACTCGGAGCCGGCGATGTCGTCGCGGTCGAGGACGAGGCGGGTGGTCGGGCCGAGTACCGCATCGACGAGATCGGTGACTACGGCAAAGCCGAGTTCCCGACGGCACTGGTCTTCGGTGCCGTGCCTGCCGACGAGATCCGGCTCATCACGTGTTCGGGTGACTTCGATGCAGCCGTGGGCAGCTACGAGCGCAACCTGGTCCTGTACGGGGTGCGCATATGACAGTGCGAACATCGAACGTTTTGGAGTTGACACCGAACGTGTTGTAACCTGGTCGACGGTTCGGATCACGAGTGCTCGCACTTGTGCCCTGACCGCCCAATCAAGTTCTACCCAAGACCGTTGGTCACCGCCTTCTCGAAGGATTCGCTTCCGGGAGTTGCGCGGTTGAAGGTCCGAGATCGCTTCGGACGGCCCACGCAGGAGAACGAGGTAGGGAACCTGTATGCAGTCCTCGTGGCTGCCGCTCGTTCACGCCCCGTGTGCTTCTTGCGCCGGGGCGTTCGTCGTTTTCCGGCCCTCTCGCGATCGACACAACTTCCCACGAGAGGAGGCGAAGTATGGCAAAGCCCGAAAAGGTCTCAGCAGTATCGGAGATCACCGAACAGTTCAAGGGTTCGACGGCTGCCGTCGTCACGGAATACCGTGGCCTGTCGGTGTCCGGTCTGACTCAGCTCCGGCGTGCGCTCGGCGAAGGTGCCACGTACTCCGTCGCCAAGAACACCCTGGTCAAGCGCGCAGCTGCCGAAGCCGGTATCACCGGCCTCGACGATTTGTTCGTCGGACCGACCGCCATTGCATTTATCAAGGGCGAGCCGGTCGACGCTGCGAAGGCCATCAAGGCCTTCGCGAAGGACAACAAGGCCTTGATCGTCAAGGGCGGCTACATGGACGGCGCAACGCTGTCCGTGGACGAGATCAACAAGATCGCAGACCTCGAGTCGCGCGAAATCCTGTTGGCCAAGCTCGCCGGCGCCATGAAGGGCAACTTGTCGAAGGCTGCAGGCCTGTTCAACGCTCCCGCATCGCAGTTCGCGCGTTTGGCGTTCGCGTTGCAGGAGAAGAAGGCTGCCGGCGCACCCGCCGCAGCCGAGGCACCTGCAGAAGCAGAAGCACCGGCGGAAGCTCCCGCCGAAAGCTGATCCGCTGGTATCGGCGAACAGCTCAGCTCCACACCATCACCGAACACCAGTCGCGGATCAGCGACCAGGTACTTACAGGAAGGACCCGCCACCATGGCGAAGCTCAGCACCGAAGAATTGCTCGACCAGTTCAAGGAGCTCACCCTCCTCGAGCTCAGCGAGTTCGTGAAGGCATTCGAGGAGACCTTCGAGGTCACCGCAGCCGCTCCCGTCGCAGTTGCAGCAGCAGGCGCAGCCGGTGCTCCGGCTGAGGCTGCCGAGGAGCAGGACGAGTTCGACGTCGTCCTCGAGTCGGCCGGCGACAAGAAGATCCAGGTCATCAAGGTCGTCCGTGAGGTCGTCTCCGGCCTCGGCCTGAAGGAAGCCAAGGACCTCGTCGAGAGCGCTCCGAAGGCAATCCTGGAGAAGGTCGCCAAGGATGCAGCCGAGGCTGCCAAGGAGAAGCTGGAAGCTGCCGGCGCAAAGATCTCCGTCAAGTAAGACCGCTTCACTGCAGTCGTACTTCACGCTCTGAAATCGAGAGCGGGTCGAGGGGCCGTTCCCACTTCGGTGGGAACGGCCCCTTTTCTGTGTTCATGGTGGCACCGGATGACGCGTCGTTGTGATCGGTCACGGACTCCGCCGGATCGCGTGACACTCGCTCCGCACCACTGTTTACTCGACCTCGCCGAAGTCCGAAGCGTTCCGAAGGGTTTCGGCCGTCATTGTTTGTGGTGTGTCACAGCTTTGCAACGCAGGGACTTGTCACAGTTCTGGCGAGTCGGCGACCGTGTCGCGTGAGATGAGCCACACTGATGCAAGCTCTACAGCCTGACTCGGGGAAGTTCTTACTGGGCGGTAAGCTCCTGTGTCGGAGCGGACACGTGCATGGGTTACAGTGACGCAACCCACATCTGGGTCGATGTGTACGAATTGTGGAGGTCAGCGTGGGAGTCGAGGTTTCGGTCGAGGGATTGACCAAGTCTTTCGGTGTACAGAAGATCTGGCAGGACGTGACGTTGACCCTGCCGAAGGGTGAAGTCAGTGCTCTCCTCGGTCCGTCCGGTACCGGTAAGTCGGTCTTCCTGAAGTCGCTGATCGGTCTGCTGCGGCCCG